>NZ_BAABAT010000022.1:0-183829 GCF_039537565.1 Dactylosporangium darangshiense
CCCTCATCGTTCCCGGTATGGACCGGCTGACCAGGGTCGACCTGAAGGCCACCGTGGTGAGCGCGGCCGCCCGGAACGTCGTCACCCGCGACAGGGTGCCCGTCGGCGTCGACGCCGTCATCTGGTTCCGCGTCGTTGACCCGGTCAAGCGGTCCTCAATTGCCCGCGGGCTTGTCCGGCGCAAGTGGTCCGGCTGACCGGTCATCCCGGCCGACCGAGTGCAGGTGGTGCAGCGCCTCCCGGTGCGAATCCACCAGGCTGGTCGCCACGTACGGCAGGCCGCGGCTGACGCAGCACGCGCGCAAGCCACCGGTCGGGCACGGCGATCACGCTGCCGGGGTCTGGAGCGACCGTTGCCGCCGAAATACTCAGGGCCAAGTACCTTGGCCTGATGAAAGGCCTATCTCGCTATAAACTGCGGCGTTTCTCGCGGATCACAAAAGATCTTGGCAATACGGACTGAATTGGACTGGCGCCCACTCCGGATGTGGGACATCGTGGGGCTTGTGGCACAGACACCGCACAAGACCGACCAGGAACTGAAGACCGCCGTAATCGAGGAACTGCAATACACCCCGAGCATCGACGAAACCGGCGTCGAAGTGCAGGTCAACGACGGAACGGTGACGTTGTCCGGCGAGGTCGCCAGCCTGCCGGAACGTCTCGCGGCGAAGCACGCCGCCATGCGGGTCGGCGGCGTCAAGAATGTCACCAACAAGACGTCTGTCCGCGCTCCGATCACCTCCGGCGTCAACGATCAGGACATCGCGCAAGCCGCCAGCCAGATCCTTGCGTGGGCCGTCGACGTCCCGCCGAACGCGGTCACCGCACATGTTCGCGACCGCAAAGTCACCCTCTCGGGTGAGGTGACCTGGGAGTACCAGCGCAACGCTGCAGCGCGGGCGGTCATGTACCTCAAGGGCGTGACGCAGATCAGCAACGAGATCTCGCTCGGGTCGCAGCCGCCGACGACCGACACCAAGGCAGCGGTCGAGGCCGCGATGCGACGCAACGCCATGCTGAACCCGCGGTGGATCACGATCGACCTCGACGGATCCGAACTGACGCTGCACGGCAGCGTCGGGTCGTGGTCGGAGCTGCGCGAGGCCGAGCGATCCGCCTGGAGCGCCGCCGGCGTGACCAGCGTGCGGAACGAACTGCACATCGCGTCCTGACCCGGCTGTGATCAACGGCTGCGCCGGCCAACAGATCGTCGACGAACTCTGCGAGATCGAGCCCCCGCCCTGCTGTGGCGTGCGTTCCGCGGCGTGTGGCAGGAACCGCGCGTCTATACCCGGCCCGCCGGCGTGCCCGACACCCGGCCGCGCCCGTCCGCCCCGTCCGCGCGAGCCGCGGTGACCATGATCGGCGGCGCGCCGTGCCGGACGGCATCAGGGCCGGGATCCCCGCATCGATAAACCCGTACCGCGAAATTGCCCGTTCGGGCACAACACTCCACTGTAGACAGCGGCATGGGCTGCGCTGCTGCATCTTGGACGCCGGCGATTTTCCAGTCGCAACGCGGTATCGCGCGGCCGCCGCAGGACATGATCAGGCCGGGCCGGTCGCGCCGAGGTTCGTGGACGTGGTAGCCCGTTCAACGCGGTGCACCTCGATCGGCGGCCAACCTCGAGGGCCCCGCGTCCGTCAAGAACATCAAGCGCGCCATCATCACAGACGACGCGCCGGGTGCTCGATACACATGAATAACCTGCGAGGCAATTTTCCTTCGCCAGCATTGCCCGGATCAGGTGAATGGGGATCGCCGTCCAACCTCTCCGATCTTTCGGCCTCTCAGCTCCGCTGGGCTAATAGCTTCGCTCTCCCGCTTGTCCCGCAGGCGACTGCCACGCTACGCCGGAACCCGGCAGGTGCGGGGTGAGAGCTCGGGTGAAGCTGTGGGGCTCGAAGTCTGGTCCGAAGGCCGTGACGCGCGGCTTGCGCGAGGTCCACCGGACGGTGTCGACGATAATCCAGGCGGGGATACTTGACGGTGTCTGGATCCGCAGCAACAGCGATCCCAGCTGGATACGGGTTGGGTACGGCGTCTGGCGCCAGGTAGGTGTCCAATGCCGCAATTTTGGCTGGGGGCGCCGGGCGGGAGAGAGGCACAGCGCGTTCGGTGCTCGCGGAAGGGGCCGACGGTGGTTGACAACATCGAACTGATCATGCGATTTCACCCGGTGGGCGGTGAAGATGTCTCCGTGCTGAGCGCGGACTTCGGTGGACCGGAGGAGGCGCTGGACGCGATTGCCGGGGCTCTGGACGGGCGGCGCGGCTTGGTCTTGACCCATGCGAGGTACAACCGCGAGGCAAACGAGAATGGCGTGGTCATCAACCTCGCCAACGTGGTGTCCGTGCGGGTGTCGAAGACCGACAGCGACGCGACGGGCCAGTACCTGTAACGGCCGGTTCACCAGGACGAACGCCGGCACCCTGTGCCTCGTCCGCCGAGGCATAGTGGGGTTGCTTGCTGCCGCAAGTGCGGGCCCACGAGTCTCATAGCGGCAGAGCCTGGGATGCGGTCAGCGGGGTAAGTGCGCCGGAAACGCCGATCTCCGACCGGCCGATCAGTGTCATGGGGGGTCGTAGGCCCTTTTCTGGAGTAGGGGAAGTCACCGACACCCGTCGCGGTCATCGGCCGCGACCCTGCAACGCGGCCGAACCCTCAGCCAACCCGTGCCGTGCCACCTGGTGCGCCCGATCTTTCGTGCTGGTCGCTGCGGCCCACCGCATGCAGGTGGTGCAGCGCCTGCCGGTACGAGTCGGCCAGGCTGGTCTCCGCGTACGGCACGTCGTGGCTGAGGCAGAACGCATGTACCACCGGTTGAGCACGGCGCAGCGACGGGCGGGGCATGCTGGGGAACAGATGGTGCTCGATCTGGTAGTTCAGGCCGCCGAGGAGCAGGTCGATGAACCGTCCGCCGCGCACGTTGCGCGCGGTGAGGACCTGGCGGCGCAGGAAGTCGCTGTCGTCATCCCGGCTGAGGATCGGCATGCCCTTGTGGTTGGGAGCGAACGAACACCCCAGGTAGAGGCCGAACAGTCCTTGCTGGACGGCGATGAAGACCAGGGCCTTGAGCGGCGACAGCACCAGCAGGATCACGGTGAGGTACGCCGCCATGTGCAACGCGAGCAGCAGCGCCTCCGGCACCCGGTTGTGGTAGCCGCGGCGGGCCATCGCCTTGAAGCCGGATACATGGAGGCTCAGTCCCAGCAGCAGCGTCATCGGGAAGAACAGCGCACGCTGGTGACGGGCGAGGACACGACCCAGTCCGTGCCGGGCACCGGCCTGGGATCTGGTGTAGACGATGTTCTCGCCACCGATGTCTGGGTCGAGGCCATCCTGGTTGGGATGCGCGTGGTGGCGGTGGTGCTTGTCGACCCACCACCCGAATGCCAGCCCAATGGCCAGGTTGCCGTGCACCCAGCCGACCAACTGGTTAGCGCGCCGGGACCGGAAGATCTGCCGGTGCCCGGCGTCGTGGCCGATGAACCCGCTCTGGGTGAATGCCACCGCGAGGTATCCGGCGCTGAACAGCTGCCACCACGCGTCGCCGAGCAGCATGAACGCCGTCCACCCGGCGACGAGCATCAACAGGTTCGCAGTGATGTGTGCGATGTAGAAGACGGGGCGACGCTCAAGCAGCCCGGCCTGGCGGACCAGCCTCATCAGCTCCGCGTAGTCGCTGCCCCGGCGAGCCGACCCAGCGCGGACATGTTCGATGGTCAAGTCAACGGTGCTCACAGTGCCCTCCCGGCGACCGGCGATCACGCCGCCGAGGTCTGGAGCGACCGTTGCCGCCACAATACCCCGGGCCAAGGGTCGTGACGTGTCTGAGCGACGCGATCCCGTTCGCCTGCGGCGAGCCAGTCCGGCGAGCGTGCATCAATGGCCGGCGCCGGGAACAGCGGCGGCGCGGCCGTCGAGTTGGGTCATCGGTTCGCGGTTTGGCGACACGCTGCATGGCCGGCTCGCCGCGACGAAGGGATCAGCTAGTCGCGGCGCCGGCGGGCCAGGCGGCGCAGATGGGTGATGCGAGGGCTCGGGCAGGGCGGGCCGGGTTGACCGGCCGGCCGGACTGTTCGCACCGGACACGTCCGCAGGGCAACGATCGGTCGTGATCGGGCGTTCAGCAGTCCCACGGATCGCGCGACGGGCTTGTCGTGGTTCCTGGCGAGTCACGGGACCGTCGATCGCGACGGCAGGTGTCGGCGCCTGTGGCTTGCGGCGGAGTCAGCAGGCGTCGTGGCCCTCTCGCGTTGCCGCCCGACGCCGACGACAGGGCCTCGACGTTCGTGATCGGCCTGCCATGGCGCGTTTGACGTACTCGGGTAGCGCCAGGTCTTTGAGCTCGACCCGTGGTCCTGCACGCCCCACGGACCTTCGCCTGCCTGGGCGGTACGGCCCGGGCGGCGCCGCTGATGTGGTCGCGCATCCGAAGCGGTGCACGCATGACGATGCGCCGCCATGCGCGCACCGCTTCGCGGCTACTTCAGCCAGGCGGCACGGCGCACCAGCGGGATGGCGGCCCACCTGCGGCCCAACCCGAAGGTGTTACCGGCACCCGTGAGGGCGAGGACGATCAGGACGGCCGCGTAGATGAGGTGTTCGTCCATGAACGGGTTGTTGGCGGGGGGAAGCACGGCGGTCCACATCATGACGGTCAGCAGTGCGCCGCCTGCTGTGGCGAGCCGCATCGCGATGCCGAGGAGCAACGCGACACCGATGGCGAGCAGCGCCGCCATGAACAGCACATCGGTTCCGGTGGCGCCGGCGATGGCGTGGTACAAGCCGCTGAACGGGCCCTCAGCCGAGCCCAGGAATCCCTTCGTGGGGCTGCCGCCGTTGATCCAGGCATTCGCCGATGTGTTGGCGTAGCCCAGACCGAATGCCTTGTCGATGAACGCCCACAGGAAGATCCAGCCGAGGGCGACGCGGCTCCCGGCCAGCAGGTATCTGGTTGCTGTCGTGGACCGGCTTTCGGCAGTCGGGACGGCCACGGGTGCCGGCCCACGGCCGTCGATCGCCGGGCGGTTGCCGGTCCGGGCGGCCGGCCTCTGGTATTCCCTGAGCGTTAGCTGGGGAGCCGAAGCGGCGGTGCTACGGGTGGCGCCGTTGTGCTCGTCGGCGATGTCGACCATCGCGCTCACATTCCTTCATTTGGCCTGTGGATCGGGTTCCGCGGTGCGAACGCCCGCGGATCATGTCGAGGGTCAGCCGCCCCTCGGGCGGTCGGCTAGTCGGTCGGCGCGATGTCGGCGGTTGCGGGGTCCGTGCCGCCGGTGTCCAACCGGAACGGCGGGTAGGCGTCGGTCATCAACGACGTGTACGCGGCGACTCTGAGCACCCACCGGTTCAGGCCGAGGATGAAGTCGTAGAGGCCATGTGGGTAGCGGCCGGTGACGGCCAGGATGATCGCGGCGATCAGCACGAGGATCCCGATGAGGCCGCCGGCGGTCCAGCTGTAGTTCTGGGTGTCAGAGCGGAAGGCGAGCCAGGTACCTCCGCCGGTGAAGATGCCGACGATCACGAGGTGCGGCAGGGCCAGCAGCCACCACTTCACCAGGACCAGCCCACGCGAGAGGTGCTCGGGGTAGGGCACATACAACCGCGCCGGGTAGTCGCGGACATCGGTGAGTGTGAATTGCGGGTATTGGTCGGTGCCCAGCGCGCTGTAGGCGTAGTAGTTGACCCGCCAGGTCCACCGCAGCACACCGACGTTGAACTCGAAGATCGGCCGGGGGTACCGACCCGTGAACAGGATCGCGAAGAACGCGACCACGGACACCACGGCAAACGCGATCCACAGGAGCAGCAGCACGATGTAGTGCGGAATGGTCAAGACCCACTTCACCAGCCACAGCCAGCGTGACAGGTGCGAATCCAGGCGCGCATCCACGCGTACCGGATAGCTGGACGTTCCAGTCATGGTGGCCTACCTCCAACGGATGGACGGTCGCCCGGCGCGCGGGCGCGGGGCGCCCGACGGGAGCAGAAGGTTGTTGCGCGGGCCGGTCCGGAGGTCCGCGTGGGGGCGTACTTTCCCGACGGATACGCTGCACCGTCATCGCCGGTGACGATGTGCCGGTCGGGGTCCTCGGCCCTCGAACTCAGCGGCGCGGCGTCTGGCTGCCGTGGTCTCGGGCAGCGCACCCGGTGGGCGCAGGCCGTCAAAGAGATTGACGAACCAATCCACCGTTGACTGTACGCGCCTTTTGCCACCCCAGGCCGTGACGATCAGCTATTTCGACGCGGCGGGCTGCGCTGCGCGTCATGGGTGATTCGGGCGGACAGGCGTAGGGTGACAATGCCGCCCCGGACCTCGGTGGCTGACAGTCCATCGCCTGATGGACGCATCCCACTGATCGAGGTCAGCTCCGATGCCATACGTATGGATCGTCATCGCCGCCATCGTGCTCCTGCTCGTGCTTTCCCTTGCCGTGCGGGTCGTCAAGCAGTACGAGCACGGTGTGCTCTTCCGGCTCGGCCGGGTCATCGGTGTGCGGCAGGCCGGCCTCACCGTCATCATTCCGTTCGTCGACGTCCTGCAGCGGGTGAGCCTGCGCATCGTCACCATGCCGATCCAGTCGCAGGGCATCATCACCAAGGACAACGTCAGCGTCGACGTGTCCGCGGTCGCCTACTTCCGGGTTGTCGACGCGGTGAAGTCGGTGGTGGCCATCGAGAACGTCGGGGCGGCCATCAACCAGATCGCCCAGACCACCCTGCGCAAGGTCGTCGGGCAGCACACCCTCGACGAGACGCTGTCGGAGACCGACCGGATCAACGTCAACATCCGGGAGATCCTCGACGTCGCGACCGAGGAGTGGGGCGTGGTGGTCACGCTGGTCGAGCTGAAGGACATCCAGTTGCCGGAGAGCATGAAGCGGGCCATGGCCCGGCAGGCGGAGGCGGAGCGGGAGAAGCGCGCCAAGATCATCGCCGCCGAGGGCGAGGCAATGGCCGCGGACGCGCTCGGCAGCGCGGCGGACATCATGATGGCACATCCGCTGGCGCTGCAGCTGCGCAACCTGCAAAGCCTCGTGGAGATCGGCGTGGACAAGAACACCACTGTGGTGTTCCCGGCCCCGCTGATGAGCACAATCGGCGAACTCGGCGCGTTCCTCGCGCGAGAGGCCGAGGCCGCGGCGGTCCCGCGGCCCGATCCGCTGGATGCCTCAGAACTGCCGAACGGAAAGCCTCTCCTGTCTCCCGCACCGTGAACGACCTGGCCGCGTGACCGTTTGCCGACGCTTCCCGGTCGGGTCGATAGTCCGATGATTTGGAAGGTACGGATTTCTCCGTACGCATCCCGCCGGCCCGCTGCGGGCCGGCCACCTCAACTCAGTCCCCAAGGGGCCCCGCCATTTCCGGTTCCGGTCCCCGCAAACCCTTGCGACGTGATGGCGCGCCCGACACCGCCACCTTCGACGCCCGTCGAGAGAAGGTCAGCCATGCTTGCCACCGCGCCACACACCACCTTCGTTCCCTTCGGCTCCCCCGCACAGCCTCGACTCTCCCTCTCTTCGGGCCGAGTGTCCCGAGGGGTCCTCAACGGTGGGTGGTGGCCACGCTCCCGGGATCCCGCGGCGGAGCTGGCCGGGTTGGTCGTCGCGATCACCGACCATTACGGACCGATCCGCCGGCTGATCCTCAACAGTCACACCTGGGACACCGGCTTCGACCGCCTCGTGGTCGGCTCCGGCACGGTGCAGATCCGGTGGTTCAGCACCGCCGAACCAAGCCTCCTGGTCGCCATCACCGAGTCCGGCGATCAGGTCAACCTGCTCGTCGTGCCACCCCACGCCAGCGCGGCCACCGCCGGGACGGCGATGGCCAAAGCTGCCGACCCCGCCAACCGGCTGCACGCCCCCGCCATCCTCGCCGCGCTGTCGAACACACCCCTCACCGACGGCGGTTGAAGGTGCCGGCGGGCGTGGGGCGCCCCGCTGTTGCAACGCTGTTTCGAGCTCCACGGCCGTCGTCGACGGATCAGCATCCCGATGACCGGCACCGCAGCGTACGATTGGTCTAATCGAGAACCGGCGATCTCGACGTCCCGGCGCGGCTGGTCCGCGGCCGGGCTCGGAGGTGGTGTTCATGTCTGTCCAACCGCCCGATCACGGTGAACCCGCCGCGGCGGATGTTGCCCCGCCGATGACCGAACCCGCTGGCATCCCGGCAACGCCGGCCGCCCCGCGGCAGCTCACCGTGCCACGCACCCGGTGGGGTGCGGCCTGGGTGGGCGTCTGCGCCGCCACGCTGGCCCTGGTGTTGCTGATCGTGTTCATGCTGCAGAACACCCGCAGCGTCGAAGTCAGCTTCCTGTGGATGCACGGCACGCTGCCGTTGGCCCTGGCACTGCTGGTCGCTGGGGTCGGCTCAGCCATCCTGGCGATGGTGTTCGGCGCGGCCCGGATCACCCAGCTGCGCCGCCTGGCCCGCCGGCGCCGCGACTAGTCAATGGCCGAGAGGGGAGCAGGGCTCGGCTCGACCGGTACATGACTGGTTCAGCCGAGGCCGGTAACGCCCGGCCGTTGTTCGCGCAGGCCCGCTATCTGGGAGGCGAGACTCGCGTAGACCGGCCGGGGCTCCCGACTGGCCGCCCGCCCGAAGCCGCGTACGCCGTGAACGGGCGTAGGCTGAAGGTGCCGCTCCGGATCCCGGTGGCTGACGACCTGTGTGGTTGATCGATGCGTCCCACCGTCGAGGTCGTCTCTCACGCGCCGAATGTATGAATCGTCGTCGGTCCGATTCTGCTTCCTCATCAATGCCGGCGACGATCGGAAGTTACGCAATGGCAGTCAGGTACGGACTTCTCAGCACGCATCCGCCGACCCGCTGCGGGTTGGCCACCTTCAATGCCGCGCTGGCCGCGCAGTTGACCGTCGCTGACGGCTGGCCCGCCGGGATCGTCAGGGTCACCGCCGCCGACGAGGACCAACATCCCGGCCCTGGCGTGGTGCACACCTGGTCGGCGGGCAGCGTCGCCGGGTGGCTGGAAGCGGCGAAAGCGCTCAATGCCTTCGACGTCGCCATCGTGCAACATGAGTACGGCATCTACCCCGGACCCGACGGCGGGGACGTCCTGCCGTTGCTGCGCCGGCTCACCGTGCCCAGCATCGTGGTCCTGCACACCGTCCTGGCCGCTCCGACGTCCGGGCAGCGGGTGCTGCTGGAGGCCATCGCCGCCACCGCCGGCGCGGTCGTCACCATGACCGACACCGCCCGCAGCCGACTCCTGCACGGCTATGCCGTCGACCCCGCCAAGGTCGAGGTCATCCCGCACGGCAGCGCCGGGCATGCCGGCGCGGCGGTCGCGCGCCGGTCAGGGTCGCACATGCTCACGTGGGGCCTGCTCGGCCCGGGCAAGGGCGTCGAGTGGGCGCTGCGAGCCGTCGCGCTGCTGCAGAACATCGACCCGCCGCTGCGCTTCACCGTCGCCGGGCAGACCCACCCGAAGGTCATCGCCCGTCACGGCGAGGCATACCGGGCGGGCCTGCACCGCTTGGGAGCACAGCTCGGCGTCGCGCACGCCGTGGACTATCAGCCGCAGTACCACGACGAGGAGGCTCTGGGCACGCTCATCCGGTCGGCGGACGTGGTGGTCCTGCCGTACGACTCCCTCGAGCAGGTCACGTCCGGCGTGCTCACCGAGGCGGTCGCCGCCGGCATCCCGGTCGTCGCCACCACCTTCCCGCACGCCGTCGAACTGCTCAGCGATGGACGCGGGCTGCTCGTACCCCACCGAAACCCCGCCGCACTGGCGACCGCGATCCGGCGGGTCCTCACCGACCCCGCCATGGCCGCCCGGCTGTCCCGGCCTCGCGCACCAGCCCTACGCTGGCCCGCAGTCGCCGCGCGGTATGCGGCGCTCGCAGCCAGGCTCATCGCCGGATCAGCAATCGATGTCGGCCGTGCGGCCCGGCCCGCCCGGTCCCGGTCGTGAGCGACGCGCCGGCCACGTTCGTGTCGGATTCGCCACCGTCACCCTCGCCACGCTCGTCGCGGCGATGACAGCCGGGACCCCACGCCTGTGCGTTGACGTGGCGCTCCGCGCCCAACCTCTGCTGTCCGCGCCTTCGTCGCGTTCCGCCGGTTGCGGACCGACCGCCGCCCGGCCGTACCGCCCAGGCAGGCTGTCTCGTCGAGCTGGAGGACACCGCATGAACGAGTTCCAGACCATCGTCTTCGTCGTGCTCATCACGATCGGTGTCATCGGCTTGTTCACCGCCTCATGCGCAGTTCGCATCCTTCGACCGTACGAACGCGGCGTGGTGTTCCGTTTGGGCCGGTTGCACGGAGATGTCCGCGGCCCCGGGCCGACCCTCATCGTTCCCGGTATGGACCGGCTGACCAGGGTCGACCTGAAGGCCACCGTGGTGAGCGCGGCCGCCCGGAACGTCGTCACCCGCGACAGGGTGCCCGTCGGCGTCGACGCCGTCATCTGGTTGCGCGTCGTTGACCCGGTCAAGGCGGTCCTCAACATCGGCAACTATCGGCACGCGGTCTCCGAGATCGCGGAAGCCTTGCTGTGCACCGCTGTCAGCTGCGCCGGCCTCGATGATCTCCTGTCCAGCCGGGACGACGTCAACATCGATCTCACCAACGCCATCAACGTCGTCACCGAAGGTCCGTGGGGCGTGCAGGCCCAACGGGTCGAGCTCAAGGACATTGTGCTGCCCGAGTACGTGAAACGCGCCATGGCGTGGCAGACCGCTCACGAGCGTCGGGGCCCTGTCGTCGGCGCCGACCGGCAACGCGAGTGGTCCCCGGCACCGGCTGCATCCACTGCAAGCCGCACGCGCCGGCAACTGCCGGTCCCGGTCGACGGCTCCCGGGCTCGCCGCCAGGAGTCACAGCAGCCCGTCGTACGTTCGCTGTGGGACTGCTGATATCGCAGGTGCCGTCAGGAACCTCGATCGGGGCATCGCGTCGTTCTCGTGCTGCGGGCGTAGAGTTGAATTTGGCGCTCGAGACCCCGGTGACCGAAATATGCACCGCCGACGGACCACGGTCGGCGCAGCACGGACCGAGTCACGCCGACGCAAAGCGGCAGGTTCCCACACCGGTCACCTCTCGGTGGCAGCCGCAGGTCGGGAGAGGGGCCAGTCATGTTCACCGCCGCCCAACGCGTCACCGTCGTCCCGCCAGGACCACCGACCCAGCCACGGCTGTCGCTCACCGCCGTGCGGGCCACGCGAGCCGTCCTCGACGGCGGGTGGTGGCCTCGCTCCCGGGACCCGGTGGCGGAACTGCCGGGGTTGATCCTGGCGCTGAACGAACGGTACGGACCGATCCGTCAGCTGATGCTCAACAGCGGCACCTGGGATGGCCAGTTCCGGCGCATCGCGGTCGGCACCCGCGTGGTGCGCGCCGGGTGGTTCAGCACCGTCGACCCCGGCATGCTGATCGCCACCACCGAGCGCGGCGACCAGATCGACCTGCTCGTCGTGCCCCCAGAGGCCGACGCCGCCACCGCAGCCACCGCCATGGCAACGGCCGCCGACCCGGCCAACCAGCTGCGCGCTCCGGCCCTCCTCGCCGCGTCCCGCACCGCACCAGCCGCCGAACGCAATGAAGGCGTCGACCCAAGCACGGTGTGGGACAACGAAGGCGGCCACAGCGCCCGGGAGCCCTCGCGCCGGCATGTCCCAGCCGAGCCGGCGAACGCCTCGTGACCTGCGTTCGGAGCCGCCGGTGCGACCCGATCGAGGTTCTGCAGATGCTCGCCCCCGGGGGCAAGGTCGTCGTCACGGCCTTACGAGGGTTAGCTTGCGCTGGTGGCGCGTAGTGGTTGGCCCACGTGGTGGAGGTGGTGCAGGGCCTGCGCGTAGGAGCGCAGCAGGGTGGTCTCGCAGTACGACACGTCGTGCTGCTGGCAGAACGACCGCACGAGCGGCTGGGCCCGGCGCAGGTTCGGCCGGGGCATGCTGGGGAACAGGTGGTGCTCGATCTGGTAGTTCAGGCCGCCGAGGGCGAAGTCGACGAGCCAGCCGCCGTGGACGTTGCGGGCCGTGAGTACTTGCCGGCGCAGGAAGTCGGTCCGGTCGTCGGTGGCGTTGACCGGCATGCCCTTGTGGTTGGGCGCGAACGAGCACCCCAGGTACAGGCCGAACAACCCTTGCTGCACGACGATGAACGCGGCCGCCTTCAGCGGTGAGAGCACCAGCAGTACGGCGGTCAGGTAGCCGGCGGCGTGCAGGGCGAGCATCAGCGTCTCCCCAGCGCGGTGGCGCAGCCGGCGACCCGTCAGAGCCTGGACGCTGGACACCTTGAGTTGTACCGCCTCCAGCAGCAGCAGGGGAAAGAACAGGTAGCGCTGATGGCGGGCGATGAACCGGGTTAGCGGGCCCCGTTTGGCGCGGGCCTGCCGCGTGGTGAACGCCAACGCGCCGATGTCCATGTCCGGGTCCTTGTCCTCCTGGTTGGGATGGGCGTGGTGGCGATTGTGCTTGTCCACCCACCAGCCGTAGCTCAGCCCGATGGCCAGGTTGCCGTGCACGAGACCGACCAGGTCGTTGGCGCGTTTCGAGCGGAAGATCTGCCGGTGCCCTGCGTCGTGGCCGAGGAACCCGATCTGGGTGAATATCACAGCCAGGGACGCGGCGACTGTGAGCTGCCACCAAGAGTCGCCCAGCACCGCGAAGACGATCCACGCCGCGACGAAGAATCCGCCGGTCACCGCGATCCTCGTCAGGTAGTAGCCGACTCGCCGCTCCAGCAGGCCGGCGGCCTTGACCTGGCGCAGCAGGTCGGCGTAGTAGCTGCCGGGTGCCGCCGCACGCTGTGTGTCATCGCCGCGACGGGGTGGGATGGTCGATGCTGCCGTTGTTGCCATTGGTGGACCTTTCCGGTGCGCATCCTGATCCTGCGGATGATGCGTCGCCCGGGGTCCGGGGGCCGACCATTGCTGATTCGCCGTTCACCACACCAGGCGGTGGTCCTGCCTGCGCGGGCCGTCGTCCATTTCGACGCTAGCACTTGCAGGCTTCGACGCCACAGCGGCGACGTCGGGCCGCAACGGCGGCGGTTGCCGTCGCAGTTGCCGCTCCATGGCGGCCGCCGCATGTGCCCGCCGTACGCAGCGACGAGAGGTACCCGCGTTGGCGTAGACGCGGCGCTGGTCAGGAACGTTCGATGATCTGGTCGGCGGGCAGACGGGGCGCGTGGGGTGGTCCGGGGTCGGCTGGGTCGATGGCGCCGAGCCGCAGTACCAGGTACGGGTATCCGGTGCTGCGAAGTATCACGCGCAGCGCTTGGTGGGTGGTGAGCACTTCGACCGGGGCGCTGTGTGGCAGGACGGAGACGCCGTGCTCGGCGGCGGTGAGCCAGGCGGCGGACAGCGCTTCGCCGGCGCGGAGCCAGTCGCCGGGTTCGTCGGCTGGGCCGTGGAGCACGGCGAAGATTGCCGCTGTGTCGTGCTCGGCGCTGCCGGTCAGGTCGTCGTGGTGGCCGAGATCGCGGCCGGGGACGGTGGACCGGGTGGCGCGGGCCGGGATCGCAGGGTCGGGGATGCCGGGCCCCGCCGGCCGATCGCCGCCGGTCCAGTAGGCCAGGTCGGCGCGCCAGGCGGGTTCGCCGGCTTCGGCGCGTCGGGCGTGGTCGGCGGCGCCGGCGAGCTCGAAGACCTGGTCTGCAGACAAGGTGTGCAGCCAGGTGCCCTCCGCCGTGACGGCCGCGGTGATGGCCGCCAGATCCGGCGGGCCGACCGGTGTGCCGGTGACGGGATGCCGGTCGGTGCGCCGCCACGGGACGGTCCGCAGATGCAGGACCGCGGGCAGCTCGATCGGCGAGCGTCGGTCGACGTGCAGCCGGACGAGATGGTCGGGGTCGGCCTCCTCCGGCATCCGGATCACCGTGGCATGCCAGCCGTGCGCGGCCAACGAGACCCGGGCATGGTGCACCGCGACGCCGCAGCTCAAGGTCGCGAGCCGGGTGGCGGGGTCGGTGCCGTCGCGGATGCGGCTGCGTTCGAGGTACAGATCGAGGGTGTTGCCGGTGAGCCGCCACCGCCACGGCTGGGTGTTGTGGATCGACGGCGCGTATCCGGCCGTCATGGCCGCCTCAACCAGTGCGTGAGCCACGGCCCGGGCGTCGGAGGGACGTGTCGGAGCGTCGTTGGACATGATGGACATCCTTCCGATGTCGGTGACGTCGTTCTCGGTCATGCTGTCGGCTCGACCGAGGCGACGAAGCCGATCCGGAGTCTGTTGAGGGACCCCCGCAACAGCCGGGAGACATGCATCTGCGAGATGCCGAGCTCGGCGGCGATGGCGGCCTGGGTCATCTCGTCGGAGAACCGCATGGCAAGGATGCGCCGCTCGCGCAGCGGCAGCGCCGCGACGAGCCGGCCGAGCTCCCCATGTGACAGCCGCTCGTCGATGCGGGCAAAGCGCGGGTCGATGCGGCCGATCAGATCGACAAGTTCAATGTTGTCATTGCCGGTGCCGGGCCCGTCGAGCGACTGCAGGCGGTACACGTGCGAGGCGATGATCGCGTCCGAGAGTGCATCGACATCGACGCGCAGGTGGGCTGCGAGCTCGACGGCCGTCGGGGTGCGACCACGCAGCTGCTCGAGGTACCCGGTCGCCTCTCGCAGGCCGAGCACCAGTTCCTGCGTGGGGCGCGGGACACGCATGCCCCACGCGGTGTCCCGGAAATGCCGTTTGAGCGCACCGACGATCGTCGGGACGGCGTAGCCGACGAACGGTGCGAGCCGGTCCGGGTCGTAGCCGTCGACCGCTTTGACCAGCGCCATCGCGGCGACCTGCGCGAGGTCGTCGGGGCGCTCGCCTCGGCCGGCGTAGCGCTGCGCCAGCCGGTAGGCCAGCGGCAGGTTCGCCTCGATCGCCCGTGCACGCAGCGGTCCCCGATCAGGATGACCGGCCGGTAGATTCCTGCGGGCACGGAGCAGCTGTTCCGTGGTCACCGCCCGATCGGCCCGAAGACCTCTTCTTGCCGGAGCAGCAATGTGGACGGTCGGTGTCATGAGAAGATTCATAGATATCAACGCCCCCTTCGGTGTAAGGTCGCGGCGAGCTTTGGGACGCTGTATCGCCGCGATGAGTGCGGTGAGGGTGACGGTGGCGAAGCCGACGCTGATGTTGCCGGCTCCGCAAGGCAGTCAAAGGGCGCCGTCGTGGCCGAGGTTCGAACGTGGACGACGACTACGCCCAGGCCGACGGGACCGGCTTTCCATTCGGTACTCCGGGGACCTTCAACGGGTCCGAGCCGGCCGACGCAGACAGCGCGGCAGCGGTGGCCTCCGGAGCCAGGATGACAATTCATGCATATCGCACGAGAGACGACCTCGATCGGTGGAACGCGTCCATCAACGACGGACTGTCGGCCACCGGGGTCCGGAGCAGCGCCTTCACCCTACGCCCGTTCACCCCGATTGCACCCGACCGGAAACGAGCGCTCCGAAGATCCCGCTGCCCGCGCTCGCGTAGAACGAGCGCGGGCCGGGCTGGGATCCGCCGATCCGGCCGCCTCGGCCTGGGTTGGCCGGACCGGCGGAGGACTGGCTACTTCACCGACCCCGCCATGACGCCCTGCACGAAGTACCGCTGGAACGCGAAGAACACGATCAGGGGCAGCAGCATCGACAGGAACGCGCCCGGCGCGATCACGTCGACGTTGGAGGAGAACGTGCCCATCTGTTCCTGCAGGACGTAGGTGATGGGCTTGCTGGACGCGCCGGCGAAGACCTTCGCGACCAGCAGGTCGTTCCAGACGAACAGGAACTGGAAGATGGTCAGCGAGGCGATCGCCGGCCAGCCGATCGGCAGCACCACCCGGGTGAAGATCGTGAACTCGGTGGCGCCGTCCATGCGGGCTGCCTCGAGCAGGTCTCGGGGGATGCCGATGAAGAAGTTGCGGAGCAGGAAGATGGCGAACGGGAGCCCGAACGCGACGTGGAACACGACCACGCCGGTGAGCGTGCCGAAGATGCCGAGCGCGCCGAACAGCTTCGCGTCGGGGATGATCGCCATCTGGATCGGTACCACGATGAGCGCGACCACGACGGCGAACAGCGTGTCGCGGCCGCGGAAGTCCAGCCACGCCAGGGCGTAGGCGGCCAGCGCACCGATCGCCACGACCAGGACGGTGGACGGCACCGTGATGAGCACGCTGTTCCACAGCCCGCCGACCATGTCGCCGTTGTTCAGGAGGTTGGCGTAGTTGGCCAGGGTGAGTTCGCCGGGCTTCGTGAAGACGTGCCACCAGCCCGTGGCGGCGCTGGCCGAGGCCGGGCGCAGGCTGGCCACCAGCAGGCCGGTCGTCGGCAGCAGCCAGATCAGCGCGATGAGCACGACGGTCGCGTACATCAGGCCACCGCCGAGCCGCGCGACGATCCGGGACACGATGCTGCGCCTCGGCGGGCCGGTCACCGCGGTGCCGGCCGGTTCGATCGTCGGCACCCTGGCTGTGGATACGAAGCTCATCGGTCCCTGTCTCCTCGCAGCCTGCGGACGTTGTACAGCATGGCGGGCAGTACGAGTACGAAGAGCAGCACCGCCAGCGCGCTGCCCAGTCCGGTGTTCTGCCGCGCGAAGGCGGTCTGGTACATCTGCAGTGCCACGACGTTCGCGCGGTCCTGGGTCGCCGGGTCCGGCGCCAGGATGTACACCAGGTCGAAGATCTTCAGCACGTTGATGACCAGCGTGACCAGCACGACCACCAGCACCGGGCGGACCAGCGGGATGGTCACTCGCCGGAACACCTGCCACTCGGTGGCGCCGTCGACCCGGGCGGCCTCCAGCGCGTCGCGCGGGATGGCCGACAGGCCCGCCGAGATCAGCACCATCGCGAAGCCGGCCCAGATCCAGATGTACGCGGCGATGATCGCGGGCGTCACGATGCTGCCGCCGAGCCAGGTGACCCCGTTGAACGGGGGCGCGAAGTTCGCCGCGGCCAGCCGGATCGTGTAGCCGTCGCCGGTGAGCTGGGGGAACGCGAAGCCCCCCGCCGGATCGGTCCGGGTCGTGGCGAGCACCTTCCCGTCCCGTACCGCCTCGACAACCATGCCGGGCAGGCCCTTCTCCCCCGCGTCGACGGCGCCGGAGCGGCCGCCGCCGCCGCGGCTGAAGTCGAGCCAGACCACGCCCCGCAGGCCCGTTGCGGGGAGGTCGGGCGCCGCATCGACCGCCTCGGCCGGGATCCGGTCGGGTGGCAGGCCGACCATCGGCAGCAGGACCGGCGCGGTCGTGGCGGCGGGCTTCGCAGTCTGCACCGTGCCGTCGACGCTCACCAGGCCGGCCTCGTCGCGCGGGCTCGTCCCGTAGTACTTCGACGGCGGCTTGAACGCGTCGTGGATCGACACGATCGCGGCGTTGAGCGCGCCGCGGTCCTTGTCCGCCTGGTACACCAGGGTGAACGTGACGCCGGCGGCGAGGAACGAGATGGCCATCGGCATGAACAGCACGGTCTTGAAGGCGGTGGCCAGCCGGATCCGCTCGCTGAGCACGGCGAACAGCAGCCCGAGCGCGGTGACCACCGTCGGGGCCACGACGACCCAGATGACGTTGTTGATGATGGCCCGGCGGGTGGCCGGCCCGGTGAACATCTCGACGTAGTTGTCCAGACCGACGAAGCGGGTGCTGTCGGCGTTGAAGAAGCTGTACCAGACCGTGGCGACGATCGGGTACGCCACGACGGCGGCCAGGATGACCAGCGCCGGGCCGAGGAAGAGCGCCGTGATGAGGCCGGGAACCTCCCACCGGCGCCCTCCCCGCCCCCGTTGCGACGGCTTGCCGTCCGGCGCGTCCGGCCGGCGGGCGAGGGCGCCGCCCCGGACCGGTTGGCCGGTCAGCCGACCCCTGTTCCCTGCTGCCGGTACGGCCCTGAACGTGCCTGCCGGCTCGGACGCGCGCGCCATCAGTTGCTCCCGAAGTCCTTCTTGGCCGCGTCTTCGAGCTTGCCCGCCAGGGCGTTCGCATC
Source organism: Dactylosporangium darangshiense (assembly GCF_039537565.1). Lineage (NCBI taxonomy): Bacteria > Bacillati > Actinomycetota > Actinomycetes > Micromonosporales > Micromonosporaceae > Dactylosporangium > Dactylosporangium darangshiense. The sequence goes on from NZ_BAABAT010000022.1 coordinate 17,951, forward strand.
CATCGTCGGGTTGCCGAGGAAGTCCTGGAGCAGCTTCCATTCGTCGGCGTTGGTGCCGCCGCCGAACGATGCCGGGGCGAGGTCCGACATGTCGAACTTGATGACGTCGGCGCTGATGACCAGGTTGGCCAGTCCGCGCACTGTAGCATCAGGGTACGCCGATGGATCGGCGGTCTTGTTCGGCGTGATGAACCCGCCGCCCCTGGCGAAGATCTCGGCCGACTCCTTCGAGGCGAGGTAGGCCATGAGCGCCGTCGTCGCCTTGTCGTCCTTGAGCGCCACCGCCTGGTCGCCGCCGACCACCACGGACGGCTTGGCGCCCTTGATCGACGGGAAGGGCAGGTACTTGGCCGTGTCGCCCACCTTGTACTTGCCGGCCTTGGTGATCTCCGAGCCGACGAAGTCGCCCTCGCACAGGATGGCGGCCTTGGGCTTCTCGCCGAACACCTCGGCGACGGACTGCGAGAAGTCGATCTTCAGCGCGCCGGCGTTGCCGCCGTCGATCATCCGCGGCGTCGACCACAGCTGCCCGATGATCTTCAGCGTTTCCACCACGGTCGGGTCGGTCCACGGGATCTGGTGCTTGGACAGCTTGTCGTAGTTGTCCGGACCGCCGACCTGGATGTACACGTTCTCGAAGAAGTCGGTCAACGTCCAGGCCGACGCGCCGGGCACCGCGAACGGCGTGATGCCGGCGTCTGCGAGGGTCTTGGCCGCGGCGCCGAACTCCTCCCAGGTCTTCGGATCCTTGATGCCGGCCGCGGCGAAGGCGTCGGTGCGGTACCAGCAGATCGACTTCTGTGCGGCCTTGAGGTAGAAGCCGTACATCTTCCCGTCGACCGTGCCGAGGTCCTTCCAGGCGGGGCTGTAGTTCGCGGTGACCGCGTCGAGCGCCTCGCCACTGAGGGGCTTGAGGTTGCCCTTCTTCGCCAGTTCGGCGACCGTGCCGGGCTGCGGGACGAGCGCGATCGACGGCGGCGTGCCGCCGGAGATCTTCTGGTTGAGAAACGACGCGACGTCGTCGCCGGCGGAGGTGTAGACGGTCTTGACGCCGGTCTTCTTCTCGAAGTTCTCGAGCACCTTCTTGAAGTTGGCCTGCTCGACGCCCGACCACTTCGCCACGACCTCGACGGTGCCGCTCAGCCCCCCGGTTGCGGATGGTTCGGACGCGGTGCCCTCGCAGCCGGCGGCGGCCACTGCCACCGCGGCCAGCGCCGCGCAGAGCTGTGCCCTACGTGCCATGAAACGGTCTCCTTCTTGCCGGGGTGTCATAACGGTCGGAACCCGCGCCGGGCCCAGCGAGGGCGTTGGCGGTCGTTCGCGCCGCGGGTCACGCGGATCACGGGATCGACCGGCCGGTGTCCAAGTCGAATACGTGCAGGCGAGCGGTGTCGACGGCGACCTCGACCAGCTCGCCCTTGCGAACGCGGGAACGCGGGCTGAACCTGGCGACGAGCTCGGTCAGCGGCCCTGCCGTGCCGACCGGTTCGACCGGGTCGAGGCCGGCGTCGCGGGCGAGCTCGCGGGTCTCGTCGGTGACGACGCCAGGCACCGCGACCCGCAGGTGCACGAGCAGTTCCGAGCCGAGCGCCTCGACAAGGTCGACGGCGCCGTAGAGCACCGCGCCGTCGGCCGGCGCCAGACTCGCGTCCTGCATGTCCTCGGGCCGGATGCCGACGGCGACCGGGCGGTCGAGGTACGCCCGCACGCCCGGCCGGTTGCGCAGCAGCGCCGGATCGACCCGCAGGTGCTGGTCGCTGATCTGCAGCTCCACGTCCTGCGCCGAGGTCGTGAAGACGCCGGTGACCAGGTTCATCGCGGGCGAGCCGATGAAGCCGGCGACGAACACGTTGGCCGGCCGGTCGTAGAGCTCCTGCGGAGCGGCCACCTGCTGCAGCACACCCTTGCGCATGACCGCCACGCGGTCGCCGAGCGTCATCGCCTCGGTCTGGTCGTGTGTGACGTAGATGGTCGTGACGCCGAGCCGCCGGGTGGTGCGCGCGATCTCGGCCCGCATCTGCACCCGCAGCTTGGCGTCCAGGTTGGACAGCGGCTCGTCCATGAGGAATGCCTGCGGCTCGCGGACGATCGCGCGCCCCATCGCGACCCGCTGGCGCTGCCCGCCCGACAGGGCCCGTGGCCGGCGGCGGAGGTGGTCCCGCAGCCCCAGGGCGGCTCCGGTCGCGGCGACCCGGCGCTCGATCTCGGCCCCGGGCACCTTGCGCAGCCTCAGGCCGAAGGCGATGTTGTCGTAGACGTCGAGGTGCGGGTAGAGCGCATAGCTCTGGAACACCATCGCGATGTCGCGGTCGCGCGCCGGCACTCGGTTGACGACGCGGCCGCCGATGCTGACGAGTCCCGCATCGATGTCCTCGAGCCCGGCCACCATGCGCAGCGCGGTGGTCTTGCCGCAACCGGACGGACCGACGAGCACGAGCAGCTCGCCGTCGGCGATCTCGAGGCTCAGCCCGTCGACAGCCCGTGTCCCGTCGGCGTACACCTTGCTCACCTCGTCGAGCCTGACCTCCGCCACGGACCACTCCCGATCTGCTGGGTTCGTCTGGATTCGTCCGACGGCCGCCACGCGTTCACAGAAAGGCCGTGACGTCGACCGAATCGAATGGTGTGGCGAGTGTTGTCGCGTTCACGAGGCGGTGACCAGACCGCATAACGATCCGCAACAGAAACGACGACTTCCTCACAAGATCGCAACTCGGATCCGGGAAAGACTCGCCGTTGATGTCCGCTTCGCCCCGAATATCGGGGCTCCGCTTCCTGCATAAAGGCGCCCAAGAGCCGCAGCCGTTTCGGCGACGCATTCATTTTTGCAGCATCCGGGCCGGAGCCAAAATCAGTGAGCGGAGATTTATCGTATCGTGACTCTCCTCCGGCGCATTTCCTGGCACGGTAGACGCCAACCTGTCGGGACCGCCCACGACCGGTTACGGCCCCGACCCCGGGGCCATCCCGAACGTTTCCCGCGCACCGCTGCCCCACCCCGCCTATTGCGCCACCGCCGATGCCGCCGCGTGTGCCTGCCGCCAGCCCAGGGGGTCGAGAGGAGTACACCGTGGCGCCACCGCCAGCCGACCCGCGGCGACCGGCCGCTGGCATCGCCGTGGGCGGCTCCGGCCGCCCAGGGGGCTCGAACAGCCCGGCCATCGCGCCACTGACGGGCTACACGGTGGCGCTGGCGACGGAGCAGCGCCGACCGGCGATCGCCGCGCCACTGGAGGAGGCCGGCGCGAAGGTGGTCGCCGTGCAGGCCCTGCGGATCGTCGCCCAGCCTGACGAGGACGAGTTGCGCGCGGCCACCGAGCAGTGCCTGGCCGCGCCGATCGAGGAGCTCATCGTCACGTCGCCCTTCGGGTTCCGCAGCTGGCTCGCGGCGGCCCAGCGGTGGCATCTCGCCGACCGACTGACCGCCGCGTTCGGCCGCGCCCGGCTGCTGGCCCGTGACGGCGCATCGGCCGACAGCCTGCGCGAGCTCGGCCTGCGCGAGATCTGGTCGACCGCCGCCGCCTCGACCGAGGAGCTGCTGCGGTACCTGCTCGCGCATCCGGTCGCGGGCCGGCGCATCGTGGTGCAGGTCGACACGCCGTCGCTGCGCGACGTGTGCCGGGCCCTGCGCCGGCAGGGCGCCGACGTGGTGGAGGTGTCGACCTATCGCGCGTTCCCGCCGAACCACGCCGAGCAGCTGCGGCGGCTGGTCGACCAGGTGATCCGCTGGCAGATCGACGCGATCGCGCTGACCAGCCCGGAGGCGACCGGGAGCCTGCTCGAGCAGGCCGAGCGCGACCGGCGGCTGCCGGAACTGCTCAACGCACTGTGCGAAGAGGTGAGCGCCGTCTGCCTCGGCCCGGTGACCGCGGCGGCGCTGGTCGCCCAGGGGGTGCGACCCCTGGTCGGGCCGGTCGGCTACACCGACGACCTCGTGGCGACGCTGATCACCGCGCTGCCGGCCAACGCCGTGCGGGTGAGCCTGGGATCGCACCAGGTGGAGATCCGGGGGCAGGCGGTGATCGTCGACGACCGGCTGATCCCGGTCCAGCCGGTCCCGATCGCGGTGCTGCGAACCCTGGCCCGCAGTCCGGGCCGCGTGATGTCGTGCGCCGACATCCGCCGCAACATGCCGACCGGCGCGTCGGTCGACGACCACGCCATCGAGATGGCGATATCGCGCCTGCGCCGGGCCCTCGACGGCACGCAGCTGATCCACACGGTCATTCGCCGCGGCTACCGGCTCGCGTCATGACCAGGTGCCACCCATCCGCCCTCGCGACCGCCGGTCGACGATGACCGGCCGTCCGCGCGGCAGCCTCGCCACGCCACGACGGGACAACCCCATGACGCGACAGCGCACTTCGCAACCGCCGGCAGCCCGACCGATCGAGAAAGACTGGTACAGGCGCGCGGTGTTCTACGAGGTCCTCACGCAGGCCTGCTTCGACTCCGACGACGACGGCGTCGGCGATCTGCTGGGACTGGTGTCCAAATTGGACTATCTGCAGTGGCTCGGCATCGACTGCATCTGGCTGCCGCCGTTCTACGACTCGCCGCGCCGCGACGGGGGCTACGACATCCGGGACTACTACACGATCTGCGCGGAGTACGGCACGATCGACGACTTCGTGACGTTGCTCGACGAGGCGCACGCCCGCGGTATCCGGGTCATCACCGACCTCGTGCTCAACCACACCTCCGACAGCCACCACTGGTTCCAGGAGTCGCGGCGGGACCCGGCCGGACCCTACGGCGACTTCTACGTGTGGAGCGACACCGACACCGGCTATCCCGACGCCCGGATCATCTTCGCCGACACCGAGCCCTCGAACTGGACGTTCGACCCGGTCCGGCAGCAGTTCTACTGGCACCGGTTCTTCCACCACCAGCCGGACCTCAACTACGACAACCCCGCCGTCGCCGACGCGATGCTCGACGTGGTGCGGTTCTGGCTCGGCCTCGGCATCGACGGCTTCCGGCTCGACGCGGTGCCGTACCTGTTCGAGCGCGAGGGCACCGACTGCGCCAGCCTGCCGGAGACGCACGAGTACCTTAAACGCATCCGGAAGATCGTCGACGACGAGTACCCCGGCAGCGTGCTGCTCGCCGAGGCCAACCTGTGGCCGACCGACCTCGTGGAGTACTTCGGCGACGCCGGCACCGGTGGCGACGAGTGCCATATGGCGTTCCACTTCCCGCTGATGCCCCGCATCTTCATGGCGGTGCGCAAGGAGTCCCGAGCGCCGCTGTCGGAGATCCTCGCCCAGACGCCGACGATCCCCGACGGCTGCCAGTGGGGCACGTTCCTGCGCAACCACGACGAGCTCACCCTGGAGATGGTCACCGACGAGGAGCGCGACTACCTCTACGCCGAGTACGCCCACGATCCGCGCATGCGGCTCAACCTCGGCATCCGGCGGCGGCTGGCTCCGATGCTGGGCAACGACCGCAACCAGATCGAGCTGTTCACGTCGCTGCTGCTGTCGCTGCCGGGCGCGCCGGTCATCTACTACGGCGACGAGATCGGCATGGGCGACAACGTGTACCTCGGCGACCGCGACGGCGTACGCACCCCGATGCAGTGGAACGTCGACCGCAACGGCGGCTTCTCCAGATGCGATCCGAGCCGTCTGTACCTGCCGATGAACAACGGCTGGGTGTACGGCTACCAATCGGTCAACGTCGAACGCCAGCGCCAGGAACCGGCCTCGCTGCTGCACTGGACCCGCAAGATGCTCGCGATCCGCAAACGGCACACCGCGTTCGCCCTCGGCGAGCTGACCAACCTGGGCGGCTCCAACGACGCGGTGCTCGCCTTCCTGCGGGAGTACCACGACGAATCCACCGACGAGGTGCTGTTGTGCGTGCACAACCTGTCCCGGCACCCGCAGCCGGTGCAGCTCCCGCTGGGATCCCGGTTTCACGGTCACACGCCGGTGGAGCTCACCGGCGACACCCGGTTCCCCGGCATCGGCCTGCGACCGTACCTGCTGACCTTGCCGGGCTACGGCTCATACTGGTTCCGCATCCTCCCACCGAACCGGCGCCGGCGGCCCGACCATGTCCGATGACGGCGATATGTCGATGCCAACGTCGGAGCAGGACCGCAGGACGAAGTCGGGTCCCTCCGGGCCGCGCCGGACGATGGTGTTGTTCCGGAAGCGGATGCCGTGCGTGCTGCTCGCGTCGAGTGCGGGCACACCGTCGAGCACGAAGCGGTTCTCCGCCACGACCACACCGTGGTGGACCGGATGCTCGCCGTCGCATCGGGTGTTGCGCGGATCGAGGAAGATCGCCGGCCCGCCCGGTTCGATGAACTCGTTGCCACGGATCGTCAGGTCGTGCACCGGCCCGGACTCCCACCACTCGTCGGCGTCGCAGGAGACGTAGATGCCGGCCATGCCGGTGCGCTCGAACCGGTTCTCCTCGATCAGCACCGCGCGCCGGGTGGTCACCAGTACCCCGCGCGTGGGGACGTTGCGGAAGATGTTGCGTGCGATCAGCACGCTCGGCGTCCGGGTGACGTTCTCCACCGCGGTCCAGCCGGCGAGACCGCCCGGAAGGTCCGCGTCGACGGTCACGACGATGGTGCGCAGGGGCTGGTCGTGGGCGCGACCGCTCGGCTGCCGCACGTCGTGCACCGTGGCCGAGGCGACCGCCCGGAGCGTGGCGCGATCGATGAGCTCGATCTGTTCACCGAGCGAGAACTGGGGAAAGCCGGCGGTCTCGGCGTGCGGGTACTGCAGTTCGAGCGTGCGGAGGTCCGGCTGCCCGGTGACCCGCAGGTAGCTGCCGTGGACGTTGATCGCATCGTCGTGCGGCCCGTCGAAGAGGCAGTCACGCACGACCGCTCGCCCCGAACAACCGGAGAACTGCACGAAGTCGGCGAAGCCGGCGCTGTGCCGCCCGCTCTGCGCCGGGGCCTGGAACTCGCAGCCCTCGACGGTGACGTCCCGGCTCGTCTGGGCGACCACGCCGAACCCGTGCAGGAAGCGCAGCCGCAGCCGCTGCAGCGTCACGTCGGTACTGTCGAGCACGAGCCCGCCGGGGTGGTCGCGGGTCGTCGACCGCATCGAGTAGACGAGCCCCAGGTCGGCCGGTTCCTCGGCGTGCTCGTAGTCGATGCGGATGTCGCGCTCCCCCACCAAGCGGATCGAGCGGACCAGGTCGAAGAGGGGGTTCGGGCCACGCCACGTCCGCTGACGGGCCGGATCGTGGATCTGGGTGTACTCGAGCGCGTCGCGCCCGGACCAGGCGACCCCGCCCGAGCCGAGCACTTCGCCGTGCCAGCGGATCGAGGTGCCTTCGACGGAGAACAGCGTGGCCGGGGGCACCCGGATCAGCCGGTAGGCCCGGCCCGCCGTGACGCCCGCGCCGGCCACGGTGGCATCGACGACCGTCGGCACCGCGACGTCGAACTCGAGCCCCTCGATGCGCACCCGCGACGAGTCGATGACGGCGAAGGCGGTCTGCAGCCCGTGCAGGACGAGACGGGCGCCCTCCCCGGCGAGGACAAGATCGTCCGTCCCCTCCACGAGCAGCGCGATCGACTTGACGCGGTGCCGCGGGTCGTCCCCCACCGTGTTGGAGACGTACAGCTCACGGCGCTGCGCGCCGTCCGGCCACACGTGGTAGTCGCCCGGCGGGAAATGCAGCAGCACCGGGCCCGCCGCAGCACCCGCCGCGCGCAGCGCCGCCCGGATCGCCGGCGCGGCATCGGCATGGTGCAGGCCGGGATGCGCCCCGAAGTCGGTGACGTCGAGCAGCGCCGTCACGCGACTCTCCTGTCCTCGATCGCGTCGCGGTCCCAGTCGATGCCGAGCCCGGGGGTGCTCGGAGCAAGAGCGTGGCCGTCGACGACGGCGATCTCGGACCGGGTCACCGCCCGCAGCTGCGGGATGTACTCGAGGTATCGGCTGTTGGGCACCGCGGCGCACAGGCTCACGTGCAGCTCCATGAGGAAATGCGGGCACACCGCCACGTTGCACGCCTCTGCCAGGTGGGCGACCTTGAGCCAGGGGGTGATCCCGCCGATCCGGGCGACGTCGACCTGGATGATCCCCGCGGCCTGGCGGCGCACGTACTCGGCGAACTGCCCGATCGAGTACATCGACTCGCCCACGGCGATCGGGATGCTCGTCGAGCGGGCGAGCAGTTCGTGCCCGGCGACGTCGTCGGCGGGCAGTGGCTCCTCGAACCAGGCGAGCCCGTACGGCTCGAGCAGCCGCGCCCGGCGGATCGCCTCCGCCGCGGTGAGCGACTGGTTGGCGTCGACCATCACGTCGAGCCGGTTGCCGACGGCGGCTCGCACGGCAGCGATCCGCTCGGCGTCCTCGGCCGGGTCGGGCTTGCCCACCTTCAGCTTGACCCCCGGCCACCCGGCCGCCTGGGACGCTGTCGCCCCGGCGACCAGCTCCTCGGTGCTGAGGTGCAGCCAGCCGCCCTCGGTGTCGTAGAGCGCAATGCGGTCCTTGGCCCCGCCGGCCAGCACCCACAGGGGCAGGCCGGCGGCCTTGGCGCGCAGGTCCCACAGTGCGGTATCGATTGCGGCCAGGGCCAGTGAGGTGATCGCGCCGACGGCGGTGGCGCGGGTGCTGGCGTAGAGCTCACGCCAGACCGCCTCCACCCGGGCCGCGTCCAGGCCGATCAGGCGGGGCACCAGGTGGTCGCGCAGGAGCGCGAGCACGGCGGTGCCGCCGGTGCCGATGGTGTACGAGTAGCCGGTGCCCTGCCGGCCGTCGCCCGTGCGGACCTCGACGAACACCGTCTCCTGCTTGAGGAACGCCTGCACCGCATCGGTACGGACGGTCTCGACGGCGATATCGACCAGGTACGCCTCGGCATGCGTGATCGTGGACGTCACTACGGTTCTCCTCGAGGACTCGCCGGCACGTCGCGTGCCCAGCCGGTCGGCGCCGACGACCGACCGGCTGGGTGCACGGGTCACTTGCCGTTCTTGTACCTGTCGTAGTCCTTCTGGTTCAGTTCGAGGTACCGCTTCAGGCCGACGCCGTCGAGACCCTTGACGTAGGCGTCCCAGTCGGAGTCGATGTTCTTCGACCCCGTGATGAAGGCCAGCTCGCCCTGCGAGACGTAGCTGTCGAGGTTGGTCTTCAGGGTCGCGATCTCGGCGCTGGCGCTCGGGTCGGTCCAGACCGAGACGGTGGGGAAGAACTGCGCCTTGTCATCGTGGCCCTCGTACAGCTTGGTCGCCTGGAACAGCCGCCGCTCGTATCCGGCCTCGGCGTAGATGTCCATCGGCACCACGTTGGCGTTGCGGTAGGCGAGGGTCAGGTTGTACTGCGCCATCGAGTCCCAGGAGAGGTTCTTGGGCGCCTGCGAACCCGGCGTGCGCTTGTACAGCGGCTGGACACTGTTGTCGAGCGCGATGTCGTCGGGTCCCGGCTTGGTCCAGCCCACGCCCTCCGGACCCATCACCGCGATGTTGGTGCCCTCGGTCGTGTAGATGTAGTCCAGCATCTTGATCGCCGCGAGCTGCGCCTCCTTGCTGGACTTGTTGGTCAGCATGAAGGTGAAGGTGCTGGAGCTCGGGTAGTTCAGGCCGCTGTAGTTCTTGCCGGACGGCCCCGTCAGCGGGGGCGCGGCGTCGTACTGCTTGTCGCGGCTGTCCTTGGAGCCCAGGTTCACGAAGATGGCCGGGTGCAGCAGCGGCGACGAGCCGATCATGACGGCGTCGGGGTTGTTGCCGGTCGCCTGGAGTGCCTCGGCGTTCTGGGTGAACGAGGCCGGGTCGATCAGGCCCTCCTGGTACAGCGAGCGGATGTACTTCAGGCCTTCGCGCCATTCGGGCGTGTTCACCGGGGTGGTGACCTTGTCGCCGTTGAGGGTGAGCAGGCCGAGCCCGCCGTTGTTCGCGCCGGCCGGCGGGTAGGCGAACGCGCCCATCAGGTAGTCGATCAGGTGGCCGTCCTGCACGTCGGCGGTCATCGGGATCTCGTCGGCCTTGCCGTTGCCGTTCGGGTCCTGGGTCTTGAACGCCCGCAGGACCGTGCGCAGCTCCTCGGTGGTCTTCGGCATCTGCAGGTTCAGCTTCTTCAGCCACGCGCTGTTGATCCACAGCTTGTTCGGATAACTGCAGTGGAAGCAGTCCGACCATTGCGGTAGCGCGTAGATGTGCCCGTCGGGCGCGGTCGACATCTCCTTGAGCGTCTTGTTGGTGTCCAGCGCCTTCTGGATGTTCGGCGCGTTGTCCTTGATCAGGCCTTCCAGCGGCACCGCGACGCCCTGCTTGCCGAGCTTCAGCACGTCGGCCTGTGAGAACCCGTCCACCCAGGGGATCAGCATGAACAGGTCCGGGTAGTCGCCACTGGCGAGCGCGATCTGCCGCTTCTCCCGGGCCGGTCCGGCGTCGAACGTGGTGGTCTGCCAGCGGAACTGGATCTTGAACTTGTCACTCATCAACTTCGTGACCGGGTTGGTGTCCAGGTTCAGGTCCGCGTTGGCGGGCGCGAACGTGTCGATGATGACCTTGCCGTCCGGACCGAACTCGGGCTTGGCGCTGCCGGGCGTTTTCTCGGAGGTGCACCCGGCCAGTGCCAGCGTCGTGGCGACCGCCAGCGCAGTGAATCTTTTGTTGATGGCGCGCACTTTTCTAGGTTCCTTCCAATGGTGAGGGTGGGGTGTCAGCCCTTCACAGCGCCGACCATCACGCCCTTGGTGAAGTGGCGGGCGATGAAGGGGTAGATGAGCAGCACGGGCAGGCTCGATACGACGATGAGGGCGTACTTCAGCACGTTGGCGAGCTGCTGCTGTTCGAGCAGCTGCGCCGCGTCCGTTGCGCCGACGCCGCGCTGGTTGAGGATGAGCATGTTCCTGAGCACGATCTGCAGCGGATAGAGATCGGGATCCTTGAGATAGATCAGGGCGTCGAAGTAGGTGTTCCACTGGAAGATCGCGTACATCAGCGCGAGGACGGCCAGCAGCGGTTTCGACAGCGGCAACACGACCGACCACAGGTATCGCAGCTCGCTCGCCCCGTCGATCATCGCCGCCTCGTAGAGGTCGTCCGGGATCGAGTTGGCGAAGAAGGTACGTGCGATGATCACCTGCCAGACGCCGATCGCGTTGGGGATCAGCAGCGCCCAGCGGGTGTTCAGCATGCCGAGGTCCTGGATCACCAGGTACGTCGGGATCACGCCGCCCGAGAACAGCATGGTGAAGATCAGGCCGGTCATCAGCACGTTGCGCCCGAAGAACGTCTTGCGCGACAACGGGTAGGCGATGGCCACGGTCAGCGTGACGCTGATCAGGGTGCCCGCGGTGGCGTAGATCAGCGAGTTGTAGTACCCGCGCAGGAGCTGCGGGTTCGTCAGGGCCTCTTCATAGGCGCGCAGCGAGAACTCCACCGGCCAGAAGGTCACCCGGCCCGCGGAGACGGCGCTCGCGCTGCTGAACGAACTGGCGACGATGTAGATCAGGGGCAGCAGCACCAGCGCCAGCAGGACTGCCAGCATGATCGTGACGACGACCAGGAACACGCGGTCCCGGAAGGGCTCGCGGACCTTCTTCACGGCGGCCGGCTTGCGCCGCGGCGTCGACACGTCCGATGTCGTCAGCGTGCTCATCCCCACAGTCCCTTCCCGGTGATCCGCTTGGCGGCGAAGTTGACGAACAGCAGCAGGCAGAGGTTGACCACCGAGTTGAACAGGCCGACGGCGGTCGCCATGCTGAAGTCCGCATTGATCAGGCCGGTCTTGTAGACGTAGGTCGGGATGATCTCCGACTGCGCCAGGTTCAGGTAGTTCTGCAGCAGGTATGCCTTCTCGAACCCGATCGCCATCATGTTGCCGACGCCGAGCACCAGGATGATCACCGCGGTGGGCATGATGCCCGGCAGGTCGACGTTGCGGATCCGCTGCAGCCGGCTGGCACCGTCGATCTTGGCCGCCTCGTGCAGCGCCGGGTCGATGCCGGCCAGAGCGGCCATGTAGATGACGGCCGAATACCCCGCCGTCTGCCACACGTCGGACCAGACATAGATGTGCCGGAAGTAGCTCGGATCGCCGAGGAAGTCCACCGGCGGGATCCCGAGCAGGCCGAGCCCGTCGTTCACGATGCCGATCCGTGGCGACAGCACGAGGATCGTCATCGAGACCACCACGACGGTGGAGATGAAGTAGGGCGCGTAGGTGACCATCTGCACCGTGCGCTTGAACCAGCCGTCGCGGATCTCATTCAGCCCGATCGCCAGGAGGATCGGGATCGGGAAGCTCGCCAGCACAAGGTAGAACGCCAGGATGAAGGTGTTCTTCAGCAGCGTGCCGAAGACCGGGTTGCTGAAGAACAGCTCGAAGTTCTTGAACCCGACCCAGTCGCTGCCCCAGGGTCCCTGGATGACGTTGTAGTCCTTGAACGCGATCACGGCGTTGCTGATCGGGATGTACTTGAAGATGACGAAGTACGCCACCGGCACGATCACCAGCAGGTAGAGCTGCCAATGCCTGCGCCAGGACCGCTGCGCCTCGGCCCAGCGGCTGCGCCGGCGGTACGGGGCGGCGTTGCGGCGCCCGCCGGAACTGGCCGGCGGCTCGGTCGCGCCGGCCGGCGGGTTCGGGCGCTGACCGGCCATCGCCGTCTCGGCCTGCGGGCCTGGCGGTGCTTCGTCGGGCTGCCCGGTCGTACGTAACGGTGACCTCACTGTCACACCTCCTGGTGCTGGGGCGCAGAGGTGGCGCCGGCGGGTCAGGCAACGACGAGCGACTGGATACTCACCGCGGCCGCTCCGCGGGCCCACTCCTCGAAGGGCAGCGGACGGATGGACAGGGGACAGTCGACGGCGGCGCCGAATGCCTGGCGTTCGAAGCCGGCGCGGATGTGCGCCTCGAACAGGTCGTAGGCGGCCAGACCCTCGCCGGACACGACGATGCGGGCGGGACCGACGAGGTTCGCGACGGCCGCGATCCCGGAGCCGATCGCGCTGCCGGCGCGGGCGAAGACCGCGCCGACCCGCTCGTCGCCGGCGCGCGCCAGGGCCACCGCGTCGTCGATGGTGAGCTCCGGCCGGCCGGAGCGGTCCCGGGCCTGCCGGACGATGGCCTCCGTGCCGGCGATGGCCTCGACGCAGCCGCGACCGCCGCAGTGGCAGTCCGGGCCGCTGGCGTCGACGGCGATGTGGCCGATCTCGCCGGCCACACCGTGTGAGCCGGAGACCAGCCGGCCGTTGACGACCAGGCCGCAGCCGATGCCGGTGCCCACGGTGACGAGGGCGAAGGATTCGGCGCCAACGCCCTCGCCGAACCAGTGTTCGGCGGCGGTCAGGGCCTTGACGTCGTTCTCCACCGTGACGGTGAGCCCGGTTGTACGGGCCGCCTGCTGGCTCAGGGGTACGTTGCGCCAGTGCAGGAACGGCGAGTACCGGACCTGGCCGGTGGTGCGGTCCACGTCGCCGGAGACGGCGAGCCCCAGCCGGCGGGTGCGTGACCGGTAGTCGCCGGGCCCGTCGAGCAGCCCGTCGACGAGCCGGCCGAGTTCGGTGAGGACGGCCTCGACGCTCGGATCGCTCAGCGGCCGGCGGGCGGTGGCCCGCACGTCCGCGCAGAGATCGCAGACCACGCCGATCAGCTCGTCGGCGGTGATCTTCACCCCGACGAAGAACTCGCGGTCCGCCTGGACGGCCAGCGGACTGGCCGGGCGTCCGGCGCCCGCACTGGTCCGCTCCGTCGCGGCCAACTCGTACAGGTAGCCCATGTCGATGAGCGGCCGGGCGGCCTTGGTGACGGCGGCGGAGGACAGCCCGAGCCGGCGTGCAAGGGTGACCCGGCTCAGCGGGCCCTCGGTCAGCACCGCCGTGAACACCGCGGTTGCCGCCGGGGCCGCGGCGAGCGAAGCCGTACCGGTCTCTGGAAACATAGGCGAAACGTAGGAGGCATAATTAACTTCGTCAAGTATTGAATTGCCTCGGGGGCGGTCCTACGCTCATCGGCACTCAGCGGCCTGCGGCCGCCCGCGCCGAACCGAGGACCTGATGCCCCCGTGCTGTTCGACCCCGCTCACCGCCTGTGGCTGCTGCGCGGCCCGACCACGTCGTATGCCGTCCGGCTCGCCGCGGACGACAGCGTGCGCCATGTCCACTGGGGTGCCGCGCTGACCCTCGCCCAGGCCACGGAGGTGGCCGAGCGCACCTCACCGGCGGCGAGCAGTTTCGAGGCCGTGGCCGGCGTCGACGAGCTGGCGGTGGAGGGCGGCGCCCGGTTCGGGCCGCCCAGCCTGCTCGTGCGCTTCGCCGACGGCACCCGGGCGATCGAATGGCGCTACGCCGGCCACGACGCCGACGGCGGCCACCTGCGCATCCACCTGCACGACCGGCACTATCCGCTGCGTGCGACCCTGCACTACCGGATGCACGACGGCAGCGACGTGATCGAGCGGTGGACGACCATCGAGAACCCCGAGGACGGGGCTGCGGTCACGATCCTGCGCTGCGACTCCGCCGCCTGGGCGGTTCCGCACCGCCCGGCGTACCGGATGAGCCACCTCACCGGCGGCTGGAACAGCGAGTTCCAGCTCCGGCGCACCGAGGTACCCGTTGCCGAGACGGTCCTGACCAGCCGGCGCGGCATCACCAGCCACCACGCCAATCCCTGGCTGGCCGTCGACGACGGCACCGCCGGCGAGGAACACGGCGAGGTCTGGAGCACCGCGCTCGCCTGGAGCGGCAGCTGGCGGATCACCCTGCACCGCGACCCGTTCGGCCGGACCACCTGGACCGGCGGCTTCGGCCACGAGGGACTGAGCTGGTCACTCGCGCCCGGCGAGGCGCTGGACACCCCGGTGTTCGCCGGCCACTACACCGCGGGCGGGTTCGGTGCGGCCAGCCGTGCCTGGCACGCATACGTCCGCCGGCACGTGCTGTCCCATCCCGACGAGACCCGGCCCGTGCTCTACAACTCGTGGGAGGCGACCGGCTTCAACGTCGACGAGGCCGGGCAGATGGCCCTCGCGGCGCGCGCCGCCGCCCTCGGCGTCGAGCTGTTCGTGACCGACGACGGCTGGTTCGGCGACCGCAGCAGCGACCGGGCCGGTCTCGGGGACTGGGTGCCCAACCAGGTCCGCTTCCCCACCGGGCTGGGCCCGCTCGCCGCGGAGGTGCGCCGGCTCGGCATGCGCTTCGGGTTGTGGGTCGAGCCGGAGATGGTCAACCCCGACAGCGACCTCTACCGGGCACACCCGGACTGGGTGCTGCACATGGCCAACCGCGACCGCACCGAGATGCGCCACCAGCTCGTGCTCAACCTGGCTCGGCCCGACGCCGCCCAGTGGACCCACGCGTGGCTCGACCGGCTGGTGACCGAGCACGACATCGACTTCCTCAAGTGGGACGCCAACCGCCCGTTCACCGAGGCCGGATGGCCCGGCCACGCCGATCCCGACCGGCTGTGGATCGAGCACACCCGGGCCGTCTACCGGATCATGGACCGGTTGCGGGCCGACCACCCGGGGCTGCGCATCGAGGCGTGCGCCGGCGGCGGCGGCCGGGCGGACCTGGGCATCCTGACCCGCACCGACCAGGTGTGGACATCGGACAACACCGACCCCGTCGACCGCATCGGCATCCAGCACGGATTCAGCCAGCTCTACCCGGCGCAGGTCATGGGCGCCTGGGTCACCGACAGCCCGAACCCGGCCACCGCGCGGCGCACCCCGCTGCGGTTCCGCTTCCACGTCGCCATGGCCGGCGCCCTGGGCATCGGCGGCGACCTCACCGCATGGACCGAGGACGAACTGAAGGAGGCCGCCGAGCTGGTCGCCGCGTACAAGGACGCCCGGGCGGTGATCCAGCACGGCACGCCGTACCGGCTGCGCGGCGACGGCACGCTCACCGCGGTCGAATACACCCACGGGGACGAGCACGTCGTCCTCGCCTGGTGCCCCGCCCGCCCGTTCGGCCACGGGCCCGCCCCCTTACGCCTCGCCGCGGTGCGACCCGACGCGGTGTACCGCAACCGGGACACCGGGGCGACCTATCCCGGCGCCGTGCTGCTGCACTCCGGCCTGCCCCTCGACCTGCCCCCGGGCGACCACGCCAGCGCACTCGTCCGCCTGCAGCGGCTGAGCTGAGCCGGCACGATCCAGAAAGGCACCGCCATGGCCCTGTTCGACCTACCCCTCGACCAGCTGCGCGAGTACCGCCCGCAACGCGTCGAGCCGGACGACTTCGACGAGTTCTGGCACGCGACGCTGTCCGACGCGGCGAAGCACGACCTGGCGCCGCAGTTCACCCCGTACGACGCACTGCTGTCCGGGGTGCACGTCCACGATGTGCGGTTCAGCGGCTACGGCGGAGAGCGGGTGGCGGGCTGGTTCCTCACGCCCGCGGCCGCATCCGGGCCGCTGCCGTGCATCGTGCAGTTCATCGGCTACGGCGGCGGCCGGGGCCGCCCGCACGAGTGGCTGTTGTGGCCGGCGGCCGGGTATGCGGTGCTCGTGGTGGACTCCCGCGGCCAGGGCGACGGCGACACCCCCGACCTGCCGGGCGGCGACACGCCGCAGCACACCGGCCTGCTCACCCGCGGCGTGCTGAACCCCGAGCAGTACTACTACCGACGGCTCTTCACCGACGCGGTACGGGCGGTGGACGCGGCCGCCACCCACCCGGACGTGGACGCCGACCGGATCATCGTCGCCGGCGCCAGCCAGGGCGGCGGCATCGCGCAGGCGGTGGCCGGCCTGCACCCCCGGGTCCGGGCCGCCCTCATCGACGTGCCGTTCCTCACCCATTTCCGGCGGGCCAGCGAGATCACCGACGCGTACCCGTACCAGGAACTGGCCGTCTTCTGTGCGACGAACCGGGACCGGATCGAGCAGGTCTTCGACACGCTGGGCTACTTCGACGGCGTGCACCTCGCGGCGCGGGCTACCGCACCGGCGCTGTACTCGGTGGCGCTGATGGACGCGGTCTGCCCACCGTCCACGGTGTTCGCCGCGTACAACCACTACGCCGGTCCGAAGGAGATCACGGTCTGGCCGTACAACGGGCACGAGGGCGGCGCGACGTTCCAGGCGCCGATCCAGTTGCGCTGGCTGCGCAGCCTGTTGGCCGGCTGATCGGGAGAGCATGACGATGGATGCAGATCACGGACGCGTCGGCGGCACGGCCGGCGACCTCGTACTGGCATGGCCGCAGCCGGCGTCGACCTGGTTCGAGGCGATACCGGTCGGCAACGGCCGGCTCGGTGCCATGGTGTTCGGCGGCGTGCACCGAAGCCGTTTTCAGGTCAACGACTCGACGGTCTGGTCCGGGACGCCGGACGGCCCGGCGGCCGGGCTGGCCGAGGTCCTCGCATCGGGCGCGGGCCCGCAGCGCCTCGCCGAGGTGCGACGGGCCATCCGCGAGGAGGACTACCGCCGGGCCGAGGCGCTGCTGATGTCGTTCGAGGGCCGCTACAGCCAGGAGTACCTGCCGTTCCTGGACCTGTGGATGTCGTTGGCCGCCGGCCCGGAGGCGACGTACCGGGGCCGCACGCTGAACCTCGACACCGGCGTGGTCGGCGAGACGATCGACCTGGGTGCCGGGCGCACCGTCGAGCGACGCACCTGGGCGAGCCGGCCGGCGCAGGCGCTGTGCGTCTCGGTCACGGTCGACGGCGGCACCGTGGACATGAGCCTCGAGCTGTCCTCCCTCCTGCGGGTTGTGCACCGCACGACGGACCACGCGGGGATTGTCGTGGGCGTCGAAGTGCCCATCGACGGCGCGCCGCGGCACGAGGAGGGTGTCGCCGAGCCGCTGCGGTACGCCGGACAACGGACCGACGGCTACGACCCGTTCGCCGCGGCCGCGGTCCGGATCGACACCGACGGCACGGTGGTCGTCGCCGGGGACACCTGGTCCGTCCGGGGCATGACGCGGGCCCTCGTGACCCTGGCGAGTGCCACCAGCGCGGGCGACTTCTGGGCCCGGCGAGGACCGGCGACGTCACCCGGCAGCAGGAAGCAGCACCAGGACGACGCGGCGCATCGTGCCGCAGCGGCTCGCAGCGCCGGCGCCGACGAGCTGCTCCACGCGCACGAGACGGACCTGCGCAACCTGCTCGGCGCCACGCGTCTCGCGATCGGCGACCGCCGCGCGGGCACGGTCGATGTCGCCCGGGACGTCCTGGCCGGCATCGACGACCGCCTCGTCGCGACGGTCATGTTCCAGCTGGGCCGTTACCTGCTCGCGTCGGCGTCCCGCCCGGGCGGCGGCCCGCCGGCCAACCTTCAGGGCCTGTGGAACGCCGATCTGCGCCCCGCGTGGTCGTCGAACTACACGCTCAACATCAACACGGAGATGAACTACTGGGGCGCCGAGCCCGCCGGGCTGAGCGAATGCCACGAGCCCCTGTTCGAGCTCATCGACCGGCTCGCGGTGACGGGCCGCCAGGTGAGCCGGGACCTCTACGGCACCCGGGGCTGGGTGGCACACCACAACACCGACATGTGGGCCTGGGCCCTGCCCGTGGGGATGGGACACGGCAACCCCTCGTGGGCGATCTGGATGATGGGCGGCGTCTGGCTGACCCAGCACGTCTGGGAGCACTTCGACTTCACCCAGGACATGGACTTCCTGCGCGACCGGGGCTGGCCGCTGATGCGCGGCTGCGCCGAGTTCTGCCTGGACTGGCTGGTCGACGGCGCAGCGGGCTGGTTGGACACGATTCCCTCCACGTCGCCGGAGAACGCCTTCATCTCCCGCCACGGCACCCCGGAATCCCTGTCGTACTCCACCGCGATGGACATCGCGCTGATCCGTGCCCTGTTCACGCGCTGCCTCGACGCGGCCGAACGCCTTGGGGCGCACGACGATCCGATCTGCCGGGAGATCCGCGACGCGCTGCCACGGCTGCGCCCACCGGCGGTCACCGGCGACGGCCGGCTGCAGGAATGGGTCGACGACCACCCGGAACAGGACCCCGCCCACCGGCACATGTCCCAGATGGTGGCCGTCTACCCCCTCGGCCAGATCGACCCGGAGCAGACGCCGGACCTCGCCGCGGCCGCCGCACGGCTCCTCGACTCCCGGGGTCCCGGCGCGATGGGATGGTCCTGGGCCTGGAAGATCGCACTCCGAGCCCGGCTTGGCGACGCCCGGACGGCCCGGGGCCTCTTCCTGGAGGCGACCCGCCCGTTCGGCGGCGACTCCACGACCGACGCGCCGGTCGACGGCTCGCGGTGGGGCGGCCTGCTGCCGAACCTCTTCAGCACCCACCCACCGTTCCAGATCGACGGCAACTACGGACTCATGGCGGCGATCCTGGAGCTGGTGGTGCACAGCCACGGCGGCGTCATCCGCCTGCTCCCGGCCATCCCCGCGCAATGGCCCGAAGGCTCCGCCCGGGGCGTGCGGTGCCGCGGCGGGTGGAGCGTCGACCTCGCCTGGCAGCAGGGCCGCCTCACGTCGTTGACGGTCCGCGGCAGTCACCTGACCGGCACCCGGACGGCCGTGATCCGCGATGGCCGGCGAACCGTCGAGGTGGCTGTCGACGCGGGCGAGGAAGTCCACTTCGGACCGGATCTGACCGAACTCGCGCCCAGGTCTCGGATACCACTCGCACCTTCGACATAGCTCGATGCCTGCAGCGTCCGGGTCGAGGTTCGCCTCGGCCCGGCCGCCGCCATGCCCGGGCGGAGGCGCTATCCGGGCGTCACCGGGCGGACCCCGCCGATTGCCGCAGGCGCACACGATCGCAGACCGCGAGCGCCTGCCGGAGGATGGCCTGAACCGCATCGAGGTCCCCGTGCCTGAGCGGGCGGGACAATCCGGCGAGGTGCGCGCGGAGTTCGTCCAGCGCATCGCGCGTTCCGGCCGGCCGGGTCGCGCCGCCCCTGATGCGGTGGATGGCGCCGGCGCCGGCGAGGAAGCTGAGATCGCGGCTCACCGTGGAGTTCGACGCGCCGGTGGCGTCACGGATCTGGCCGATGGTCACGTACTCGTGTTCGGCGAGCAGCTGCAGGATCTGGCGGTGGCGGTTCGCGGCCAGGACCCGCTCGTCGGGTGGTAAGTCGCCGGTCATGCCGGGCGGTGATCGGGATCGAACAGCACGGCAGGCATCGTCGTCCTCGGTTCGGCGATTCGGCGGCGCCGGCGGGTGCCGCCGGGTGCCGGTCGGTGGTGACGGGTGCCGCCGAGCGTAGGTCCGCCCGCCCGGCGAAATCAATACTTGACGAAGTTAATTATTGCTTCTACGTTCCGGCTAGGTTGCCGCAGACCGGCATCGACTCGATCGCGCCGGCCCGCCGTGGCCCGGCACCACCCCGCCCCCAATCGAGAGGTGTGACTGTGAGGTCACCGCTACGCACCGCCATGCAGGCCGACCGACCCCAGCCCCCACGCAGGAGCCGAACCCGTTCCGCCGCCGCCGTCCTGGCCGCCGCGCTGCTCACGCTCCTGGGCGCGAGCGCCCATCCGGCGCAGGCCGCCGCCGGATACGACCGGAAGCTGAGTGCACCGCCCGCCGCGGCGCCCGGCGCCCTGCCCGCCGTCGCGCCCCCATCCGATCCGCTCACCGCGACGCCCAAGGCGCCGGCCGCCTCGAGCGCCGACCCCTGGGCCGTGCGGCCGTACATGGGTTGGAGCAGCTACAGCATGCAGGTCTACTCCGGCAACTCGAAGTGGATCACGGGTGACCAGCTCATCAAGCAGTCCGACGCGATGCACGCCAAGCTGCAGCAGTACGGCTACGACCACATCAACGTCGATGCCGGATGGAACGACGGGGTCGACGCCAACGGCCGGCCGAAGCCCAGTGCCACGCTCTACCCGCAAGGCCTGCAGAAGGTCATCGACCACGTCCACGCAAACGGCCAGAAGTTCGGGCTCTACATGATCCCCGGCATCTCCCCGGACGTGTACAACGCGAGCCTGCCGATCGCCGGCGCCCCCGGCTGCACGACGCACGACATCGTCGCGCAGCCGCCGCGACCCTCCGACTACTGGCACATCGGCTACAAGATCGACTTCTCGAACCCGTGCTCGCAGCGGTACATCGACTCGATCGTCGACCTCTTCGCCCAGTGGGGCGTCAACTTCGTCAAGTTCGACAGCGTCACCCCCGGCTCCGGGGTGAGCGACCTGTCGCTCGACGCCCGCGACGACGTCGCCGCCTGGTCCGCGGCGCTCAAGGCGCACAAGATCTGGTTCGAGCTGTCGTGGGCGGTCGACCCGAAGTACGCCGACTACTGGCGGTCCAAGGCGAACGGCTGGCGCGTCGAGTGGGACGTCGAGTGCTACTGCGCCAACGACGCGCTCACGAAGTGGGACAACATCGCCCGGCTCTTCCCGGACGTGGCTTCCTGGTGGCGCAACGGCGGCAACGGCGGGTGGAACGACCTCGACTCGCTCGACGTCGGCAACGGCACCATGGACGGCCTGACCCGCGACGAGCGGCAGACCGCGATGACGCTGTGGGCGATCTCCGCCGCGCCGCTGTACCTCGGCAACGACCTGACGAACCTCGACTCCTACGGGCTCAGCCTGCTCACCAACCCCGAGGCGATCGCGGTCGACCAGGCCGGGACCCCGGCGCGCCCGGTCTCCACAACGACGCAACAGCAGGTTTGGTACGCGCTCAACGCCGACGGCAGCTACACCGTCGCGCTGTTCAACCTCGGCCGTACCGAGAAGGACATCACCGCGAACTGGTCGGACCTCGGCCTGACCGGTGCCGCCACCGTGCGCGACCTGTGGGCCCGCAAGGACCTCGGCCGCTTCCCCACCGGATTCACGGCCTCAGGTGTACCGATCCACGGCGTGCGCCTGCTCAAGGTGACGCCGCAGGCCGGCGCTGCCGTCGCCGTCAACGACGACGCCCTGCGCGTCGGCTACGGCGGCGACTGGACCCGCAACGGCGGGAACGAGGTCGCCGCCACCTCGCAGCCGCTCACCATGAACGTCACCGACACCGGCACGCCCGCTCCCCCGTCGACGACCGGCCCGTTCCGCACGATCACCCACGACGACACCGACCCGGGCGTCGCGTACGTGGGATCGTGGTCGCAAAGCACCGGCCGCGGGCTCGGCGACTACGGCGACGGCGTGCACTACACCGAGCGCGACGGCGACTCGTTCCAGTACACCTTCCAGGGCACGGGCGTCTCGTACCTCACCGAGATGGACACGTCACAGGGCAACGTCGACATCTACATCGACGACCAGCTCGTGAAGACCGTGAACACGGGACGCGACCCGGGGCAGCCTCGCCTCGCGCAGCAGACCGTCTTCACGGTGAACGACCTGCCCAACGGCAGCCACACGCTCAAGGCCGTCAAGAAGTCCGGCGCCTTCATGCTGCTCGACCGGATCGACGTGCTGCAGCCGAGTCTCATCGACCCGCCGGCGGCGTCGTTCGACAAGAAGGCGCCGGCGGACGTGCAGGTGAAGGTCCTGCGCACCGGCAGCGAGTTCATCGGCGTCTCGCGCGGCGGCACGGCCCTCAAGCAGGGCAGCGACTACACGCTGTCGGGGTCGACCGTGACCCTGCGCTCGGCGTACCTCGCCGGTCTTCCGCTCGGCACGGCGCAGCTGGACTTCGCGTTCCGGGGTGACTATCTGGACGACGTGCACGCCACGACCCACAACGGCGACTCGGTCTCGTACACGTTCCGGGGTACCGGCGTCGACTGGATCACCGCCACCGCACCCGACCAGGGGCTCGTCGACATCTACATCGACGGCAGACTCGCCGGGCGCGTCGACACCCGCACCGACGCGCGCGTGACACAGCAGCCGGTGTTCAGTGTCTCGGGGCTCAGCAACGGGCAGCACACCTTCATGGCAGTGAAGGCGTCGGGCGACGTGATGCGCACCGACGTCATCCGCTACACCACCCGATGATCCGCAGGAGGGCCGGAGCGCCGCCGCCGGCGGCCCCGGCCCTCCTACCGCTCACAGCAGCCACACCGACACCCGCTCGCGATGGCAGGCCACCAGCCTGGCGGTGGCGAGGCACTGCGGCGGGGCCGGCCAGTGCTCCGCGCGGCCCAGCACCGTCACCGCGCCCGTGGCGAGGTCGAGGCGGCCCACCAGCGAGCCCCCGGGGTTGCGGTCGGTGACCAGGGCGGCGCGGCCCGGCAGCGCCGCCACGACGTCCCACGCGCCGAAGCGGCGCACGACCCGGCCCGTCGCGGCGTCCAGCACGACGGCGCCGAGCGACGGATCGGCGGCGTTCGGGGTGGGCTCGGTCGCCCACATGTGGCCCGCGTCGAAGGGGCCGAGGTGCGTCCAGCCCGAGACGCTCCACCGCTCGTCGCCGGTGTCGGGGTCCACCACCGTGGTCCGCCCGACGCTGCCGGTGCACAGCACGGTCCCGCACCACCACAGGCCGCCGGCCGCCGCCATGTCGGTGTGCTGCCACAGGCGACGGCCCGTCGTCAGGTCGAACACGGCAGTGTCCAGCAGCGTGGTGCGCTCGAAGCGGTACACCAGCAGCCGGTCGCCGGAGATGTCGAAGCCGTCGACCGTGCCGAGGTCGGACAGCGCGACCGTACGCACGACCGCGGCCGAGCCGGCGTCGCGGATGAGCAGCGTGCCGCCCGGGTCGAGGTCGGCGATCTCGGGCCGGCCGTTGTCCGTCAGCACGCGGCGCACCGCGGGCGTGCCGAGCTCCCAGCGCACCGCGCCCGTGCCGATGTCGAGGCCGAGCAGGCGCCCGTCGATCGCGCTGTCCGCGCGGGCGATCAGCACCGCCGGCGGGCCGTCGCCGGACGGGAGCGACGGCACGTACCCGTCGCGCCGCCAGACCTGGGCGCCCGTGGCGGCGTCGAGGCCGACGAGCGAGGCCGTGCCGGTCGCCGGCTCCACGACGGACAGCACCACCCGGCCCTGCGACGCAGCCAGCAGCTGCGCGCCGGGCTCGACCGGGACGCTCCAGCGGCGGGCGCCGCCCGGCATCCGGTACGCCGCCACGGCCGTGCGCATCAGCAGGAACAGCGCGTCGCCGTCGGCGCGCATGTCGCCGATCCCGTCGCCCTCCAGCACCACCGACGGGGCCGGCGGCACGGCCGGACCGTCACCGGGCAGCAGCAGCACGACGAGCAACCCCAGCAGCCACCAGCGCCGGCGTGACGGCGGCGCCTGCACCGGCGCCGGCCCGACCGGGCCGGAGACGTCGAGGTCGATCACCGCATCATTTTCGCCCAGGACACGTCGCACAGGTACCGCTTGTATGGCCGGGAGCCGTTCAGCTCGGATGCGGTACCAGGTCGAGCGCGGCCTCGACGGCGACCTCTTCCATCCCGTACAGCAACGCCTCCGCGTCGCCGGGCGAGACGAAATGGGTGTCCATGAACAAGGTGATCTGCATGGTGTCCGGTACGTCGTCGATGTGGACGAACAGCCGCTCGAAGGGATCATCCTGCCGGATCGTCCAGCGGAACGTGGTCTGGCTGCCGGAGAGCGCCTCGCGAATCTGCTCCGGGGTCGCAGCCGGGCCGCTCGAGGCCGCGCGTGTGTTGATGCGGCGGTCGTTGTAGAAGCAGGCGATGTCGAAGTCCGGGCCTCGGTCGCGGGCGACGCTCGCAATCAGGTCGTCCAGGTGTACCGGATGGAAATAGGCGTGCTTGTAGGCCGTCATCGCCGCCCGGCGGGTCCGCGTCAGGACCTCCGGGAAGGGCGCCCCGGCAACGTCCAGCGCGCACAGGCCGCTTTCGGCGACGGTGCACACCACGTCGGCGAGTCCGGCGCGGAAGCGGTTGTTCACCGTGGGGCGGAACACCACCGGATTGATGCCGGTCATCCGGTGCAGCGCCACCCCGTAGACGGCCATCAGCACCGGCGAGGCGTCCATGCCGGCCCGGTCGGCGATCGCCTGCGTCGCCAGGTGCAGTGCCAGGGACCTGAACTCGCCCCGCCAATGGCGTGGCTGGCGCGGGTCGTCCGAACCGGCGAACCGGCGGACCGGGATGGTCCGCAGCAGCCGTTCCCAATAGCGCAGCGCCGCCTCGTTCTGTCGGACACCGGCCGGCGAACGCTGCCACCGGGCCTGCTCCAGCGGCTGCATCCCCTTGATCGGCGCGGTCACCCGGGCGTCGAGCTCGGCGATCATCAGCGCGGCGCCCGATCCGTCGGTGACCAGGTGGCACAGGATGATGACCAGGTGCGTCGGCAGGCCCGCTCGCAGCACCACGCCCATGCGCACGGGCCACTGCGTCACGAAGTCGTAGTCGGTCTCCTGGTACCGCCGGCTCAGCGCCTCGGCGGTCTCCGCCGGGTCGTCGTCGCCGGCGTCGACGACGTCCAGCGCGATCTCGCCCGAGCCGGAGACCACCTGGGACGGCCGGCCGTCGTCGTCGAAGCGTAGCCGGGTCCGCATTGTCTGGTAGCGGCTCATCAGGTAGCGGAGGTTCTCCACGACGTCGGCGAGGGTGGTGCCGGCGGGCAACGGCGTCGCGCCGCCCATCGGCAGCCAGGAGTTCTGGCGCCGCATCGCCATCCACAGGTCCAGCTGGCCCCAGGACAGGTCGTCGACGCCGGAGCCCTCGCCCTCGAAGGCGACAATGATCTGTTCTGCCATGCCACCGACCCTTCCCTGATGCCGCGACATCCATCGATCGCCCGCGGCCTAATCGTACAGAGTCTTAACAGATAAGAGGGTCGCCGCCGTAGGCTGACGCCGTGACGGAATTTCCGCGATTTGATGTGCCCCGATTCGATGTGCCCCGATTCGATGTCCCCGGCCGGGTCGCGCTGGTGACCGGGGCGGCGCGCGGGCTCGGGCGGGCCATCGCGCTCACCCTCGCGCACGCCGGGGCCGATGTGGCGCTCGGGCTGCGCGACGTCGAGGCCGACGCCGGACTCGCGGCGGAGATCCGCGAGCTGGGCCGGCAGGTGCTGCCGCTGCAGATGGACATGACCAGGACCGCGCAGATCGGCGCCGCCGTCGACGCCGTGGTGGAGCGCTTCGGGCGGCTCGACATCCTCGTCAACAACGCCGGGATCGCGCCCGAGAACCCGGCCGAGGACGTGACCGAGGCGGACTTCGACGCCACGCTCGCCGTCAACCTCAAGGGGACGTTCTTCGCCAGCCAGGCCGCCGGGCGGGTGATGATCCGGCAGCGGTACGGCCGGATCGTCAACGTCGGGTCGCAGGCGGGCGCGGTGGCGTTGCCCGGCGAGGCCGTCTACTGCATGACCAAGGCGGCCATCGCCCACCTCACCCGGTGCCTCGCCGTCGAGTGGGGGCCGCACGGGATCACCGTCAACGCGGTCGCGCCGACGTTCGTGCACACGCCCGGCACCGAGGCGTACCTGGCCGATCCGGCGCACCGGGCCGACGTGGTGGAGCGGATCGCGGCGCTGCACCGCATCGGGGAGCCGATGGAGGTGGCGGGGGCGGTGCTGTTCCTCGTCTCGCCGGCCGCGTCGCTCATCACCGGCGAGGTCATGCTCATCGACGGCGGCTGGACCGCTCGCTGACCGGGTGGCGCCGGCCGGTCCCGGGAACCTGCAGGGCCGTCAGCCCGCAGTGAGGCGGAAGATCGGCCAGCCGATCTCGGTGCTCCATCGGGCCGGATCGTCGGTGTCGCGCGGGCCGACGAGGTACGTCTCGTGGACCGGGCCGGCGACGGCCAGCGCGTGGTCGACCACCCAGGCGCCGAGCCGGCCGTAGGTGACGTCCACGTCGTCGTGCGGGCCCTGGTGCACGGCGACGGCGAGCTCGGTCGCCGGCAGGTCGAGAACCTCGATGCGGCCGGACCCGTGCGGTGCGCGGACCGGGCGGTACACCGTCATGGCGCCGGCGCCCTCGGTGAACAGCTCGTTGGCGTAGCGGCCGCCCGGCGGGCCGGTGCGCTCGGCCGGCGGGTACGCGGCGTCGAGCTCGGCCATCGCCCCGTCGTACCACTGCAGGGAGTCGGTCAGCCGTACGTCGGCGGTGATGGCCGCCACCGTCCGCACGGCGACCGAGCGGAGCTCGATCCGCAGCCCGGGATCGTCGGGGCGGAGCAGGTGGCGCAGCGCGACGACGGCGCCGCGGGTGCGGTCCAGCGCCTCTTCCAGGCGGCGCAGGTGGCCGGTGATCAGTTCGGTGCGGGTCCGCGGGTCGTCGGCGGCGATGATCGCCTTGACCTCGGCCAGCGGTACGTCCAGCTCGCGCAGCCGGTGGATCACCTGAGCGTTCGGGATCTGGTCCGGGGAGTAGTAGCGGTAGCTGGTGTGCGGGTCGACCGCCGCCGGTTCGAGCAGGCCGGCCTCGTGGTAGCGCCGCAGGGTCCGCACGCTCAGGTGGGTGACCGTCGCGAACTCGCCGATCGTCAGGCCCGCACGCATGCGACGCACTCTGCACCTTTCTCGAGGGCTGACACCCTTGACCCTCTCCCAGCGAGAGGGTCGACGGTAGAACTATGCACGCAATCGCCCGAGATGAACTGCCCACCGTCATTACCGAATACCTCACGGCGGACCAGGCGCGCGACCTCGACGCGGCCGTCGCCTGCTACACGCCCGACGGGGCCGTGACCGACGAAGGGCACACATACCGCGGCCCCGACGAGATCCGCGCCTGGCTGTCCCGCGCGGCGAGCGAGTACACCTACACCTCCGAGGTCGTCGGGGCGTACCGGATGGATGACCGGAACTTCGACGTGGTGCATCACCTGGAGGGTGACTTCCCGGGTGGCGTGGTCGACCTGCACTTCCGGTTCGCGCTGCGGGACGCGCGGATCGCCGGGCTGGTGATCGAGCCGTGAGGACCTGGTTCATCACCGGAGGGACCCCGGGCGGGTTCGGGATGGCCTACGCCGAGGCGGCGCTCGAGGCCGGGGACCGGGTGGTCCTGACCGCCCGGCGGACCGAGCCGCTCGACAGCTGGGCAAAGACCTTCGGGGATCGTGTACTCGTCCTGCCCCTCGACGTGACCGATGCCCACGCGGTCCGGGATGCGGTGGCAGCGGCCGAGACCCGCTTCGGCGGCATCGACGTGCTGGTCAACAACGCCGGCCGTGGCTGGATCGGGTCGGTCGAGGGAATGCCCGACGCGGCCGTGCGCGACCTGTTCGAGCTGAACTTCTTCGCCGTGCTGACCGTGACGCGCGCTGTGCTGCCGGGGATGCGCGCCCGCGGTACCGGCTGGATCGTGAACATGTCCTCGGTGGCCGGCCTGCGCGGCGTGGTCGGGTTCGGCTATTACACCGCCGCCAAACACGCGATCGAGGGCCTCACCGCCGTGCTGCGCGAGGAGGTGGCGGAGCTCGGTATCCGGGTGCTGGCCGTCGAGCCCGGGGCGTTCCGCACACATGCGTACACGGGTTTTGCCGGCGAGCCGCTCCAGGAGCCCGTCGCCGCCTACGCGCCGCTGCTGGAGCGTGTCCGCGCCACGATGATCGACCAGGACGGCCGCCAGCCCGGAGACCCGGCCCGCGGTGCCCGCGCCGTCCTCCGGGCCATGAGCCAGGATCCCCCACCGCATCGCCTGGTCCTTGGCGGCGACGCCTTCGAGGCGGTCACCGCGGAACTGGCGGCGGCCACGGCCGACATCCGGATGAGTGAGGGCCTGGCCCGCGGCGCAGATTTCCCGGTCGATCCCGACTGAGGGCGGACGTGCCCCCTCGCAGTGGAGGGGGCCGGTCAGGCCCGCTGCAGCCGCGGCGCGTTGTCGATCTCGCCGTACTCCAGGCCGGTGGCCGGGTTCACCATCTGCCCTCGGCCCTCCTCGTCCGGGTCGAAGTCGTCCGGGTTGCGATCCGCGGCCCGCTGCCACTCCAGCCGCGTCGGCAACGGGCCAACTTCGGCCCCGGCCGCGGTCTGGTCGTACACCCGCTCAGCCATGACCGCTCTCCCGTCGGTTGGCAATGAGTTCGCTAGATCTCCTACCCGGGGGCGGCGGCGCAAACCCCCGGCTGCTCACCTTCGGTACACGACTCGCTCCCACCGGCTGGGTGGCTTGAGCGCCTGGGTGGCCTGCAGCGCGGCGGTGACGGTCGTGTCCGAGGTGGTGAGCTTGAGTGCGCCGGCACCCGCTCCCACTGCGAGGCGGGTCGGCACGGTGGCCGGAATTTCGATCCGGTAGGTCAAGCCGGGCCAGCCGAGCACGTTCACGTCGCCGGCTGGGGCCAGGGATGTGGTCCTGTCCCGGAGTCCCCGGACGGTCGCCACGACCTGGCCGGCGCGCACGACCTGGTACTTGTGCAGCAGGCCGGTCGCGGCCTGGATCAGGCGACGGCTGGCGTCGAAGGCGTCGGCCATGTTCGGGCCGGCTCCGAACACCGCGCCGAGGACCCTGAGCCGCTGCCCTTCGACGGTGATCTCGGCCGCGAAGAGCAGGCAGCCGCCGGACTGATCGGTGGAGCCGGTCTTGATGCCGACGATCCCGTCCTTGCCGAGCTGTGTGTTGACGTTCCGGACCAGCCCGACGTCGGGGAGCGTCGCTTGCGGCATCGCCACGATCTGGGCCAGTACCGGCACCCGCATTGCCGCGCGGGCCAGGATGACCTGGTCGGCGGCGGTGCTGACGGTGGCCGGGTCGAGCCCGGCCGGGTCGGTGTAGTGGGTGTTCGCCATCCCTAGCTGCGCCGCGGTCTGGTTCATCTCGGTCGCAAACGCGGCGCTGCTGCCGGCGTCCCACCGGGCGAGGATGTGGGCGATGTTGTTGGCCGAGGGCAGCAGCAGGGCCTGGAGGGCTTGCCGCACGGTGAATGTCTCGCCGGCCGCAACCGGGATCAGCGACTGCCCGGAGGCGAGCTGGGACGGGTAGGCGGCGGCCTCCTCGGCCGAGACGGTCAGCGTGGGGCCGTTCTCATCCACGCGCATGGGATGGTGCTGCAGGACGACGTACGCCGTCATCACCTTGGCCACGCTGGCGATCGGCACGGGTTTTGCACCGCCGGAGGTGCCCAGCCGGCCGAGCCCGTCGATCTCCAGCGCTGCCTGACCGGCCTGCGGCCACGGCAGCACGGGCGCGGCGCCGGGAATTTCGTACATCTGCGGAACGGTCTGCGCGATCCGCAGCGCCGGCACCGGGCGGCTGAGCCTGAACGCGACGAATCCGGTGATGGCCAGCAAGGTGGCCACCACAGCCACGGCCACCCACAGCCATCGACGACGAGCCGGCTGCGGCGCAACGACCGGCTCCGGCTCCACACTGGTACTGGTCAATCCGAACCCCCACGGACGATCGCTCAAACGTCGAGCCGCGGTATGAACGCGGCGTTCCGCGCTACCCGATCCGACCGCTGGCTAACGTCCGAAGCGGTTCGTCGACGCCCGGCGGTCCGGAAGCTGGCGGCACCAGAGGGTGAAGTGCGCGTTTCCCTACCGCAGGTGATTGAGAATCCGCAGCCACAGCGGGCTACCCCGGCGGGCGGTCTGCATCTCCGCCTGCCGCGACGCCTCGACCGCCGCGAAGCCGTAGGTGCGCATCCGTTCCTCGTACGCGCCGATCGCCGTGACGACGTCGCCGCCTCCGGTGATCGCGGCGCACAGGTTCGCCGCGTCCAGCAGCGCCGTGTTCGCGCCGGAGCCGCGGGCCGGGCTCATGGCGTGGATCGCGTCGCCGAGGAGGGTCACCCGGCCGGGCGTCCACGCCGCAACGCGTTCGGAGCTGCGGACCCGGATGTAAAACGTCTCGTCGACGGCGGCCCTGGCGAGCAGGGTGCGCAGGTCGGGGTGCCACGACCGGATCGCCGCGCACGCGACGGCGTGCAGCGCTGCCGCGTCCATCCCGGTCAGCTGTGCGTCGGTGGCCGGGAACCGGTCGCGCTGTGCGGACACGCCCCACATCAGGTAGTCGCCGACAGGGCTCAGCCGCGCTCCCGGCGCGATCGCGGCGGCGGCCTGCGCAGGACGCGAGCGGAACTCGACCATCCCGGCCGCCAGGCCGACGTGGCCGCCGACGACTGCGGTAAACCCCTCGTACATGGCGGGCGGGACGAGCTGCCGCACCGCGTCGCCGAGCGGTGT
Organism: Dactylosporangium darangshiense; assembly: GCF_039537565.1. NCBI lineage: Bacteria > Bacillati > Actinomycetota > Actinomycetes > Micromonosporales > Micromonosporaceae > Dactylosporangium > Dactylosporangium darangshiense. Next base: position 48,840 of record NZ_BAABAT010000022.1, read on the forward strand.
CCTGCCGTAGATGACCCGCGCGCCGGTGTCCACGATCGACGCGCCGGGCAGCAGCGTGCGGCGGACCGCCGAGTTCACGCCGTCGGCGCCGACGAGCACGTCGGCGCGGCCGGTCGAGCCGTCCGCGAACCGCAGCGTCACCCCGTCCGGGTCCTGCTCGTATCCTGCGACCTCGCGGCCGGCGTGAATCCGGTCCTCGAGCCCGATGCCGAGGATCTCGCGAAGGATGCCGCGGTCGGCCGACGTGCTGAGCGTCGCCGGGTCGTCCAGGTCGCGTCCGGGGTTGCCGTGCGTCTCGTGCAGGACGCGAAGCCGGGCGGAGAGCACGGTGAACTTCGTGCCTGGCCGGCCCGTCGTGGCGAGGAACAGCCGGAACAGCTCCGGTGGCAGGCAGCGCTCGAGCGCAAGACCGGCGCGTGAGTCCATGTGCAGCCGATAGCCCTGCCGGCGGGCGTCGGGCGCGGCGTCCCGCTCGTAGACCTGGGCGTCGACACCCGCCCGCACGAGCCCCTGTGCAAGGCACAGCCCGCCCAGGCCGGCCCCGGCCACCGCCACCCGCAGACCGCTCATCAACGACGAACGGTAGCCACCGTGGTCAAGTCGCCCGGTCGTGGGGAGCTGTCACAAAATAGGCGCCTGCGTTGTCATAGCTGGCGGCAGCGAGAGACAGGGGACGATGGTGCGGACGATCCTGATCGTCGGCGGTGGGTACGCTGGCTTCTACACGGCCTGGAAACTGCAGAAGAAGCTCCGCCGGGGCGAGGCGCGCGTGATCGTCGTCGACCCCCGGCCGTACATGACCTATCAGCCGTTCCTGCCCGAGGTGGTGGCCGGATCGGTCGAGGCGCGGCACGCTGCCGTCTCGCTGCGCCGGCACCTGAAGAAGACGCAGCTCATCGCCGGGCGGGTCACCAGGATCGACCACGCGCACAAGACCGTTACCGTGCGCCCGGCGGTGGGCGACTCCTACCCGCTGGAATACGACATCATCGTCGTGACCGCGGGCGCGGTGACCCGCACCTTCGCGATCCCGGGCCTGACCGAGCACGCGATCGGCATGAAGCACGTCGAGGAGGCCGTCGCGATCCGCGACCGGCTGCTGACCGCCTTCGACCAGGCCGCCGGGCTCCCGCCCGGCCCGCTGCGCCGCAAGCTGCTCACCGTCACGTTCGTCGGCGGCGGCTTCTCCGGCGTCGAGGGCTTCGGCGAGCTGCTGGCGCTGGCCAAGTCGCTGGTGCGACGCTACCCCGAGCTGAGCCCGGACGAGGTGAGCTACCACCTGGTGGAGGCGAGCGGGCGGATCCTGCCCGAGGTGACCGACGGGCCCGGCGAGTGGGTGACGCGCTCGCTGCGCCGGCGCGGCGGGCACGTGCACCTGAACGCCCAGCTGCTCTCCGCGATCGACGGCCACGTGGTGCTGTCCACCGGCGAGGAGTTCGACTCCGAGCTGATCGTCTGGACGGTCGGCAACGCCGCGAACCCGATGGTGCACAACCACACCGACCTGCCCATCGACCAGCGCGGGGTGCTCGTGGTCCGGCCCGACCTGCGGGTCGGCACCGACGAGGCGCCGGTGCCGGACGCGTGGGGCGCCGGCGACGACGCGGCCGTCCCCGACCTCGCCGCGGGGCGGCCCGGCGCGGCGACGGTGCCCAATGCCCAGCACGCGGTGCGGCAGGGCAAGCTGCTGGCCAGGAACCTGATCGCCTCGCTGCGCGGGCGCGAGCCGAAGCCGTACCTGCACCACAGCCTCGGCGTGGTCGCCACGCTGGGCCTCGGCCGCGGCATCTTCCAGTACCACCGCCTGGTCATCAAGGGCTTCCCGGCCTGGCTGATGCACCGCGGCTACCACGTGCTGGCGGTGCCGACCTGGGAGCGGAAGTTCCGGGTGCTCGCGGTCTGGGCGACCGCCGCGCTGTTCGGCCGTGACATCGTCTCCCTCACGTCGGTGCAGCACCCCCGGGAGGCGTTCCTGGCCGGTGCCGGCCCGCGCGTACCCGCTGTCGTGCTGAATCCCGCGAAGCCGCGCGGCTGAGCCTTGTACTGGCAGTACATGGTTGCGAACGAGAAGCGGCGTCAGCGTTGCGGCATGAAGAAGGTAACCATGCGAAACACCGTTGATCTGACCGGGCGGCTCGCCGTCGTGACCGGAGCGAGCAGCGGCGTCGGACTCGGCCTGGCCACTCGCCTGGCCGCGGCCGGCGCCGAGGTCCTCCTGCCGGTCCGCGATGAGGCCAAGGGCAATGCCGCGCTGAGCCGTATCCGCGCCGAGTCGCCCGGTGCCGACGTGTCGCTGCGCGAGCTCGACCTGGCCTCGCTCAAGTCGGTGCACGCGCTGGGAGACACCCTGAACGCCGAGGGCCGGCCGATCCACATCCTGATCAACAATGCCGGGCTGATGACGCCGGCCACGCGGCACGCCACCGCCGACGGCCTGGAGCTGCAGTTCGGGACCAACCACATCGGGCACTTCGCGCTCACCGGCCGGCTGCTGGCGCTGCTGAGCGCCGGCGCGGCCCGGGTGACGACCATGACCAGCAGCGCGGCGCGGCACGCCGGGCTGAACTGGGAGGACCTGCAGAGCGAGCGGGCGTACGCGCCGGTCCGCGCGTACAACCAGTCGAAGCTCGCGAACCTGATGTTCGCACTCGAGCTCGACCGGCGTTCGCGAGCGGCCGGGTGGGGCATCGTCAGCAACGCCGCCCACCCGGGCACGACCCTGACCGGCCTGTACGCCGCCGGCCCCAACCTGGGGCGGGACAAGCCCGCGCGGCTCGAGGCCGTGATGCGACGCCTGGCGAGCTGGGGCGTGCTGGTCCAGGGCGTGGAGCGGGGCCTGCTCCCGGCTCTGTATGCGGCCACCGGCCCCGAGGCGCAGGGCGGACACCTCTACGGCCCGGACGGGTTCGGCCAGTTCACCGGCGGCCCGGCCGAACTGGACCTCTACCGCCCGGCACGCGACGACGCCGCGGCCGCCAGGCTGTGGGACGTCTCGCAGCGTCTGGCCGGCGTCGAGTTCGCGGCGGTGTAAGCATGGACCGCGCCCTGCTGGCCGAGTACCTGCGTACCCGTCGCGAAGCCCTGCAACCGGAGGACGTCGGGCTGCCCCGCGGGCGGCGGAGGCGCACGCACGGCCTGCGCCGCGAGGAGGTCGCGGTGCTCTGCGACATGTCGATCGACTACTACAGCCGCCTCGAGCAGCCGCGCGGTCCCCACCCCTCCGAGCAGATCCTCGGCGCGCTCGCCCGCGGGCTGCGCCTGTCCATGCAGGAGCGCGACCATCTCTTCCGGCTCGCCGGCTACGCCACCGCGCGCCGCTCGACCGACGACCACGTCAACCCGGGGATGATGCGCATCTTCGACGGCCTGCGAGACGCCGCGGCGCAGGTGGTGAGCCCGCTCGGCGAGACATTGCTGCAGACCCCGCTGTCCGTCGCCCTGATCGGCGACGAGAACGTCCACCGGGGTCTGCGGCGCAGCCTGCACTATCGCTGGTTCACCGACCCGGCGACGCGGCTCCTGCGGCCCGCGGAGGGGCCGCTCATCGTCGCGGACCTGCACGAGTCGTACATCCGCGACGGCCGCGACTCCCGGGCGGGCGCGCTGGTCGACGCGCTGCTCGCGGAGAGCCCGGAGTTCGCCGCGCTCTGGCGCGAGCATCCGGTGGCGAGCCGCTACTGCGGCCCCATCCAGCTCATGCACCCGGAGGTCGGGCCGATCGACCTGCACTGCCAGCGGCTGATCGACCCGGACCAGGCGCAGCAACTGGTCGTCTACACCGCGCAACCCGGCAGCGAGAGCCACGAGAAACTGCAGCTCCTGAGCGTGATCGGCGGGCCGACCCCAGACCGGGCGTCACCGTATGGCTGAGCTGCCGCAGGACGGCCGGTACGGAACCGATGGCAGGTGGGACGCCCACTCCTGGGGCGTGAGGCTGCGGCCGGTGCAGAGCCGGGCCCGGGCGGTGGCGACGTCGAAGGACCAGCTGATGATCCGGCCGTCCTCGGCGCCGGAGACCAGGGCACCGGCGGCGGTGAAGGCGAGCCCGCGCACCCGTCCCCCGTGACCGGTGAGCGTGACGAGCGGCCGGCGGGCGGCGAGGTCCCACACGACGACGGTGTGGTCGTCGCCGGCGGAGGCGAGCCGGCGGCCGTCCCGGCTGAACGCGAGGACCTGCACCGGCGCGGTGTGGCCGCCCAGGGTGGCGAGCTCCTGGCCGGAGGCGGCGTCCCACAGTTTGACGGTGCGGCTGTCGCCGGCGGTCGCCACGACGGTCCCGTCGGGGCTGACCGCGATGTCCTGCACGGCGCTCTGGCCGGTGCCGTACCGGCTCAGCTGCCGCCCGGTGCCGACGTCCCAGACGTTCACGTAGCCGCCGGCGCTCGCGCCGAACAGGCGGCGGCCGTCCGGGGTGAAGGCGAGCGAGGTGACGATGCGGGAACCGAACCGCGCGGTGATGTCGGCGGGCCGGTCGAGGTCCTGCACGTTCCACAGCGACTGGCCGAGCGTGGCGGCGGCGAGCACGGTGCCGGTGGCGTCGAAGGCTATGTCGGTGGAGACCCCCGCGCCGGTCGCGGTCAGCGGCGGCGCCACATGCCGCTGCTGGCGGACGTCCCAGATCGTGACGAGGTTGGTGCGGGTGACGGTGGCGAGCAGGTGCCCGTCGGGGCCGAACGCGACGGCCTGGACCTCGTCGGGATGGCCGGCGAGCGTGCCGATCGGCTGCCCCGCGCCGTCCCACAGCCGGACCGTCCCGTCGGTGCCGGCCGAGGCGACGACGTTGCCGTCGGGGCTGGCCTTCACGTCCTTGACCTGGGCGGTGAACCCGCCGAACGGCTGGCCGGCGAGGTCGTGCACCACGATGGTGCCGTTGAAGCCGGAGGAGGCCAGGAACGTGCCGTCCGGGCTGAGCGCGACGGAGGCCGTCTCGGTGCGGCCCCGGTCCTGGAACGTCTGCAGCGGCACGCCGCGCCGGTAGTCCCAGACGGTGACGGCGCCGTTCTCGTCGGCGACGGCGATCGTGTCCCCGGCCGGCGCGGAGATCGTCCACGCGTAGCGGCCCGCCAGCGGCAGCGGCGGCAGCGGCGCGGGGCGCCCGCCGCCGAGGTCCCACAGGTGGACGCCTCGGTCGTCGGCGGAGCTCGCCAGGACGTAGCCGGTGGCGCCGAACGCGACGGAGACGACGCGCTCGGCGGTCAGCTCGGCCACGACGGCGCCCGTGGCCACGTCCCACACCTTCGGTGCGTCGTGCCCGTCGGCGGAGGCGAGCAGCTTCCCGTCGGCGCTGAAGGTCAGGGACGTGGCGGGGTTTGCCTGACCGGCGAGCACGGTGCGGATCCCCGTCCGGAGGTTGCGCACCACGATGCCGCCGGTCGTGGTGGCCGTGGCGAGCAGGGTGCCGTCGGCGCTGAACGCGATGCTGGAGCCGGAGTCGGTTTCCTCGTAGCGGCTGACCGGCTGCAGGGTCGTTGTGTCCCAGACGATGACGGCGCCCTTGGTCCCGTCGATGCCGATGGAGGCGAGGCGGGTCCCGTCGCCGTTGAAGGCGACGCCCGCGGCCCGGCCGGTGTGCCCGGACAGGGTGGCGACCCGGGCGCCGCGGACCGGATCCCACAGCCCGATCGTGCCGTCGCCCGCCGCGGCGGCCAGCAGCGCGTGGGCCGGGCTGAACGCGACGCCGTACACGGACGGTCCGCCGGCGTTGAGCTCGGTGCGCCTCGGCGCCACCGCCGCGCTCAGGACGCTACCCCGCGTCTCGACGCTCGGGTGCAGCCGCTCGGCCTCGGCGGCGAGGAGGCCGGCCAGCTCGGGGTCGGTGGACAGCAGTGACCGGGCCCGCAGCGACACCTCCTCGGCCAGCGCCGCCAGCTGCTGCCGCCGGGCGTCCTGCCGTTGCCGGACCGCGACGCCGCCGCCGAGCAGCGCGAGGACCAGCAGCGCGGCCATGCCCGCGACGAGCCGCTTGAGCAGCCGCGCCTGGCGCCGGGCGCCGAGCTGTTCGGCCTCGGCGAGGGCGTCGCTGGCGCGCAGGAACGCCGACTCCAGGTCGTTGAGCTCACCGGGGCGGTCCTCGGCGAGGCCGCGAGCGGCGGCGAGCTGGACGCCGCGCAACAGGGCGCCGGGGTCCCGCCGCAGCGACGCCCACGTGTGCGCGGCGTCGGTGAGCCGCCGGTGGGCGAGCAGCCCGGCGCGGTCGTCGGTGAGCCAGCGGTGCAGCCGGGGCCAGGCCCGGATCAGCGCCTCGTGTGCGACCTCGACGGTGCCGTCGCCGAGCACGACGAGGCGCGCCTCCGTCAGCTCGTCGAGGACCCGGGCGGTGACGGCGGTGTCGGCGACGCCGTCGAGCTCGGTGCGGGCGATCGGCCGGCGGGTGTCCTCGGTGCCGTCGCCGAGCGCGGTGAGCCGCAGGAAGATGCGCCGGGCCGCCTGGCGTTCCGCCGCGTCGAAGCCGGCGTGGACCCGCTCGGCGGTCTGCGCGATGGCGCCGCGGACGCCGCCGCTGGCGTGGTACGCCGCGAGGGTCAGCGCCGCCCCGTCCCGTCGCTGCCACGTCTCCAGCAGGGCGTGCGAGACGAGCGGCAGTGCGCCCGGCTCGTCGGCGGCGTCGGCGAGCAGGGTGCCGAGCAGGTCCGGCTCCACGCCGATTCCGGCCCGCGCCGCCGGCCGCGTGACGACCTCCCGCAGCTCGGCGCCGGTCAGGGGCCCGACGAGCAGGTGCGCCTCGTCGTCCAGCGCGTCCAGCAGCCCGGTGTACTGCGTGAGGTGCGCGAGGAAGTCCGCGCGCACCCCGAGCACGACGGTGGTGCGCCGCTCGCCGCCCTGAGTGGCGTCCAGCAGGGCGGCGATGAACCGGCGGCGTTCCTCCCGGTCGGTACACAGGGTGAACACCTCCTCGAACTGGTCCACGACCAGCAGCGCACGGGCGTCCGGCGGGCCGGCGGCGAGGGCGCCGCGCACGGCGATGTCCAGGGCGGCCGGATCGGCCGCCAGCTCCTCCTGCACGCGCTGCCGGTCGGCGCCGGACAACTTCGTGACCAGGTCGGACAACGCTTCGAGCCGATGTTCGGTCGGGGTCAGCAGCATCGGGCGCCACCGTCGCGCGAGCCGCGGGTCCGCGGCGACGGCACCGAGCAGCCCGGCGCGCAGCAGTGAGGACTTGCCGCTGCCGGACGCGCCGTACACCCCGACCATCGCCAGCCGGTCCACCTTGGTCAGGAGCCGGTCGACCAGGGCCGAGCGCCCGAAGAACCACTCCGCCTCCTCCGGCCGGAAGGCACGCAGCCCCCGGTACGGGCAGCGCTCGTCGGCCCGCTGCGGTGCCGGCGCCTCGGCCGCCGCCGACCACAGCGCCTGCCACTCGGCGGGATCGCCGCCGCACGCCTCGGCGTATGCCAGCGTCACCTCCAGCGACGGCAGCCGCTCGCCCTTCGCGGCGTCCGCGAGAGTGCTGGCCGAGTAGTGTGCGCGGCGGGCCAGGGCCCGGTAGCTCGGGTTCCCGGCGCTTTCCCGCAGGCGGCGAAGCTGCCAGGCCAGCCGCTGCACCGGCCCGGCCTGTGGATCGACGGGCTTCTCGGGACGGCCCATCCCTCCCCTTCCACGCGTGCCGGCCGGTCATCGACCGGGATCAGGGAAGTATCGACCGCCCCCGGGTGGACGCCGCGCGCGGGTGGCCGGGTTGTCCGGCGTTGTTTGTCCGGCGCCCGCGGACCTGTCGGTCAACGCGCCGGCCGACCAGGGTGGGGCCAGTGCCATCCGCAGCAAGACGGGGGCTGGTGTGAGGGCAACGGATCCGAACGGCCATACCGCGGGAAGATCGGAGTGGTTCATTGTCACAACGAACTACGGCCCAGGCGGCCGCCTACAGCGGAGCGACGCCGGACAGCTCTGTCATCGTGTCGCAGCGGCCCGGCTGCCCGGTGATGAAGGCCGACCCGTCGTAGGCCGGCGCCATGCCGGCGGCGCCGGCCGGCTCCCGTGCGCCGCAACGCGCGGGGGCCGGCAGGCCCGCATCGATGCCGCTGCTGCTGTAGCCGGCCGGCGTCGACGAGACGTCAGGTGACGGCGATGGGCGTGGTGACGGTCGCCTGGTCGAAGTCGGAGATGCGCAGCGTGATGACGAGACTCCACTGCCCGCGCATCGGGAACGTGATGTTGCCCAGGCCCTGGTTGCCGGTGAGCGTGAAGACCGGGTTGGCCATCGGCTCGATGCCCTGCTCGGGCAGCGCCACCGTCACCGTCCACTCCGCGACCGGCAGCGGCTTGCCTTCGGGCGTGTAGACGAATGCGTGGAAGCTGTTGTACTCCCCCACCGTCGCGGGGTACACCTCGAACTGCACCGCATACAGCGGGCTGGTCAGCGTCGTGGCGAACCCGCGCGCCCGCGCCGCCGCGGCCGCCTCCACGTCGACGGTCCGGCCGGGGGTGAGCTGCACCAGCACGGCGCTGACGGCGAGCACGACGATCGCGATGGCGGCCTCGATGCCGACGGCCCGCCGCAGCCGGGCCGGCGCGGCCGTCGCCGACCCGCGCCGGACCAGGCGGCGGGAGACGGCGGCGACGCCGAGCACCGCGGCCACCAGCCCGGCCTTGACCACGACGGCCCGGCCGTAGCCGCTGCCGGTGAGCGACGACCACCCGCCGAGCTGCACCAGCGCCTGCACCAGGCCCGCGGCGACCAGCCAGTACACGCCGATCATCGCCCATCGCGACCATGACGGCAGGATCAGCCGCAGCTCGCGCGGGTCGGCGCGGCGCAGCACCGCCGCCCAGAGGGCCACCAGCCCGCCGATCCACATCCCCATGGCGGCCAGGTGCAGTACGTCCGCGGCCACCAGCAGTGCCGCGTGCGGCGCCGCCACCGGGTGACCCGTCAGCGGCCACGTCGACAGGCCGGCCACCGCGGTCACCGTCAGCGCCGAACCGAGCCGCCATCCCGGCCGGCGCCGCAGCCGGCCCAGCAGCATTGCCGCGGCGGCCAGCGCCAGCAGCCGGCCGAGGAGGATCAGCCCGAAAGGGCTCGCCACGACGTCGCGCAGCTCGGCCGGGGAGACGTCGAACGGCGCCGCACCGGAGGCCGCCGGCGCCTGCAGCCACAGCGCGGCCAGGGTGCTCGCGGCCACCGTCACCAGGCCGGCCCGGGCCAGGCGCAGCGGGACCCGCCGGGGCAGGCGGCGCGGGTACCACATCGCCAGCATCACCATCGGGCCGATCAGCAGCACCAGGCCCAGGTAGCCGGCGTACTTCGCCGCCGGGACCGCCACCCGCACGGCCGGATGCGTGCCCACCGGCACCTCGGCGACCGGGGCCGCCGACGGCGCGCCGACCGAGAAGGTGAACGAACCGGACACCGGGTGGCTGTCGGCCGAGATCACCCGGTAGGAGACCACGTACGTGCCCGTCGGCTGGTCGGCGCCGCGCAGCCTGATGGACAGGCCGTCTGCCGACGGCACCGGGTCGCCCGCGTTCAGCCGCTTGCCGTCCGGGCCCACCACCACCGTCTTGCCCGGCACCGCGCGCACCGGCTCGTTGAAGCCGAGCCGGATCTGCGCCGGCAGCGACTGCACGACCTCCCCCGGCCGCGGGTTCGACTCGCTGAGCACCGCATGGGCGCCCGCCACCCCGGCCGGTGCCACGAGCGCGCCCGCGACGCCGAACACCGCCGCCACCATCCACCAGGCCATACGTCGCCGCAACCATCCCACGCCAGGGCGTACGAGAACCGCGGCGCGGGAGTTCACCGATGTTGCGGGCCGACGCCTCAGCTGCCCAGCAGGAAGCGGCTCAGCACGCGGGTGCCGAACTCGAGACCCTCGACCGGCACCCGCTCGTCGACGCCGTGGAAGAGCGACGTGAAGTCCAGCTCCGGCGGCAGCCGCAGCGGCGCGAAGCCGAAGTTGCGGATGCCGAGCAGCTGGAAGGACTTGGCGTCGGTACCGGCGGAGAGCATGTACGGCAGCAGCCGCGCACCCGGGTCCTCGGCCGAGATCGCCGCCGTCATCGCGTCGACGAGGCGCCCGTCGAAGGTCGTCTCCACCGGCGGGAGCAGGTCCCAGTCCAGCTCGATGTCCGGCCCGAGCACCTCGGCCAGGGTCTTTTCGAAGGCCGCCTCGCGGCCCGGCAGCATCCGCCCGTCGACGGTCGCCTCGGCCAGCGACGGCACCACGTTCGTCTTGTAGCCGCCGTTGAACATGGTCACGTTGGCGGTGTCGCGCAGGGTGGCGCCGATGAGCCGGGCGACCGAGCCGAGCCGGGCGACGGCCGCCTCCGGGTCGTCGGGGTCGAACGGCACCCCGGTCAGCTCCGCGACGCCCTCCAGGAACTCGCGGGTCGCGGCGGTCAGCACGATCGGGAACCGGTGGGCGTCGAGCCGGGCGACCGCGGCGGCGAGCTTGGCCACGGCGTTGTCGCTGTGCACCATGGAGCCGTGGCCGGCGGTGCCGCGGACCTTGAGCCGCAGCCACATGATGCCCTTCTGCGCGGTCTCGACGAGGTACGCCCGCACGCCGTCGCCGAGCGTCAGGGAGAACCCGCCGACCTCGCTGACCGCCTCGGTCACGCCGTCGAAGAGCTCCGGCCGGTGCTGGACGAGCCAGCGGGCGCCGTGAAAGCCGCCGGCCTCCTCGTCGGCGAGGAAGGCCAGCACGATGTCCCGCGGCGGCACCGTCCCCTCGCGTTTGAACTGGCGGGCGACGGCGAGGGTCATGGCGACCATGTGCTTCATGTCGATGGCGCCGCGGCCCCACACGTACCCGTCGCGGATCTCGCCGGAGAACGGGTGGACGGACCACTCGGCGGGGTCGGCCGGCACCACGTCGAGGTGGCCGTGCACGAGCAGCGCGCCGCGGCCCGGGTCGGCGCCCGCCAGCCGGACGACGACGTTGCCGCGGCCCGGGCCCGACTCGACGTACTGCGGCTCGAAGCCCACCTCGGCGAGCTTCTCCGCGACGTACTCGGCGGCGGCCCGCTCGCCGGCCAGGGTCGCCGGGTCGCCGGTGTTGGTCGTGTCGATCCGGATCAGGTCACTCGTCAGGGCGGCGACCTCGTCCGCGGCGGTGCTCGGGCGCGGGCTCGATGTCATCCGGCTACCCTACAAGACCAGTAGGATATGCCGGCGTCCAGCCCAGGGCCGGCGCGACGGTCCGGGCCGGATCGGCGAGCAACCGCACGTTCTCGCCCGAGGCCGAACGCCGCGGCCGGCGGAGCCTCCCGGGGGGATCCGCACGACTGTCGCCCGCAACGCGTGATGAAGCATACTATTCCCATCGCGATCATAGGTTTATGGTGACGAGATGGATCTCTTCGTGCCCGGGGTGGTGTTTCTCGACATCATCTTCACCGGCCTGCCGAAGCTGCCCGACCCCGGCGAGGAGGCGTGGGCGCCCGGCATGGGGTCGTCGCCGGGCGGCGTCGCCAACCTCGCGGTCGCCGCCAGCCGGCTCGGAGTGCGCACCGGCCTCGGCACCGCCTTCAGCACCGACGTGTACGGCGAGTTCTGCCACCGCATCCTCAGCCGCCAGGAGGGCATCGACCTGACGCCGTCGCGGCGCGTCCCCGGCTGGCACTCGCCGGTCACCGTGTCGGTGGCGAACGGCCGGGACCGCAGCATGATCACGCACGCCCACCCGGTCCCGGTCAACCCCGACGGGCTCGTGGGTGAGCTGCCGGCGGCGCGGGCCGCGTTCCTGAGCGTGACGCCGCAGCGCCTGCCCTGGGTCCGCCGGGCCCGGGACGCGGGCACGCTGGTCTTCGGCGGCGTGGGCTGGGACGCCAGCGCGGCCTGGCCGGTGGACGCCCTCGACGTGCTCGACGACTGTCACGCGTTCGTGCCCAACGCGGTCGAGGCGATGCACTACACGCGGGCCTCGACGCCGCGCGAAGCGCTGTGGCGGCTGGCGGAGCGGGTACCGCTCGCGGTGGTGACGTGCGGCGGGGACGGCGCGATCGCGATCGACTCGGAGCGCGGCGAGGTCGTCAGCGTGCCGCCCGTCCCGGTCGAGGTGCTCGACCCGACCGGAGCGGGCGACGTCTTCATCGCCGGCCTCGTCGCCGCGAGCCTGTGGCAGCTGCCGCTGGCGCAGCGGGTCGCCTTCGCCAACCTGGTCGCGGCGCTGTCCGTGCGGCACTTCGGCGGTTCGCTGTCCGCGCCGGGCTGGGGCGACATCGCGGACTGGTGGCGTGCGGCGCGGTTGCGCGGCGACCGGGAGCGCATCGCCGCCTACGGCTTCCTCGACGACGTCATCCCGCACGGGGAGGTCCGCTTCGCCCGCCGGGCGAGCGCCACCATCGACCGCCTGCCGGAGGCCGCCTGAGATGCGGCTGACCATTCTTGGCGGCGGCGGGTTCCGGGTGCCGCTGATCCACCGGGCGCTGCTGGCCGCCGGCGACGTCGAGCTGACCCTGCACGACGTCGCCGGCGACCGGCTGGCGGCCATCGGCCGGGTGCTGGCCGCACAGGCGCGCGGCGCCGGGCACGCGCCCGCCGTCACCGCCACGACCGACCTCACCGAGGCCCTGGACGGCGCCGACTTCGTCTTCTCCGCGATCCGCGTCGGCGGGCTCGACGGCCGGATCACCGACGAGCGGGTGGCCATGGCCGAGGGCGTGCTCGGCCAGGAGACGGCGGGCGCGGGCGGCGTCTCCTACGCGCTGCGCACCGTGCCGGTGGCCGTCGCGATCGCGCGGCGCGTCGCCGCCGTGGCGCCGCACGCCTGGGTCATCAACTTCACCAACCCGGCCGGGCTGGTGACCGAGGCGATGGCGGCGCACCTCGGCGACCGGGTGATCGGCATCTGCGACTCGCCGGTCGGGCTGGGCCGCCGCGTCGCCGCGGCGCTCGGCGTGGACCCGGCGCGGCTGCGGCTGGACTACGCCGGGCTCAACCACCTCGGCTGGCTGCTCGGCGCCGACCTGGACGGCCGCGACCTGCTGCCCGGGCTGCTGGCCGACCCGGCCGCGCTGGCCACCGTCGAGGAGGGCCGGCTCTTCGGCGCCGAGTGGCTGCAGACGCTCGGCGCGGTGCCGAACGAGTACCTGCACTACTACTACAACAACCGGGAGACCGTCGCCGCGGTCCGGGCCGCCGGCGCCACCCGCGGCGAGGTCCTCCTCGAGCAACAGCGGCGCTGCTACGAACTGCTACGGGCCGGCCCGGCCGACGCGCTGGCGGTGTGGGACGGCGCCCGGCTGGAACGCGAACGCACGTACCAGGCGGAGAACCGCGCGGCAGCCGGCGCCGGCGAGCGCGACGAGACCGACCTCGTGTCCGGCGGCTACGAGCACGTCGCCCTGGCCCTCATGCGCGCGATCGGCCGCGACGAGCGGACCCGCCTGATCCTCAACGTGCGCAACCGCGGGGCCGTGCCCGCCCTCGACGACGACGCGGTGGTGGAGGTGCCGTGCACGGTCGACGCCGCCGGCGCCCGGCCGGACCGGGTCGCGGCGCTGCCCGACCACGCGGCCGGCCTGGTCGCCACGGTGAAGGCGAGCGAGCGGGCGGTACTGCAGGCGGTGCGGGACCGGTCCGCGACGGCCGCGCTGCGGGCGTTCGCCACCCACCCGCTCGTCGACTCGGTGACGGTCGCGGGCCGGCTGCTGGCCGCCTACCGCCGCGCGTTCCCGGAGCTGGCATACCTGCGGTGACGATGAGCTCATGTTGATCCGATGGGATTGGGTGCACCCGTGAACGTTCACGACATCGGCATCATCGGCGCCGGGGTGCACGGCCTCACCGCCGCGTACCACCTGGCCCGCCGGGGCGTCTCCACGGTCGTCTTCGAACGCGGCGACCGCGCCGGCGGCCCGACCGGCCGCGCCAGCGGCGTCGTGCGCTCCTACTACACCAACCGGTTCCTCGCCGAGGTCGCCCGCGACAGCACGGCCGTCCTCGCCGACCTCGCCGAGCGGGCCGGCGGCGGGAGCGGCAACGGGAGCGGCTATGTGCGCACCGGCGGGCTGTACCTGCACGGCCCCGCCGACGCCGCCGGCGTGCACGCCACCGCCGCCGGTCTCGCCGCGGCCGGGATCGACCACGAGGTGCTGGCGCCGCGGGACCTGGCGCAGCGCTTCCCCGACCTGGACCTGGACGGGACCGCGATCGGGGTGTGGGAGACGCACGCCGGTCACGCCGACCCGCACCGGACCGCGCTCACCTACGCGGCCCGCGCCGCCGCGCTCGGCGCAACGCTGCTGGAGCACGCCGCGGTCTGCCAGGTCGCCGAGGGCCCGCGGGCCGTCAAGGTGCTGCTCGCCGACGGCTCCGGGCACGAGGTCGGCCGCCTGCTCGTCGCCGCCGGGCCGTGGACCGGACCGCTGCTCGCCCAGCTGGGCGTGGCGCTGCCGCTGACCGCCGAGCGGCACGTCGTCGCCGGCCTGCGCCACCCGCCGGGCGACGTCCCGCGCGCGGTACCCCACGTGCTCATCGACGTCCAGCACGGCTACTACTCCCGCCCCGCCGGACCCGGCCGGTTCCTGCTCGGTCCGCTGGCCCCCACCGTGCCGGTCGACCCGGACGACTTCGACGCCGCCGTCACCCCGGCCGAGACCGCGTGGCTCGCCGGCCGCGCCGCCCGGCGGGCCCCGGTGCGCGGCCGGGCCGTGGCCGAGCGCGGCTGGGCGTCGCTGTACGACGTCAGCCCGGACTGGCAGCCGGTGACCGGCCGGGTCGGCGAGCGCGTGTACGTCGACGCCGGCACGAGCGGGCACGGGTTCAAGCTCGCACCCGTGTGGGGCGATCACGTCGCACGGCTGCTCCTCGGCGACCCCGACGAGCGGCTCGGACAGTTCTCCCCCGGCCGGTTCGCCGCGGGCGCCGGCCTGCCCGGCGGCTTCGGCGCCGCCCGGATCCTGGGCTGAGGCCAGCCCGATCACGGCAGGACCTACGACTGCCCGCTGACGGCGGAGGTGAAGGTCGGGCCGGCCCAGAACGTGGTCGTGTTCGTCATGGTGAACAGACTGCCGGCAAGGGCTTGGCGGGGACTTGCGGACGGCTTGCGAAGGCCATCAAGCGTGGCGGCCGTCACGCCGCGCCCGGGCGGGCGGGGCGGTCAGTCCAGCGGTTCCACGTCGACCGCGACCGTCAGCGTGCTCGACATGCTCGTGCTGAAGATGATCCCCTTGAGGGGCGCCACGTCCGCGTAGTCGCGGCCCCAGGCCGTCACCACGTAGCGGGAGTCGATCAGGCGGTCGTTCGTCGGGTCGAGGTCGACCCAGCCGACCTCGGGCAGCAGGACCGACGCCCACGCGTGCGTCGCGTCCACCCCGCGCAGCTTCGGCCGGCCCGCCGGCGGGGTCGTCTCCAGGTAGCCGCTGACATACCGCGCCGGCAGGCCCGCGCTGCGCAGGCAGGCCACGGCGAGGTGGGCGAAGTCCTGGCACACGCCTTCGCCGCGGTCCATGAGGTCGTCCAGGGTGCTGGTCACGCCGGTGGAACCCGGCGTGTAGCGGAAGTCGGCGTGGATGCGGTGGACGAGGGCCGGTACCGCGTCGCGGAGGGGGCGGCCGGGGGTGAAGACGCCGCCGGCGTACCTGCGCAGCCGGTCGGTGATCGGCACCAGCGGCGAGGGCAGCACGAAGTCCAGGTCCGCCCAGCCGGCGGGGGGCGCGAGCCGGTCCCATGCGCGAGCGCCGAGGACCTCGAGGTCGACCGGTTCCCGGTCCACCTCGACGACGCTGCGGGCCTCGACGACCAGGTCCCGGTGCAGCGTGCGCACCTCGAAGTACGCGGCGCGGTTGCCGTAGAAGTCGGTCCGCTCGGCAAGCACGTCGGTACCGGGCCGCACCGTGATCCGGCTGCTGCGGCACCGCTGGCCGGGGGTGTCGCGCGGCCGCAGGTACGCCCGTCCGTACGAGGTCGTGACGTCGTCGTCATAGGCGTAGGCGGTCCGGTGGCTGATCTCGTACACGGTCACCGCAGCCACCTTCCCGAGGCCGCCGAGAGCGGGCGCAGCGGTGCCGGACGGCGGAAGTACACCGTCTCGATCATCGAGGAAAGTGCCGACAGGCCTGCGGTCAGCTCGTCCAGCCGGGCCCGCAGCACTGCCCGGCGGCCGTCGGGCCCGGGCGTGCACCACTGGGCCGGTGACGCCTCGCGGACGGCCGCCTGGATGGCCAGCAGCGCCCCGGTCAGGTCCTCGCGGGTACCCCGGACGCCGTCATCCACGGCCGGCGGCAGGGCGCGCAACGCGTCGGTGAGGCGGTCGAGCTGGTAGGCGACGGCGCGCGGGTTGGTCCGGTCGAGCAGGAGCAGCTCGAGCACGTCGGCGGCGGTACCCGGGCCGGTGGCGCCGAGGCGGCGGACCGCGGCGCGGCGGCGGTAGGTGATGATCGACTCGCCGGCGACGAGCACCGGCTCCAGGACCATCGCCTCGACGGCGGGGGGCGCGACCGTGCCGAACGCCCCGCGCAGCACGCCGATGACGTGCAGGGCGCGCTCGACGCGGCGGCCGGCCTCCATGAACGCGTGTGCGCTGTCGCGGACCATCGACTCGGCGCCGATGCCCGCCAGGGCGAGCAGGCCCTCGAGCACCCGTGCGAGCGTGGGCCGCAGCGCCGGCTCGAGGCCCGGCGCGGCCTGCCCCGCGAGCCCGTCCAGCTCGCCGAGGACGCGGTCGAGGCCGCCCAGGACGAGCCACGTGTCGAGGGAGAGCTGCTCGCGCACCGCGTGTGCGGTGTCGACCGTCCGGCGTACCGCGAAACCGAGCGTGCCGGGGGTTGCGGCGTCGACGGCGTGGCGCAGCAGGCCGGCCTGCGGGCCGCCGGAGCCGTCCGCCTCCGCCACCCCGGTCACCTCCGCCAGGACGTCGAGGACGACCCGCAGGGCCGCCGCGCCGGCGCTGCCGGGCCGCCGGGACCAGTCCTCCGCCAGGTCGTCCGTCACCCGCAGCAGGCGGACCACGCCCTCGGCCCGTTCGCCGTAGCGGCCCAGCCAGTACAGGTCCTCGGCGGCGCGAGGGACGGGGCTCAGCGCCGCCTCGGCGGCGAGGTCGCCGGTGTCGTGCCCGGCCACGTCGACGGCCGCCGCCGCACCGGGGACGCTCTGCGCGGCCGGCACCCACACGTCCTTGGCGACGGCGCCGAGCGCGCTCGTGACGACCTGCGTGCCGGGGCGGCCGGCGAGCCGGGCCAGCCCGCCCGGCATGACCTGGTACCCGTCGCCGCGGCTGACCGCGAACCCGCGCAGGACGACCGGCCGGGGCTCCAGGGCGCCGTCGGTGACGATCGGCGCGGTACTGAGGGCCAGCGGCTCCTGCGCGCACCACAGCGCGGGCTCGGCGGCGATCCGGGCGGCCAGCGCGGTGCGCTGCGCCGAGCTCAGCTCCGCGACGACCCGGCTGGAGGTCCCCGCGCCGCGGGCCAGCGGCCGCACCACGAGGCCGGCGAAGCGGGCCTGGACCTCGCGCAGGTGCGCCGGGTCGCCGCACCACCAGGCGCGCGGCGACGGCAGGCGCAGCGGCTCGCCGAGCAGCCGCTGCGCCAGCGCCGGCAGGTGCGCGGCCAGGGCCGGGTTCTCCAGCACGCCGCTGCCGAGCGGGTTCACGATCGACACCTGCCCCCGGCGGGCGGCGTCGAGGAGGCCGGGCACCCCGAGGCGGGAGTCGGGGCGCAGGTCGAGCGGGTCGGCGAACGCGGCGTCGACCCGGCGCAGGATGACGTCGACGGGCTCGAGCCGGCTCAGGCCGCGCATCCAGACCCGGCCGTCCTGCACGACCAGGTCCTCGCCGGTGACCAGCGGGAAACCGAGCAGGGTCGCGACGAACGACTGGTCGAACGCGGTCTCGGCGCCGGGGCCGGGTGTGAGCAGCACCACCCGGGGCGCCTCGGTGCCGCTGGGCGCGATCTGCTGCAGCGAGGCGCGCATGTCGTGGAAGAAGCCGCGCAGCCTGGCCAGCCGGGTGTCGCGGTGCAGGCCGGGCATCACCTGCGACACGATCCGGCGGTTCGCCATCGCGTAGCCCGCACCGGACGGCGCCTGCGTCCGGTCGGCCAGCACGTGCCACCGGCCGGAGGCGTCCCGGCCGAGGTCGGTCGCGGCGAGGAAGAGCTGGTGTGCGCCGGGCACCCGGATCCCGTCGGCCTCCCGCAGGAAGCCGCTGTGCGCCAGGACCGCGGCCGCGGGCAGGAGCCCGTCGCGCAGCAGGGTCCGCGGGCCGTACAGGTCGGTGAGCACCAGGTCGAGCAGCCGCGCCCGCTGGATCAGCCCGGCCTCCAGCCCGGCCCACTCGCCGGCGTCGAGGGCCAGCGGCAGCGGGTCGACGAGCCACCGGCGCGCGGCCCTCGCCGAGTCGGCGAGCCCGTACGTCACGCCGTCGTCCTCGGCCAGCCGCGCGGCCTGGCTGCGGCGGTGGGCGAGCCCGGCCGGGCCGAGCAGGTCGATGCTGGCGCCCAGGTCGCGGCTGGCCGGCCGGACCCGGCCGTCGGCGTCGAGCAGCTCGTCGACGCCGACGGGCGCGATGGCTTCGAGCAGTCCGCGGCCGATGCGCAGGGCGTAGCCCGCGACCGGGCGCTCGTCATCCGCCCGGGGCGCCGCGACACTCACGCTGACATCCTGCCGTGCGACCGTGCGTTTGTCAGTGACGGCCCCAACCGGCGGCCGTCGTCGCCGACGGGTGCCGGCGCAGGTCGAGGGTCATCGGGAACTCCGCCGTGGCGGCCCGGGCCGCCGCGGCGCGCAGGGCCGCCACGTCCACCGGGCCGGGGGTGTGCCCGGTGGTGAGAAACCGCCGGGCCCGGCGGGCCTCCGCCTCGGCGGCGTTGACCGGGTACCGCTCGAAGCTGCGCCCGCCCGGGTGCACGACATGGTAGGTGCATCCGCCGAGGCTGCGCCCGTTCCACAGGTCGATCAGGTCGACGACCAGCGGGTGGTGGATGCCGATGCTGGGGTGCAGCGCCGACGGCGGCGCCCACGCCCGGTAGCGCACGCCGCCGACGAGGCGCCCCGCGGCGCCGGCCACCGGGTGCAGCGGCACCGGGATGCCGTTGCAGGTCACGAGGTGCCGGCCGGGCACCAGCCCGGCGGCGCTGACCTGCAGCCGCTCCACCGACGAGTCGACGTAGCGGGCGGTACCGCCGCTGGACGCCTCCTCGCCGAGCACGTGCCACGGCTCGAGCGCCTGGTGCAGCCGCAGCTCGACGCCGGCAACCTCGACGTCGCCGATGCGCGGGAAGCGGAACGCCAGGAACGGCTCGAACCACGCCGGGTCGAAGTCGAACCCATGCTCGCGCAGGTCGGCGAGGACGTCGCCGAGGTCGGCCGCGGCCCAGGCCGGCAGCATGAACCGGTCGTGCAGGTCGGTGCCCCAGCGGACCGGGTCGGCCCGGTACGGCACCGCCCAGAACCGGGCGACCAGCGCCCGGATGAGCAGCGCCTGCACCAGCGCCATCTGCGGGTGCGGCGGCATCTCGAAGGCGCGCAGCTCCAGCAGTCCGAGCCGCCCGCGCGGCGAGTCGGGGCTGTACAGCTTGTCGATGCAGAACTCCGCCCGGTGCGTGTTGCCGGTCAGGTCGGTCAGCAGGTGCCGGAAGAGCCGGTCGGCCAGCCACGGACCGGGCCGGGTGTGCTCGGGCACGTCCGGCCCGGCGAGGCGGTCGAGCTCGGCGAAGGCGATCTGCAGCTCGTACAGGCTCTCGGGCCGGGCCTCGTCGACCCGCGGCGCCTGGCTCGTCGGGCCGATGAAGCGGCCCGAGAAGAGGTACGACAGGCTCGGATGGTGCTGCCAGAAGGCGACCATGCTGCGCAGCAGGTCGGCCCGGCGCAGCAGCGGCGAGTCGGCCGGCGTGGGGCCGCCGAGCGTGATGTGGTTGCCGCCGCCCGTGCCCGTGTGGGTGCCGTCGAGGTCGAACTTCTCGGTGCCCAGCCGGGCCAGCCGCGCCTCGCTGTACAGCTGATGGGTCAGCGTGACCAACTCGTCCCACCCGGCGGCGGGCGGCAGGTTGACCTCCACGACACCCGGGTCCGGTGTGACGCTCACCGTACGCAACCGGTGGTCCGGCGGCAGCGGGTAGCCCTCCAGGACGACGGGGGCGCCGGCGTCCCGCGCGGCGGCCTCGATCGCGGTGAGCAGCTCCACCGCGTGTTCGAGGTGCGTCAGCGGGGGCAGGAACACGTGGACGAGCCCGCCGCGGGCCTCGGCGACGAGCGCCGTGCGCGGCGCCTCGCCGGCCTGCAGTACCGCCGCCGGATCGATGTCCGCCGGATCGACATCGGCCGGGCCGGTGCCACCGCCGCAGCCCCGTCCGGGCAACGCCGGGCGGGGCTCGAACGGGTCGCGGTGCGCCGGCTCCGGCGGCGGTGTCCAGGCGATCGAGTCCAGCGGCAGGCGCAGCCCGGCCGGCGAGCTGCCGGGCGTGAGGACGATCCGACCCCGGCGGGTGCGCCAGTGTGCGGTGGCCCAGCGGTCCTCGTCCGGGTGCCGGAACACCGGCACCACCCAACCGGAGGGCGTCTCCCCGGCCGACACCGCGTCCGGCTCCGCGGGCCCCGCGTCGCCGTCCGGCTCGCCGTCGGGCAGCATCGACCGGCGCCACGCCTCGTAGCGGCCGTCCTCGTAGGCGGGCTGCACCACCGCCGGCGGCAGCCCGAGCCGCCGCGCCACGCCGGCCGCGACGTGCGCCGCCGGGTCGGCGCCGTCAGGCAGGTCTCCGCGGTCCTCCGCCCGCTCGCCGTCCGGGCGCGGCACCGCCAGCAGGGCCGGGTCGCCCCACAGCGGCACCGCGTCGGTGCGCCAGAAGATCGTGCTCTGCCAGCGGGGCAGCGGCTCGCCGGGGTACCACTTGCCCTGCCCGTGGTGCACGACGCCGCCGGGCGCCCACAGCTGCTTGAGCCGGCCGACGAGGTCGGCGGCGAGGCGCCGCTTCCCGGGCCCGTCCGCGTCGGTCGTCCACTCGGCGGACTCCATGTCGTCGACGGAGACGAAGGTCGGCTCGCCGCCCTGGGTCAGCCGCACGTCGCCGCGGTGCAGCGCCGCGTCGACCTCGCGGCCGAGGCGGTCGACGCGCTGCCAGGTGCCGTCGTCGTACGGCCGGGTGACCCTCGGGTCCTCGTGGATGCGCCGGACCGTGTTGGAGAACGAGAACTCCACCTCGCAGGGCTCGGTCGCGCCGGTGATCGGGGCCGCCGTCGACGGGTGCGGCGTCGCCGACAGCGGCAGGTGCCCCTCGCCCGCGAACAGCCCCGACGTCGGGTCCAGCCCCACCCAGCCGGCGCCGGGCAGGTAGACCTCCGTCCAGGCGTGCAGGTCCGTGAAGTCCCGGTCCGGTCCGGACGGCCCGTCGAGCGAGAGCTGGTCGGCGCGCAGCTGCACCAGGTAGCCGCTGACGAACCGGGCCGCGAGCCCCAGCCGGCGCAGGATCGCCACGAGCAGCCACGCGGAGTCCCGGCACGAGCCGACGCCGAGCGTCAGGGTCTCGTCCGGCGTCTGCACGCCGGGCTGCAGGCGCACGCTGTAGGCGACGTCGGCGGCCAGCCGGGCGTTGAGCTCCACCAGCAGGTCGACGACCCGCCGCTGCGGCGGGCCGCCCGCCCGGAACGCCTCGACCCATCGGTCCAGCGGCGAGCCCGGCACGACGTGGTCGCGCCCCGGCCGGGCCAGGTACGGCTCCAGGTCGCCGGCGAGGGTCGGGCCGTAGGCGAAGGGGAAGCGCTCGGCGTACTCCTCGAGGAAGAAGTCGAACGGGTTGACGACCGTGAGCTCGGCGACGAGGTCGACCACCACGGTCAGCGACGAGGCGCGCTCCGGGAAGACGAGCCGCGCCACGTGGTTGCCGAACGGGTCCTGCTGCCAGTTCACGAAGTGACCCGACGGCTGGATCGTCAGCGAGTACGCCGTGATCGGGGTGCGGCAGTGCGGAGCGGGCCGCAGTCGCACGACGTGGGGATGGATGACCACCGGGTGGTCGAACCGGTAATCGGTGCGATGTTCGAGGGCAACCGTGAGGGTCACGTCAGGCAGTGTCGCCGCCGTTCGTTACCGGCTCGTGTCGGCGCCGCTACCTGGCCAGCGCGCGATGCACGAGCTCGAGCTTGCGCAGGACCGGCGGCGCGAGCACGAACGGGTACAGGTCGTCGCGGCCCATGCTGCGGTTGACCGCGTTCAGCGCGAAGGTCAGCGGCAGCCATCGGCTGACGAGATCGTCGAAGTGGCGCACCGGCAGCCGCGGGTCGCACGACAACGCGGCCCGCCCGGCGATGCCGGTGCCGGCCGCCGGCCCGTCCACCGTCGTCCCCCACGCCCGGGCCGTGTCCAGGACGGCGCGCACGTGCAGGTAGTGCGCGAAGCTCTCGGCCCAGTCCTCGGCCGGGTGCGCGGCGGCGTAGTGGGACACGTACTGCCGCCGCCACGAGCCGTCGTCGGTGCCGGCGTAGTGCTCGCGGAGGGCGGCCGCGTAGTCGGTGGTGTCGTCGCCGAAGACGGCGGGGAACTCCTCGAGGCGGCCCTGGCGGCCCAGCAGGTCACGGAACCAGTGCCCGACCTCGTGCCGGAGGTGGCCGAGCACGGTGCGGTACGGCTCGCCGAGCTGCACCCGCAGCGCCTCGCGGTGCGGGTCGAAGCCCTCGGCCAGGTCGACGGTGATCACGTCGCCGTCCCGGCCGGTGACGATCGGCTCGTACGCGCTGGAGAGCAGGTCGAAGCGCAGCGGGGAGTCGCCGGCGGGCGGCCCGGCCAGGGTCCACCCGAGCCCGTCGAGGTCGACCAGCAGCTGCCGCTTGCAGGCCTCGACGACCCGCCAGGCGGCGATGTCCGCGTCCTGGCCGTCGGCTGGCCGGGTGCGGGTCAGCCCGCACGACCCGCACAGCGCACCGGCGGCCGGCGCCAGCCAGTCGCAGCCGATCAGCTCGCGGTTGGCGCACGGCGTCCAGGCCGCCTCGCCCGCCCGGTCGCGCGCCACGAGGCGGCCGGCGGCACGCTCGAAGCCGAGGTCACTGCCGCAGGCAAGGCAGGACAGGTCGCCGAAGAAGGTCAGGGAGCGGCAGTTGCCGCACGCGAATGGCTGCACGCGTCATGCTGTTCCCCGCCACGGCGGCCGCGTAACGTGCGCCGGCGGCCGGCCCCGCTGGGGACCGGCCGCCGGTGTTGCCGTGCCGTGCGTTACCTGCGGGTCGTCACGGTCAGCGGGGTGCTGACCACGGTCGTGCCGGGCACGATCGGGCTCACCATCGACGTCTTGGTCGACGTCGACCCGGGTATCAACCCGAGCAGGGTGTAGGTGTAGGACACCGCGGCGCCCGGCACCGGGTCGGTGCTGGTCACCACGAGGTCGCCGGCGGGCAGCGTGCCGACCGGCAGCTGGCCGCCGCCGGTGCCGGCCGAGTTCTCCGCGCCGATCCGGAACGGCTGGCCGAACGGGAGCGCCAGGGAGGCCGGGTCGTACGTGAAGGAGATGTCCTGCACGCCGTTGTCACCGAGCCAGACCTGGAACTTGCGCACGCTGTTGGTGCCGAACACGTTGACCCGCCATTCGATGACGGTCCAGTTGTTCACCCCGTCGGTGAGCACGTTGACCATGATGCCCTGTGCTCCCGCGCCGTCCAGGTCCGTCCAGAACGGCGCCAGGATGTTGTTCGGCGGGTTCGGGTTGGGGATGTCGGGGATGTTGCAGCACTCGTTGTCGGTCGACGCGCCGCTGCCACCCGGGATCAGGTAGCCGTTGCTGTCGACCGCGATCGAGTCGTACGTCACCCCGTTGTACACGAACGCCGGCACGTTGTACTTCTGCTGTTGCTCGTCACCGATCGGCGCCACGAGGGTGCCGCCGAACAGGTCGAGCGGCAGGTAGCCGCCGGCCGGGCTGACCCCGGGTCCGACCGAGGGAGTGCCGGGACGCGCGCCGGACAGCGCGACGCCCTTCTTCTCCACCTGCAGCGCGTTGACCACGGTCGCGCCGTTCGCCGAGGTGACCAGGGCGTTGACGCTGCCGTTGCTGACGAAGTCCGCCGTGGTGTCGGTGAACGTGGTGTTGGCGGCGGTGACCGTGCACGTGGTGGTCTTGAGCCAGTTCACCGTCGTCGGAGCGCAGGACTGGGCCAGCGTGATCCCGCCCTGCTTCGGCACGAACGCCACCGGCAGGTGCAGCGTCGGCAGCGAGCCGCCGACCGGCACCAGCCGCACCTGGCCGAAGTACTGCCCGGTGGGAGCGTTCGACTTGATGGTGATCTTCAGCTCGACCGTGGCACCGGCCTTCACGGTGAACAGCGCCGGCGTGACGGTGATCGAGCTGCCCGACGGTGCCGTGGTCTCCGTGCGGTACACCTGGTTCTTACCGGAGACGTTCTTCGCGACCCGGGTCGCGGTGATCGAGCCCGGCATCACCGGTGCGTCGATCGCCGGCGTGTTGAGCTGCACGCCGTTGACCGGGTCCTTGCCGAGGGTGAACATGCGCTCCGCGGTCTCGTCGAACGTGAGACCGGGGTTGGCCGCCTTGTTCACCTGCACCCGTCCGGCACCGAAGTCGAACGGGTCGGCCGGCGTGTGACCGTCCTCCTTGACCACGTTCGTGGTCGCGGTGGTCATCAGCGCCGACTTGATCTGCCCCGGCGTCCAGTCCGGGTGCAGGGCCCGCTGCAGCAGCGCCGAACCGGCGACGTGCGGCGCGGCCATCGACGTGCCGGCGATCGCCTGGAAGTACTGCCCGGGCGGGCCGGCGGCGACGTCGTCCGGGGTCGGCGTGTTGCCGGCCAGGATCTGCACGCCGGGCGCGGTGATGTCGGGCTTGATGAACTGGTCGCCCGGGCCGCGCGAGGAGAACGCGGCCATCACGTCGCCCTGGCCCTGCGCCTTGACGCCCTGCGTGAACTGGGCGGTGAGGCCCGGGTGGGCCCCGGTGAAGGCCAGGAACGCGGTGCCGTCGGCCAGGTGCACCGTCGGCAGCCAGTGGTTGTCCGTCTCGGTGTCGGCGAGCGTCGGGTTGTACAGGATCATCCCGGCGGCGCCGCCCTGATTGACGTTGAACCCCTTGACGGCGCGCCCGATCGACACACCGTTCACGACGCCGCCGCGCTGGCACACCACGATCTTCCCGGCGAAGATGCCGGGCGGCGCGGGGTGCGAGCACAGGATGTCGTTGTACGGCGCTGCCGATGCGAACACCACGGGCGCCGGGCCGGCGCCGGCGGTGATCGACGAGCCGGTGAACGTCGCCTTCGCGCCGTCACTGGAGGTGACGGTCAGCGTGGAGTCGAACTCCCGCTTCTGGGTCGAGGCCGCGACCGTGGTGACCCACGGGCTGACATGGTCGGTGGTCGCCGCGCCCGGCCCGGAGTTGCCGGCCGAGGCGGACACGAACACGCCGGCCGCGTACGCGTCGAGGAACGCCAGCTCCACGGGGTCGGTGTACGGGCTGGACCCGCCGCCGATCGAGAAGTTGATGACCTTGACGCCGTCGAGGATGGCCTGCGCCACCGCCGCCGCCGAGTCACTGCTGTAGCAGCCGTTGACGCCGCACACCTTGTACACCGAGACCCAGGCTCCGGGCGCGATGCCGTTGATCGGCCCGCGCTCGACGCCGAAGACCTTTGCCGAGGCGACCGGGTCGCCGGCCGCCGTGGAGGAGGTGTGCGTGCCGTGACCGTCGGAGTCACGCGCGGTGGTGTACACCTCGGGCGGGTTGTTGTTGGCCTGGTAGGTGGCGAGGAACGCCTGGCCGCCGATGATCTTCTTGTTGCACACGAACGGATCGTTGGCCGGCGTCAGCGGGTTGTCCCCGAAGTCGCAGGTCCGCGGCGTGCCGTCGGCCTTCGCCGGCGGCGCACCCAGGTTGCCGTTGTCCGCGAACGACGGGTGCTCCGGCCAGACACCGGTGTCGAGCGAGCCGAAGATGACGCCCTTGCCGGCGTTCGGCGCGCCGCCCAGCTGCGGGTACACGGCTGTCGCGCCGATGAAGTCCCCGCTGGAGTCCGTCGAGACCTGGTTCACCGTGTCCTTCTGGACCGCGACGACGCCTGGCACCGACAGGAGCTTCGAGACCGCGTTCGCCGGGACGGTCAGGGCCACGCCGCCGTAGACGGTGCGCAGCCGCTGCCCGACCTTGGCGTTCGGGACCCGTTTGTTGACGTCGCCGAGCACCCTGCTCTCGATGCCGGCGATCCGCTGCTCGTACCGCTGCTCCGACTGCCCGCGCGACAGCGGCCGGCCGGTCACCGACGGGCTGGTCGCGGCGTACCCGGCCACGTTCCCGTCATAGGTGGCGACCGAGTCGTAGTCGAGCTTGAGCACGACCGAGACCGGCGCGCTGTCGGTGCGGTTGAGCAGCGTCGGGTCGGTCTGGGCCATCTTGCTGGTCGGGGTCTTCGCCGACGTCGTCGTGCCCGACGGCGACAGCGACTGGACCAGCGTGAACTTGCCGACCTGGGCCGGAGCCGCACTGGCAGGGCCCGCCGGGCCCATGACCAGCAGGGGCAGGACCGACGCCGCGACGACTGCCGCGGGTGCCCACCTCCGTCGATTCATTCGTTCACCCTCTCTTTCGGGTACGCCGAATCGCCGTGTGTCCGATTTGGACGCACGGTGGGCGTTGAGGTGGTTTGACCAGCGCGGATGCGAGCCGCGGGGCCTGCTGCCGCGCCGCTGCTCAACATGCCATGCGGCACCCCTGCTACGGAAGTTCTTGAATTCCGACAGTTATCGGGGTAGAGCAACCCGAGGTGCGACGCAGCGTATCGAGATCTATGCGCTCAGCCCCATAGACCCGGCTCGTATTGTCGGGTTCCCGACAGTGGCCGCCTAGGCGCGCTCGTCCGGCGGCGGCAGGAAAATGCCGAGCAGGGCGGCGAGGGGCTCAGCGGCGGCGAACAGCGCCTCGCCCCGCGCGCGGTCGCCGTCGAGGTGGGTGAGCATCTCCAGGCCGAGGTAGAAGGCCATGACGGCGGTCGCGGCGGCACGGGCCGGGATGAGGTCCTCGAGCGGGGTGCCGGCGGTGAGGCGGCGCAGCAGCGTCTCCGCGTACTCCTCCCACCGCGCGATCTCGGCGCGCACCCCCTCGGCCAGCCGCGCCGAGGTGCCGGCGCCGACGACCAGCTCCTGGACCGCGGCGATGTGACCGGTCGCCACGTCCTCGGCGTAGAGCTCCCGCAGCGCCTGCAGCATCGAGGGCGGGTCGCCGGTCGTGGCGGTGCGCTCGACGTAGCGCTCCATGCGCTGGTCGCTGGTGTAGCGCATGGCCGCCAGGAACAGGTCGTCGAGGTCGTCGAAGTGGTAGTAGATGACGCCGGGCGCGAAGCCGCCGGTGACGGCGATCGCGCGCGCGGTCGCGGCCGCGAACCCCTGCCTAGCGAGCGTGTCGATCGCGGCGCGCAGGATGCGGTCGCGGGCCTCGGCTTTGCGGTTCATCGGTGACGACAGTAGCTGTCACGGCACGCGGCGCGGGCGGACCCCGTTGGCGGCCAGGAACGGGTCGAGCCGGCGGCCGAGCTCGGCGAGGTGGTGGCTCGGCACCTGCGGGTACAGGTGGTGCTCGAGGTGGTAGGTGAGCTCGAGGAACACGGCGGGCACGATCCGGCCGCGCAGCGTGCGGGTCTGCGTGAGCGGCGAGTCGCCGTGCTGGTCGTGCGGCAGGTGCACGGTGAGCAGCGGGTACACCCAGCTCCCGGCGACGGCCATGACGACGTAGGCGAGCACGGCCGGCGTGCGCGGCCACAGCAGGACCCCGGCCGTCGCGGCGACCGGCAGCGCGGCGGCCTCGGCGAGCAGCCACCCCCGCTCGGTCCTTGCGCGGTGGAACGCCCACCACCACAGCCGCGCCAGGAACACCGGCCCGTAGAGCACCGCGCCGACCGCACTGATCTTCGCCGGGTAGCCCTCGGGGTCGTCGTCGCGCGGGAAGCGCCGGTGGTGCTGCAGGTGCGTCGCGCGATAGGCGTGCCCGCTCTCCAGCAACACCAGACCACACAAGAACAGCGCCCATTCGGTACCGCGGGAGCCCAGCCCGATCGCCCGGTGCACGACGTCGTGCGTCACGGTGACGACGGCGACGAAGACGCCGAACACGACGAGGGGCGTGAGCAGCCACAGCCACGGCCGGCCCGGCGCGGCCCAGCTCACGGCGGCGTAGAGGGCGATGCCGGCCGCCGGACGGGCCAGCGCCAGCGCCCGTCTGCCCCGGCCGGTGTCGAGCAGGTCGGTGCCGAGGTCGGCGAGCGCGGGCCGGTCCACGGTTCTCATGCGGCCCTGCCCCGGCGCAGCGCCCGCTCGGCGACGATGCGGCTGCCGAGCACGCAGGCGACGGTGCCCAGGCCCGGCCACGTCGAGTCGCCGGCCAGCCAGAACCCGGGCACGCCGATGTCGTGCGGCACGGCGTGCTGGTTGGCGTTGGCCGGGCTCTGCCGGACCCCGCCGACGGCGCCGCGGGGGCGGGAGGTGTACCGCGCGTAGGACCGGGGCGTGCCGACCTCGCGCACGACGGGCCGCTCGGCCAGCCGCGGGTACACCCGGCGCGCCTCCTCGATCATGATGCCGGCGACCTTGTCCCGCCGCTCGGCGTGCCCGGCGTCGTCGAGGTCCTCCCAGTCGGCGAGGTCGGTGTGGGTGGACAGCATGACGGCCCGGTGCCCGGGCGGCGCGCTGGCCGTGTCGCCGGGCGAGGAGACGGAGACGAACATGTTGTTGCCGTCGCCGAGGCTCTCGCCGTACGAGCGCAGCAGCTGGTGGTGGGTGAACGCCTGCCCGCCGACCTCGTCCTCGGGCACGCCGAGGAAGACCACGACGGCCCCGCCCTGCTCGCCGGCGTCGCGGCGCACGAACGGCGCCAGCGCCGTCGCCACCCCGGGCACCTCGGCGAGCGCGGCGGTGGTGGCGAGCGGCAGCGCGCTGACGACCTGCCGGGCGCGCACGGTGCCGCGGGCGCCGTGCACGCGGAAGTCGCCCTCGTGCCCGGCGACGGACGTGGCGCGCCACCCGCAGTACAACGTCCCGCCCTGGCTCTTGTAGTGCCCGACGATGGCCCGCCAGAACCCGCGCATGCCACCGGCGGCGCGGCTGAGCCCGGCACCGCGGATCGTGATCCCGAGCGCGGCGTTGATGAGCGGCGCCCGGTCGACGGTGCTGTGCACGGTGTCCTCGACGAGCATGGACAGCAGCCCGACGAGCCGGTCGTCGCCGCGCAGCCCGTGCCGGCGCAGCGCACCGCCGAGCGTGTCGCCCAGGTGCCGCGCCAGCGGGAGGTCGCGGGCGCGCACGATCCGTCCATTGTGGACCACGTCGGCGAGGCCGCGCATCGGCATCCGCACCCCGGCCCGGCTGGCACGCCAGAACGCCTCCGCGAGCCGGTCCAGGCGGCGCCAGAACGCGCGGTGCGCGGGGCTGTCGCCGAGCGTGCGCAGCCGCTCGTCGCGCCACGCCCGCTGGTCGCGGTGCAGCACGACCGTGCGGTCGGGCAGCCAGGCCACGTAGCCGGGCAGCCGCTCGGCGGGCGGCGCCGGCATGCCGGTGGCGTCGAACAACTCGGCGCCGACCCCGCCGGGCTCGAAGTCGACCAGCGTGGTCGCGCCGACGTCGAAGGAGAAGCCGCGGCGGCGGTAGTAGCCGGCGCATCCGCCGGCGTGGCCGTGCGCCTCGAGCACGACCGTTGAGCGGCCCTTCGCCTGCAGCCGCATGGCCGTCGCCAGGCCGGCGAGGCCGCCGCCGATGACGGCGACATCGAACAGAGTGTTCTGAACGTCCGTTCTGAACATGTGTTCAACGTACGACATCGACGAACGCCGTGACAAGACGTCCGCCGACGGCCGTTGCACGCCGGTTGCACGCGGGCTGCACGCGGCCTCCGGCAGCCTTCTGGTCGGCGGGCAGCCGCCCGCCGCCACCGCTCCCGACGACGAGGAGACACGCATGAAGATCACGGTCAAGAAGGTCGAGCGCATCGAGGCCACCCGGATCCACCCGGACCCGGAGGCCAAGGTCGGCGCGGCCTGAGTGCACATCCGGCCGGCCCGCAACGACGTCGGGCCGGCCGGCCCCCTTCCTCCCCCGTGAAAGGTCGTGCCATGCCGGTCCGCCCCAGGCTCAAGCCCATCGCCGTCGTCCGGCGGCCCGCCGAGGTGATCCTCGTCGGGCGCGCCATGCAGCTCACGTACCTCGCCGACCCCGACGGCAGCGTCGCGGCGCTGCTGCAGGTCCTCGCGCAGGGCGCGCATCCCGTCGCCGGGCTGCCGGCCGCCATGCGCGAGCGCGGCTTCACCGTCACCGAGGCGGACATGGCCGCCGCCGTCGCCGCCCTCGACGAGGTGGGGGTGCTGTTGCGCGCCGACACCGACGCCGGGCTCGACCCGGACACCCTGCGGCGGCACGAGAGCAACCTGCGCTTCTACGACCTCTTCGCCGGCCTGCAGCGGCCCGGCGCGGCCTTCCACCGGGCCATGCGCGACGCCGACGTGCTGCTGCTCGGCGCCGGCGGGATGGGCAGCGGGGTCCTGCAGTCCCTGGTCGGCCTCGGCGCCGGGCGGGTCCGGCTGGTCGACTTCGACGTCGTCGAGGAGAAGAACCTGTCCCGGCAGTTCGCCTACGGCCGCGCCGACGTCGGGCGGGCCAAGGCCGACGCGGCGCGGGACTGGGCCGCGCGGTACTCCCCGGGCACGACGGCCGTCGAGGCCGTCCGCGAGCGGGTGGCCGACGCGGACACGATCCGCCGGCTGGGCGCGGGCGCGTCCGTCGTGGTGTGCGCCATCGACTCCCCCAACGACGTCCACCTGCTGGTCAACGAGGCCTGCTTCGAGCTGGGCGTGCCGTTCGTGACCGGCGGCCTGCAGTACTCGACCCTGTTCTACTGGTCGGTCGAGCCCGGTGTCAGCCCGTGCCGGCTGTGCCTGGAGCTCAACCGCGCGGACGAGGGCGCGGCGCAGCAGGTCGAGCAGACGGTCATGATGTCCGCGGACTTCGTCAACCGGGCCACGGGGCCGGTCGCGCAGCTGCTCGCCGGGTTCGTGGCGCTGGAGGCCGGGCGCTACCTGACCCGCACCGACCCGCCGGTGGCGGCGGCGACGTACCACACCTTCGACCTGGCCGACGCCATGCGCATGACGGTGGAGCCCTGGCCGCACAACCCCGGCTGCCCGCTGTGCTGACCCGGATCGGGGCGCTCACGCTGGTGGCCGACGGGGACGGCTACGTGGTGGGCAGCCCGCATTCGGCCGAGTATGTCGAGGTTCCCGAGCTCGGCGCCCGGATCATCGAGTGGCTGCAGGAGGGCGCGGACGTCGCCGAGTGCGAGCGCCGCGCCGCCGAGGTGGCCGGCGAGCCGGTCGACGTGCCCGGGTTCCTGGCCACCCTGGCCGCCGAGGGCCTCCTCGACGAGGCGCCCGGCGCGCCCGACGGCCCGGGCCTCGGGCGGCGGGCCGGCGCTGCGCTCTTCCACCCGCTGGCCTGGGCCGTCTACGCCCTCGCCGCCCTCGCGGCGCCGGTGCTGCTCGTCGCGATGCCGTCGCTGCGGCCGTCGTACCGCGACGGGTTCCCGTTCACCACTCAGCTGCTCAACATCGTCGCCGTCAGCGCGCTGGGCATCGCGGCGGCCGCCGTGCACGAGGGCGCGCACGTGCTCGCCGCCGCCCGGCACGGGCTGCGCAGCCGCCTGTCGGTGACCCGCCGGCTGTACTTCATCACCTTCCAGGCCGACCTCACCCGCCTGTGGAGCCTGCCGCGGCGGGCCCGCTACGGCCCGCTGCTGGCCGGCGTGGCCTGGGACCTGGTCGTGCTCGCCGCCGCGCTGCTGGCGCAGGCGTGCCTGGCCGGCGCGCTCGGCCCGGTGGTCGTGCGGCTGCTGCGGGCGCTGGTGCTGCTGCAGGTCACCGCCCTGGTCGCCCAGCTGCTGGTGTTCATGCGCACCGACGTCTACGCGCTGCTGGTCAACGCGACCGGCTGCAAGACGCTGTGGGCCACGAAGGGCGCGCTGCTGCGGCGGTACCTGCGCCGCGCGACCCCCGCCGACGAGGAGCACCTGGCCGGTACCGGCGCGGGCGAGATCGCCTGGGCGCGGCGGTACCTGTGGCTGTACGTGCCGGGGATCGCGCTGGCGCTGGGGTACCTCGCCGCCTTCGCACTGCCCGGCATGGTGTACCTCGTGCGGCTCTGCGTGGCCCCGATCCGCGACGGCGGGCTGGGCACGGCGGCGGGCTGGGCCGGGCTGGCGGCGCTGCTCGTCGCCGTCGTGCCGTCCCTGCTCGCGCTGCTGGGCGCGGCCCGCAGCGGCCTGCGCGTGCTGCGCACGGCGGCGGCGCGCCGGCGATCTTGAATCAAAGATGATCAATCGTCGGGGCTGTTCCGCGGATCTCCGGCGCCCTAAACTCGCGTTCAGGTTCGGACGCTGACGCGAGCGGAGGACTGGCCGGATGAGGATCGTGGTCCTGGTGAAATCCGTGCCGGCCGCGCGGGCGTTCGGTGACGACGGCGCGCTGCGCCGCGGCGGGCCGGGCTGGCTCAACGAAGCCGACGAGTACGCGGTCGACCAGGCGCTGCGCGTCGCCCGCCGCCGCCGCGACGTGCAGATCACCGCGGTGACGATGGGGCCGTCCCCGGCCGCCGGCGCCTTGCGCCGCGCGCTGGTCCTCGGCGCCGACGACGCCGTCCACGTCCGCGACGAGCGGCTGCGCGGGTGCGACGCCCTGGCCACCGCCCGGGTGCTCGCCGCGGCCGCCGGACGGCTCGGGTTCGACCTCGTGCTGTGCGGCACCGCGTCGGCCGACTCGGGCATGGGCGCGGTGCCGGCCATGGTCGCCGAGTTCCTCGGCGTGCCCGCGCTATGCTTCGCCGACACGCTGCGGGTGCGCGAGCGCCGGGTCGAGATCGGTCGCGACGACGGCGGCGGGCTCGAGGCCTTCGCCGCGGCGCTGCCGGCGGTCGTGTCGGTCACCGAACGATGCGGCGAGCCCGGCCAGCGCGCCTGGGCCGCCAGCGCCGACGCGGCTCACAAGCTCGTGCGCACGTGGGCGCTCGACGACCTCGGCGTCGCCGCGGGCGAGGTGGGCCGGCGGGCCGCGACGACCGAGGTGCGCGCGGTCACCTCGTGCGCAGACGGCCGCGCGCACCTGCTGCTCGCCGGCGACCCGGCCGTGGCCGCGACCCGCCTCGCCGACTTCCTCGCGGAGCGGCAGTTTCTGTGACGGTACCGACGCCCCGGCCGCCACCGGGGTGAGGAGGCCTGCGTGAGACCGGTGCTGGTGCTCGTGGAACGCGACGCGGCCGGCGGCGGCGTGTGCCGTTCGGCGTGCGCCCTGCTCACCCTGGCCCGCCGCCTCGGCGCGCCCGCCGCGGTCCTCGACGCGCCCGCCGACCCGGCCGCGGTGGCGCTGCTGGGCCGCTTCGGCGCCGGCACGGTCTGGACCGGCGGCGACGACGGCGCCGGCGGCTACCCGGCCGCGGTCCGGCTCGACCTGCTCGACCGGCTCACCCGGCGGCTGAACCCGGCCGCGGTGCTGCTGGCGTCCAACCGGGTCGGCCGGGAGGTCGCCGCCCGGCTGGCCGTCCGGCTACGCGCCGGGCTGCTCGGCGACATCGTCGACGTGCGCGCCGAGCCCGGCGGCCCGGTCGCCGTGCAGTCGGTGCTCGGCGGGGCGTACCTGGTCGAGTCGGCCGTGGTGCGCGGCACCCCGCTGCTCGTGGTGCGTACCGAGGCGGTCGCGGCGTCGGCGGCGCCCGCCGCGCCGGTCGTGCGCCGGCTGGCCGGCACCGTCTCGCGCGACCGGCGGGTGCGCCGCGTCGGCCCGCCCGGCGCGGGAGCGGGCGCGCACGACCTGGCCACCGCCGCGGTCGTCGTCGCCGGCGGGCACGGCCTGGGCTCGCGGCAGGCGTTCGACCTGGTCGGGCAGCTCGCCGACGCGCTCGGCGGCGCCGCCGGCGGCTCGCACACCGCGACCGAGCTCGGCTGGTGCCCGCGCCGGGACCGCATCGACCAGCTCGGCACGATCGTGCACCCCCGGCTGTACCTGGCGCTGGGCATCTCCGGCTCGGTGCGCCACCGCGCGGCGATGCAGCACGCCGAGACCATCGTCGCGATCGACCGCGACCCGGACGCGCCCATCTTCGGCATCGCCGACCTCGGCGTCGTCGGCGACGTCCGCCAGGTGGTGCCGGCGCTGCTCGCCGAGATCCGCCGCCGCAGGCAAAGCGCAACTACGCGACCAGGCCGAAGGCCCGGGAGTCACGGCCCGGACCACGACGGACATCGCGGTAGCCCGGACTTGCCGCCGCAACACGCGCGGCCCGTCACCGATGACGACCTCACGGAGGACCGACGATGATCCTGCGACTGGTGCTCGGCCTGGCCATGACGGCGGCGGCGTTCGCCCTCGCCGGCCGGCGGGTGTGGACCCTCTACCGGATCGCCCGCACCGGCCAGCCCGCCGAACCGGAGCGGACCCGCGGCCTCGGCCCCCGCCTGCGGGCGATCGCGACCGAGGTGCTCGGCCAGCGCAAGCTGCTCACGTGGAGCGTCCCGGGCCTCGCGCACTTCGCGGTCTTCTGGGGGTTCATCATCCTTGGCGCGACCATCGTCGAGGGCTACGGCGCCCTGTTCGACCGGGACTTCCACATCCCGCTCATCGGCACGCAGGCGTGGCTGGGCTTCGCCGAGGACCTGTTCGTCGTCGCCGTCCTCGCCGGGCTCGCCGTGTTCGCCGCGATCCGGCTGCGCCACCGGCCGGCCAGCGACGGGCGCCGGTCGCGGTTCTTCGGCTCGCACCTCGGCGCCGCCTGGCTCGTCCTGTTCATGATCTTCAACGTGATGTGGACGTTGCTGCTGTTCCGCGGCGCGCAGGTCAACACCGGCACGTTCCCGTACGACGAGGGCGCGTTCGCCTCCGAGGCCGCCGGGCGCCTGCTCGCGCCGCTCGGGCCGGGGACCAACGAGGTCCTCGAGACCGTCGGCGTGCTGCTGTCCCTCGGCGTCGTGCTCGGGTTCCTCGTCATCGTCGTGCACTCCAAGCACCTGCACATCGGCCTCGCCCCGCTCAACGTGCTGTTCTCCCGCCGGCCCCGCGCCCTCGGGCCGCTGCTGCCCGTGCACTCCGGCGGCGCGCCCGTCGACTTCGAGGACCCCGGCGAGGACGACCGGATCGGCCGCGGCGCCGTGGAGGACTTCACCTGGAAGGGCCTGCTCGACTTCGGTACCTGCACCGAGTGCGGCCGCTGCCAGTCGCAGTGCCCGGCGTGGCACACCGACAAGCCGCTCAACCCGAAGCTCGTCATCATGGGCCTGCGCGACCACGCGCTGGCCAAGGCGCCCTACCTGCTGGCCGGCTCCGAGGAGGCGCGCGCCGCCCTGCCGAGGGACGTCCTCGCCGAGGCCGCGCGGCCGCTCGTCGGCACCGCCGAGGACGGCGGCGTCATCGACCCGGACGTGCTGTGGTCGTGCGTGACCTGCGGCGCCTGCGTCGAGCAGTGCCCGGTCGACATCGAGCACGTCGACCACATCGTCGACATGCGCCGGCACCAGGTCCTCATCGAGTCGAGCTTCCCGAAGGAGGCCAACGTCCTGCTGCGCAACCTCGAGCGGGCCGGCGACCCGTGGGGCCGCGGCGCCAAGGCCCGCCTCGAGTGGACGGCGGGGCTGCCGTTCCCGGTCCGGGTGCTCGAGGGCGAGCGGCTTCCCGACGACGTCGAGTACCTGTTCTGGGTCGGCTGCGCCGGTGCCCTCGACGAGAACGCCAAGCGGACCACCCGGGCCGTGGCCGAGCTGCTGCACACCGCCGACGTGTCGTTCATGGTCCTGGGCGGCGGCGAGACCTGCACCGGCGACGCCGCCCGCCGCCTCGGCCAGGAGCTGCTGTTCACCGAGCTCGGCAAGCGCAACGTCGAGACGCTCGACGCGGCCGGCGCGAAGAAGATCGTCGTCACCTGCGCGCACTGCTTCAACACGATCGCCAACGAGTACCCGCAGCTGGGCGGCCACTACGAGGTCGTGCACCACACCCAGCTGCTGTCCCGGCTCGTCGCCGAGGGCCGGCTGCGCCCGGCACACCCGGTCGACGCCGCCGTCACCTACCACGACCCGTGCTACCTGGGCCGGCACAACCGGGTCTTCAGCCCGCCCCGCGACCTCATCGGCGCGGTGCCGGGCGTGACGTTCACCGAGATGGAGCGCAGCCGGGAGACGTCGTTCTGCTGCGGCGCCGGCGGCGGCCGGATGTGGCTGGAGGAGCGCATCGGCACCCGGATCAACGAGGCCCGCACCGACCAGGCCCTCGGCACCGGCGCCGAGGTGGTGGCGGCCGCGTGCCCGTTCTGCATCGCGATGCTCACCGACGGGGTTGCCGCCCGCAAGCAGCAGGGCCAGGCCGGGGAGCAGGTGCGCGTGGCGGACGTCTCGGACCTGCTGCTGCGCTCGGTTCGAGGCCCGCAGGCCGACGCCTAGCCGAGGCGGTCGAGGGCCCGCAGGTGGGCGCGGACCGCGGCCCGGTCCATCCGCCGGCCCCGCGCCAGCGCCGCGGCGTAGGCGCCCGGGTCGAGCCGGGACGCGACCGCCTCGACGTGGCCGGGCGCGTTGACCGGGTCCATCCGCTCGGGCGCGTAGCCGACCCGGCCGCCGAGCGCGGCGACCGCGCCGAGCAGCACGGCGCCGTCGCCGGGCCGGCCGGTGTGCGCGAGCGCGCTCGCCAGCAGGTGCGCGGTGGCCAGCCAGCCGGTCACGTCGTCCTGCTCGTCGAGGTCGGCCACCGCCAGGCTCGCCAGGCGCAGCGCCTCCTCGGGCGCGCCGGCGCCCAGCGCCAGCTCGGCCCGCATCCACCGGGCCGACGAGGCGGACCAGGCGAAGCCGCTGCGGGTGCCGGCCTCGATCGCCTCGTCGAGCACCGCGGCGGCGCCGGCCGGGTCGCCGCCGGCCCACGTCACGTGGCCGATGCTGATCAGGGCCTCGGCCAGCAGCCAGTCCTCGCCGCAGGCCGCCGCCAGGGCGTGCGCCTCCTCGCCCGCCTTCCGGCCGTCGGCGGCCCGGCCCGACAGGCCCAGCAGCAGGGTGTGGTAGACCGCCGCCCGGGCCAGCGTGACGGGGCCGCCGCCGGCCCGGGCCAGCCGCAGCGCGGCGCCGATCGCCGCGCCGCTGGCCGGGAGGTCGCCGGCGAGGTACCGCAGGCAGGCCACGCCGGTGAGCGCCCGGGCCCGGTCGTCCTCGGCCGCGTCCGGCGCGGCGGCGAGCGCGGCCTGCAGCCAGCGCAGGCCCTCGACGATGTGGCCGCCGCGGTACCAGAACCAGCTCAGGTCGCCCGCCAGCCGCAGCCCGGCGCCGGCGAGGGCCGGATCGTCCAGCGCGTGTGCCAGCGCGGCGCGGGCGTCGTCCTGCCCGGCGGCGAGGGTGCGCAACCACCGCCGCGCGTCCGGCCCGCGCAGCCCGCGGTCGGCCGCCGCCGCAAGCTCGCCGGACCACGCCAGGTGCCGGCGGCGCAGGCCGGCCCGGCCGTCGGGGGTGAGGCGGCGCTCGGCGTACTGCCGCAGGGTCCGCAGCATGCGGTAGCGCCGGGGCGAGGCGTCCGGCAGCGCCGTGACGAGCGACCCGGTGATCAGCCCGGTCAGCGGCGCCAGCACGCCGTCGGCGTCCCCCGCGACCCGCTCGGCGGCGTCGAGGTCGAACGGGCCCGCGAAGACGCTGAGCCGCGCGAAGAGCTCCCGCTGCGGGCCGTCCAGCAGCCGGTGGGTGGCGTCGATCGCGCCCTCGAGGCTGCGGTGCCGCTCGTCGACGTCGCGGCGCGGGCTGACCAGCGCCCGCGGGTCGTCGAGCCGGTCGAGAATCTGCGCGGGTGCGAGCGCGACCAGTTGGGCCGCGGCCAGCTCGACGGCCAGCGGGAGCCCGTCGAGGCGCTCGCAGAGTGCCGCGACGACCGCCCGCTCGGCCGGGCCGCACACCCAGCCGGGCGCGACGGCCGCGGCCCGGTCCAGGAACAGCTCCACCGCCGCCGTGCCCGCGGGCAGCGGCGGCACCGGGTACTGCCGCTCCCCCGCCACGCTCAGCGGCGACCGGGAGGTGAGCAGGACGCGCAGGCCCGGCACCTTGGCCAGCAGCCGGCGGACCACGCCGGCCAGCGCGGCGACGAGCTGCTCGCCGTTGTCCAGCAGCAGCACGACCGGCCGGTCGCCGGCGGCCTCGGCGATCCCGGCCACGCCGGTCGGCACCGCCAGCCCGAACGCCTGCGCCAGTGCGGGCTCCAGCAGCGCGCCGTCCTCGACGCCGGCCAGCTCGGCGAGGCGCACGTCGACGGGCAGGCCCCGGCACGCCTCCATGGCGAGCCGGGTCTTGCCGGCGCCGCCGGGACCGGTGAGGGTGACCAGCCGGTGCTCGTCGAGCAGCGCCCGGACCTCGGCGAGCTCCCGGTCCCGCCCGACGAAGCGGTCCGGGCCGGGCGGCACGGCGTTGACGGGCGACGCGGCGGCCGGTGCGGGTGCCAGCTCGGCATCCTGGCGCAGCATCGCACCGGCGAGGGCCCGCAGCTCCTCGCCCGGGTCGAGGCCGAGCTGATCGGCCAGCAGGGTGCGCCCCTCGTGATAGGCGGCCAGCGCCTCGGCCGGCCGCCCGGCGCGGTACAGCCCGATCATCAGCTGGGCGCGGCTGCGCTCCCGCAGCGGTTCCCCGGCCACGACCTCGGCCGAGCGGGCCACCGCCTCGGCCGTGCGCCCGAGGGCGAGCAGGCACTCGACGCGCAGATCCTCGGCGACCCGGCGCAGCTCGGTGAGGCGCGCGATCTCGGCCTGTGCGAAGAGCTCGCCGGCCACGTCCAGCAGCGCCGGGCCGCGCCACAGCCGCAGGGCCGCCTCGGCGGCGCCCAGCGCGCCGGCCGCATCGCCGCCGGCCAGCGCGGCCCGGGCGTGCGCGACGCCGGCCTCGAAGCGGCGGGCGTCGACCTGCTCCGGCCCGGCGGCCACGCGGTACCCGCCGGCGTGGTGGCGCACCGCGTCTCGGCCCAGCGCGCGTCGCAGCCGCGACAGGTAGCTCTGCAGCGCGTTCACCGCGCTCGGGGGCGGCTCGTCGCCCCAGACGTCGGCGATGAGCCGGTCGGCGGCGACGTACCGGCCGGGGTGCAGCAGCAACGCGATGAGCACGGCCCGCGGCTTGGCACCGCCGAGCGGCACCGCCGCACCGGCGACGACGACCTCCAGCGGCCCCAGGATCAGGAAGTCCACGCTCCTCCTCGGCGACGTTCGAGCGTCGCCGAGGATGGCACACGCACGCACCGGGCGCTGTCGTGGAACAGCCTGACGACGCCGAAGCAGGCGCCGCCAAGTCGTTACCAACAAATCCTCCACTGCGGGCGGCCTACGGTACGGGCCATGCCCATGGTGTCCCGTACAGGTCCGACGATGCTGCTGGTGCACGGCGGGTTCGCCGACGCCGCGCTGTGGTCGGCCGTCGTCGCGCAGCTGTGGGAGGCCGGCGTCGCGGTGCGGGCCGCGGACAATCCGTTGCACGGCCTGGACGTCGACGCCGCGCACGTCGCCGCCACGGCGCGCGGGATCGCCGGTCCCGTCCTGCTCGCCGGGCACGGCTACGGCGGCGCGGTCATCACCGGCGCCGGCACGCAGGCCGGCAACGCCGTCGGGCTGGTGTACGTCGCCGGCTACGCCCTGGACGCCGGCGAGTCGGTCGACGACGTGAACCGGCGCTTCCCGCCGGCCCCGCTGCCCACCGTCGGCGGGCCGGACACGCACGTACGCATCGACCCGGACGCGTTCGCCGCCGTCTTCGCCGCGGACCTGCCCGCATCCGTCGCCGCCTCGATGGCGGCGTCGCAGCGCGGCATCGCGCCCGAGTGCCTCACCGGCCGGGCGGCCGGGGCGGCGTGGCGCACCCTGCCGTCCTGGTACCTCATCGCCGCCGACGACCGCCTCGTCCACCCGCAGGCGCAGCGGTTCATGGCGCAGCGGGCCGGGGCGCGCACCTCCGAGACCGCCGGCTCGCACGCCGTCGCCGTGTCGCAGCCGACGGCGGTCGTGGACCTCATGCTCACCGCCGCGAACGTGCTGGCGTGAGTCCGTTCGTCACCCACTCACCGGGAGAGACCGTCATGTCAACTGGATCGACCGTCCTGTTCATCCACGGGCTGTGGCTGCACGCCGACTCGTGGCAGCCGTGGATCGACCTGTTCCGCGAGGCCGGATACGACCCGGCCGCGCCCGGCTGGCCCGGCGACCCGGAGACCGTCGAGGAGGCCCGGGCCAACCCGGAGGCCATCGCCGACCACGGCATCGACGACATCGTCGCGCACTACGCGAAGATCATCGGCGGCCTGGACGCGCCGCCGATCCTCGTCGGGCACTCGTTCGGCGGCATGATCGCCCAGAAGCTGCTCGGGCAGGACCTCGCCGCCGCGGCCATCGCGATCGACGCCGCCCAGATCAAGGGCGTGCTGCCGCTGCCGCTGTCGGCGCTGCGCTCCACGCTGCCGGTGTTCAAGAACCCGACCAACAAGCACAAGGCCGTCTCGCTGACCCCCGAGCAGTTCCGGTACGCCTTCGGCAACGCCATCCCGGAGGAGGAGTCGCTGGAACTCTTCACGCGCTGGGCGATCCCGGCGCCGGGCAAGCCCCTGTTCGAGGCCGCTGCCGCCAACTTCGACCCGCACTCCCCGGCGAAGGTGAACACCGCCAACGAGAT
Source organism: Dactylosporangium darangshiense (assembly GCF_039537565.1). Classification (NCBI taxonomy): domain Bacteria; kingdom Bacillati; phylum Actinomycetota; class Actinomycetes; order Micromonosporales; family Micromonosporaceae; genus Dactylosporangium; species Dactylosporangium darangshiense. The sequence goes on from NZ_BAABAT010000022.1 coordinate 89,388, forward strand.
GCGCGGCCCGCTGCTGCTCATCAGCGGGGGCCGGGACCACACGGTGCCGGAGACGGTCACCCGCGCCACGCTCAAGCAGTACCGCCACTCCGACGCGGTCACCGACCTCATCGACTTCCCCGACCGGGCACACTCCCTGACCATCGACCACGGCTGGCGCGAGGTGGCCGACACCTGCCTGTCCTGGCTGCACCGCAACGGCCTGTAGGGGCGGCGAGATGACCTTGACCCGCCGCGCCGCCATCACCGGCATCGGCGCCGCGGCCGCGCTCACGGTCGCGGCGCCCGCGACGCTCGCCTCGGCCGCACCGGCGACCGACCGGCCGCGGGCGCCCAAGCCCACGGTCGTGCTCGTCCACGGCGCATGGGCCGACGCGTCCGGCTGGTCGAAGGTGACCACCGAGCTGCAGCGGCAGGGGTACACCGTGCTGGCCCCGCCGAACCCGTTGCGCGGCATCGCCGGCGACTCGGCGTACCTCGCGGCGTTCCTGCGGCAGCGGACCACGGGCCCGGTGATCCTGGTCGGGCACTCGTACGGCGGCGCGGTGATCACCAACGCCGCGCTGTCCGATCCCGACGTGAAGGCGCTGGTCTACGTCGACGCGTTCGTGCCCGACCAGGGTGAGACGATCCTCGGCCTGCTCGGCGGCGGCGGTGACCCCACCGCCCTCTTCGACTTCGTCGAGGTGCCCGGCCAGCCGCCGGCCAACCCCGACCTGTACTTCAAGACCGCACTGTTCCCGTCCTCATTCGCCGGCGACGTGCCGGCCGAGGCCGCGGCGCAGATGGCCGCGGCGCAGCGGCCGATCGCATTCGGCGCGCTCGTCGAGCCCTCCGGGGTACCGTCGTGGAAGACGCTGCCCAGCTGGTACCTGCTCGGCACCAGGGACAACGTCGTCCCGCCGGCGGTGCAGCGGTCCATGGCGCAGCGGGCGCGCAGTCACGTCGTGGAGGTGCCGGCCTCGCACCTGGCGATGGTCTCCCACCCGCACGCGGCCGCGGCCCTCATCGTCGCCGCCGCACGATCCGTCCAGTGAGCCCCGGCGGCAGGGTCCCACGCGCTGGTCGCCCTGCCGCCGGGCCGCGCCGGAGAGCTGTGAAGGAGAGACCATGGACCTGCGCCTGTCGGGCAAGACCGCCCTGGTCACGGGTGCGAGCAAGGGCATCGGGCTGGCCATCACCCGGGCGCTCGCCGAGGAGGGGGTGACGGTGGTGGCCGGCGCCCGGACGTCGGGCCCCGAGCTGTCCGAGCTCGCCGCGCGCGGTGCGGTCCACGTCGTGGCGGCGGACCTGTCGACCCCGGACGGCCCGGGCCGGCTGGTCGACGCCGCCGTCTCGGTGGGCGGTGGCCTCGACATCCTGGTCAACAACGTCGGGGCGGTCAAACCCCGCACGGGCGGGTTCCTGTCGGTCACCGACGAGGACTGGGACGCGGCGCTGACCATCAACCTGCTCGCCGCGGTGCGCACGACCCGCGCCGCGCTGCCGCACCTGCTGGACCGCGGCCAGGGCAGCATCGTCACGGTCAGCTCCGTCAACGCCGTCCTGCCCGACCCGCTCGTCATCGACTACAGCGCCGCGAAGGCCGCGCTGTCCAGCTTCTGCAAGTCGCTGTCCAAAGAGGTTGGTCCGCGCGGTGTCCGGGTGAACACCGTCAGCCCGGGGCCCGTATCCACCGAACTGTGGCTCGGCGCCGACGGCGTCGCGGCGACCGTCGCCCGGGCCGGCAGCGGCACGCCGGAGGACGTCGCGAAGCACGCCGCAGGCGACTCGGTCACCGGCCGGTTCACCCGCCCGGAGGAGGTCGCGGACCTCGTGCTGCTGCTGGCCAGCGACCGCTCGGCCAACGTCACCGGCGCCGACTTCGCCATCGACGGCGGGCTGGTCACCACCCTGTGACCTCGTTGCGGACGGTGTCCAGGGCCCAGGCGAGCCGGGACACGTGCCCGTCGTAGCCGGCGGCCGCGGCCCGGTCGGCCACGGCGGCGAGCACCGCGTGCTCGGCGCCGAACCAGGCGCGGGCGTGCTCGCCGTCGCGGATCGCCTCGGCCGTCACCCCCGGCGCCGGGTCGCCGAGCGCGATCGGCTCCCGGGCCGGCGCCAGCAGCCGCACGGCCCGGAACGCGGTGTGCAGGTAGTGGTCGAACAGGCGCAGCAGGGCCGCGCGCCGGACGGGCTCGGGGTCGGTCGCGGCGAACAGCTCGGCCGCGTAGCTGTGCAGCAGGTCGTGCATCTCGAACCGGCCCGGCGAGCGCTCGGTGAGCAGGTGCGCGCCGGTGAGCTCGTCGAGCACCGCCCGCGCCGGCGCGCCGAGCAGGCTGCCGGCGGCGCCGGCCGACACGTCCGGGCCCGGGTGGGCGCCGAGCAGCCGGCACAGCGCCGCCGCCGAGGGGCTCAGTGACCGGTACGACCAGGAGATGACCGCGCGGGCGTCGACCGCCGGCTCCGGGCCGGTGAACGCCTCGAGGCCGCCCTCCGCGTCGACGAGCTCGGCGGCGATGGCCTGCAGCGGTACCGTGGCATGCTCCACCGCCCGGGCGGCGACGATGGCCAGCGCCAGCGGCAGCCCCGCGCACCGCTCGACGATCTCCTTGGTCGCCGCGTCCTCCCGGGCCACCCGCTGCGCCCCGATGCGGCGGGACAGGAAGTCGCGCGCGTCCGCCGCCGGCAGCACGTCGAGGGTCAGCAGGTTGGCGCCCCCGACGGCGAGCAGGCCGGCCAGCCGGCTGCGGCTGGTCACGATCACCAGGCAGCCCACGGACCCCGGCAGCAGCGGGCGCACCTGCGCCAGGTCGCGCGCGTTGTCCAGCAGCATGAGCACCCGGCGCCCGGCGAGCCGGGTGCGCAACAGCGCCGAGCGGGCATCGAGGCCGGCCGGGATCTCGTCGCGGCTCACCCCGAGTGCGGTGAGCATGTCGTGCAGGGCGTCGCCGGGCGCCACGGGCGGGCCGACCGGGTCGAAGCCGCGCAGGTTCACGTACAGCTGGCCGTCGGGATACCGGCCGGCCACCTGGTGCGCCCAGTGGACGGCGAGGGCCGTCTTGCCGACGCCCGCCATCCCGCCGATGACGGTGATCACGAGTGCGCCGGGCGCGGCCTCCCGCGGCGGATGCGACGCCAGCGCCTCCGCCAGCTCGGCCCGGCGGCCGACGAACGTGGGCAGATCGGCCGGCAGCTGGGCCGGCCGCGGCGCCGCCGCCGGTGCCGGCTCGGCGGCGTGGGCCCGCTGCGTCGGCCGGCGCAGCACCCGGTCCCGGGCCGCCCGCAGCTCCGCGCCCGGGTCGAGGCCCAGCTCCTGCGCCAGGGCGGCGCGCACGTGCCCGTAGTGCTCCAGCGCCGCGGCCGGGCCGCTCGCCGCGGCGAGCAGGAGCACCAGCCGGGCCTGCAGCGGCTCGTCCAGGGGCGCGTGGTCGGCCGCCAGCGCCACGGCGGGCAGCAGCCGGCCGGCCTCGTCTGCGGCCAGCGCCGCGTCCGCCGCCTCGCGCGCCACGGCGAGATGCTCGCGCTCCACCGCGACGACCAGCGGATGGGCACGCACCGCCGCGCCGACGCCGCCGGCGACGGGGCCCTGCCACAGCTCGAGGGCCTCGGCGAACAGCCCCGCCGCCGAAGCGTCGCCGGCGGCGGTCCGGGCCCGGCCGACCAGCCACCGGTACCGCACCAGGTCGGCCGTGTCCGCATCCACGTCGAGGCGGTATCCGCCGGCCGAGCGGACCAGCCAGCGCCCGGCGTCGCGGCTGGCCAGGCCGGGCTGCAGCGCCCGCCGGAGGCCGCCGACCCCGCGGTGCACCGCGTTGATCGCGGTCGGTGGCGGCTGCGGCCCCCACATCGCGTCCACGATCTCGGCCAGGCCGGCCGGCCGGCCGGCGCGGACCAGCAGCACCGCCAGCAGGGCCCGCTGCTGCGGGCTGCCGAGATCGAGCTCCTGCTCCCCCAGCCAGGCCCGCACGGGGCCGAGGACCGTGAACCACATCCGCGCGCGCATCAACGCCGTCACCGCCCCGCTCCGGTGGAACCGCCCTGCCGGCGCCTCTCATCCGCAGGCTAGGACCGACGCGGTCCGGCCCGCGTACGTCACATGACGGTGCCGGTGTCGTACGTCAGCGCGGCGCGCAGTGCGGCGCGCGAGCTGACCCCGAGCTTGGGGAAGATGCGGTGCAGGTGCGAGCTGACGGTCCGGTGCGACACGTAGAGCCGCTCGCCGATCTCCCGGTTGGTCAGGCCGCCGGCGGCCAGCTGGGCGATCTGCAGCTCCTGCGGGGTGAGCTGGTCGCGGGCGGCGGGGATCCGGCGGCGGATGGTCTCGCCGGAGGCGCGCAGCTCCTGCCGGGCGCGGTCGCTCCACGGGATCGTGCCCAGCGCGTCGAACGTCTCGCCGGCCGCGCGCAGGTGCCCGCGGGAGTCGGCGGCCCGCCGCTGGCGGCGCAGCCAGCCGCCGTACGCGAGCTGGACCCGGGCCCGGGCGAACGGCCACCGCATCAGGTCCGCCCGCAGCGCGGCCTCGAACAGCGCCTCCGCGTCGTCGTCGGCGGCCAGCAGGGCGCGCGCGTAGCGCAGGCCGGCGTGCAGGGCCGGCGAGGGCGTCGCGCGGGCCACGTCCTCCATCCGGGCCACGATGGGCAGGACCGGGTCGCGGTGCCCGCCCCGCACGGCGGCCTCGACCAGGTCGGCGACGGCGAAGCAGCACAGCGCCGGGTGGTGTGCGGGGTCGGCGGGGTCGAACATCCGGATCAGGTGCTCGTACGCCTCGGTGTGCCGCCCGTCGGCGAGCGCGGCCAGGCCGCGGGCGTGGCACACGGTGGCCAGCACGGGCCGGGCGGCCACCCGCAGCGCCGCCCGTTCCGCCTCGGCGGACAGGGCCTCGGACCGGTCCCACTCCCCCCGCAGGGCGGCGAGCAGGGCCTGGGTCACGCGCGCCGTGGCGTACATGATCGGCTGCGCCGTCTCCCGGCTCAGCCGGGCCGCCTCCTCCGCCGCCGGGATGGCCACGGCCAGGTCGCCCAGGTGCGCGGCGCCCCACGCCTGCGTGGCCAGGCACCGCGCCAGCAGGCCGAGCCGGCCCTCCGAGCGCAGCTCCGTGATGGCGGTGGCGCAGAAGCCGACCGCGAGATCGAACGCGCCCACCAGCAGGGCGGCCTCGGCCCGCCGGGATGCCCGCCCGTGCCGGCTCGGGTGCGCGGCCAGCCGGCGCAGGCTGTCGACGATCACCGCGCCGCGCTCGATCGGCGCGGCGAAGGCGAGCACCGCCAGCAGCCGCCCGTCGTGCGGGTCGACCGGCAGCCGAACGGCTGCCCGCACGACCTCGTCGCGCATTGCCGCGCCGGGCTCGGTCCAGAAGCACCGCAGCGCCGCGCCCCACAGCACCTTCAACGCGAGGTCGCTGTCGCCGTCGGCGGCGGCCTGCTCGGCCAGCTCGGTCAGCGACCGGGCACCGGCCTGCACGTCGCCGACACCGTCGTCGAACCGGCCGCGGATCCACACCATCCGGGTGCGCTGCCGCGGCGAGAGCTCCGTCGCCGCGATGGTGTGCAGCAGCTCGGACACCAGGTCGTGCCGGCCCAGCTCGAAGGCCAGCTCGGCGGCGCGCAGCAGCCGCTCGCCGCGCCGCCGTGGGTCCGCGCTCAGCTCCGCGGCGCGCTGCAGCGCGGCCACCGCCGCCTCCACGCCGCCGCGGCGGCGGGCGCGCCCGGCCGCGGCCTCCAGCTCGTCGGCCAGCCCCTCGTCCGGTCCGCTCGCCGCCGCCGAGCGATGCCACACCCGGCGGTCCTCGTCGCTGCCCGGCAGCGCCGCGAACGCGGCGTGCACCTGCCGCCGCTGCCCGATGCCGGCCTGCTGGACGACCGCGGAGCGCATGAGCGGATGCCGGAATGTCACCCGCGCCCCGTCCACCTCGAGCAGCCTGGCCCGTACCGCGGGGCCGAACGCCTCCACCGTCGGCGCCTCGCCGCCGGCCGCCGCGGCGGCGGCGAGCATCTCCGAGAGCACCTCGCCGTCGCTGAGCGCCGCCGCGAGCAGCAGCAGCCGGGTCGCCTCCGGCAGCGCCGACGCCCGCGCGGCGAAGGCCTCCTCGAGCCGCCTCGTCAACGGCAGCGGCCCGATCGGGGCCACTCCGTCGGCCGCGTCGCGCATCGCGATCGGCAGCTCGACGAGGGCCAGCGGGTTGCCGGCCGCCTCGGCGAGCACCCGCTCCCGCACGGCCCGGCGCAGCCGCGGTGCGCCCGCGTCGAGCAGGGCGGCCGCCGCGCCGTCGTCGAGCCGGCCGACGGCCAGCTCGGGCAGCCCGGCGCCGTCGAACGCGCTGCGCACGCCCTCCCGTACCGCCGCGAACACCACCACCGGCTCGAACTCCAGCCGCCGCGCGACGAACATGAGCACATCGGCGCTGGCCCGGTCCAGCCAGTGCGCGTCGTCCACCACCAGCAGCAGCGGTGCGCGGGTGGCGGCCTCGGCCAGCAGGTTCAGCGTCGCCAGCGCCACCAGGAACAGGTCCGGCGCCGCGGCATCGCTGCGCCCGAACGCCGCCAGCACCGCGTCGCGCTGCGGCGCCGGCAGGCCGTCGGCCTGATCCAGCACGGGGCTGATCAGCTGGTACAGCCCGGAGAACGTGACCTGGTGCTCCGACTCGGCGGCGGTCGTGCGCAGGCCCCGCACGCCGGCGGCGGCCGCGAGCCGCCCCGCCTCGGCCAGCAGGGCCGACTTGCCGATCCCCGCCTCGCCGCGCACCACGACCGCGCCGCCGCCGTCGCGGATGCCGCCCACGCGCTCGGCCAGCATCGCGAGCTCGGGCCCGCGGCCGAGGAGCGGCGCGGCGTGACGGTCCGGCGACATGGCCCACATCATCCCTCACGCGCCGCCGGACCCCGGCGCTGTGACGGCTCTCTCAGCGCGCACGCTCGGTGGACACGCGGCGCCGGGCCGCTGGATGCTCGACGCCGTGAGCACCACCTCCGGCCGGCGTCTGCTCGGGCGCGACGACGAGCTGCGGTCCCTGTTCGGACATTTGGACGAGGTCGGTACTCGGGGATGCGCCATCGGGCTGCTCGGCGAGCCCGGCGTGGGCAAGAGCGCGCTGCAGGCGGAGGCCGTGCAGCACGCGCGGTCGCTGGGGTTCACCGTGCTCACCGCGCGGGGCAGCCAGTCCGAGACGCATCTGCCCTTCGCCAGCCTGCACCAGGTGCTGCGGCCCCTGCTGCACCGCGCCGACCGGCTGCCGGCCATGCAGCGGGACGCCCTGCTCGCCTGCTTCGCGATGGGCGAGTCGGTCGAGGTGAACCCGTTCTTCACGTTCCTGGCGGTCCTGGAGCTGCTCGTCGACCTGGCGGCGCGCACGCCGGTGCTCGTGTGCCTCGACGACCTGCACTGGATGGACCAGCCCTCGATCGACGCGCTGGCCTTCGTCGCCCGCCGGATCACCGGCGAGCGGGTGGTGGTGCTGTGCACGTCCCGGCCCGCGCCGCTGCCGTTCGCCGACGCCCACACGGTCGAGTGGACGCAGCTGCGCGGCATCGACGAGGCCTCGGCGGCCGCGCTGCTGGACGCGCGGGCGCCGCGCCTGACCCCCGCGATGCGCGACCGCGTCCTGGCGCAGGCCCGCGGCAACCCCCTCGCCCTGGTCGAGTTCGCGACGGCGCTGGAGTCCGGGCGGTACACCTGGACCGAGCTCGACGACGACCTGCCCATGACCACGCGCCTGGAGCGGGCGTTCGCCGCGCGGGCCGAGCACCTCGACCCGGCCGTCCGCGCGATCCTGACCGTCGCCGCGGTCGACGACGGAGACGACGTCGGCGACGTCCTCGCGGCCGCGCAGATCCTCCACGGCGCGCCGCTCGACCGCGCCGCGGCGCAGCCGGCCTTCGAGCACGGGCTGCTGACCGTCGTCGGCGAGCGGTACCACATCGCACACCCGCTGGTCGGTTCGGCACTGCGCCAGGCCATGCCGCCGGCGACGCGCCAGCGTGCGCACGAAGCGCTGGCCCGCGTCCTGGCCGCGCATCCGGACCGCGCGGTGTGGCACCGGGCCTCGTCGGTGTCGGGACGCGACGAGCGGATCGCGGCCGAGCTGGAACAGGCGGCCGGCAACGCCCAGCGCCGCGGTGCGATCGCCTCCGCCGCCGCGTGGCTGGAGCGGGCGGCGGCGCTGAGCCCGGACCCGCGGTCGCAGGCCGCCCGCCTGCTCAGCGCCGCGGAGCTCGGCTACCAGCTGGGCCGGTTCGGCCAGGTCGAGCAGATCAAGGCGCAGGTCACGGGGATGACGCTGCGCCCGCGGGACCGCTCGAGGCTGGCGTGGCTCGAGGGCGTCTTCCACGACGGCTCCACGGGCGAGCCCGCGGAGGTGCGCCACCTGGTCGACATGGCACGGCAGGCCACCGAAGGCCAGGACGTCGAGCTGGCCATGCAGCTGCTGGTCGGCGCGGCCCGCAGGGTCTGGTGGCGCGACCCGGGAGCGCCGCTGCGGCACGAGATCGTCCTGGCCGCCCGCCAGGTGGACGTGCCCGGCGACGACCCGCGGCTGCTGGCCATCTACGCCCTGTCCGAGTCGCACGAGCAGGGACCCCTGGTCATCGAGCGGCTGGCGCGGTGGCCCGCGGACGCCGGCGGGCGGCCCGACCTGGCGGGCCTGCTCGGCATCGCCGCGTTCTGCACGGGCGACTTCCGCCGCGCCGTCGCGTTCCTGTCCACGCCCGTGCAGGAGCTGCGCGCGCAGGGCCGCATGAGCCTGCTCGCCGAGGCGCTGGCGATCCGGGCGTGGGCCGAGATCTACCTCGGGACCTTCGACGCGGCCCGCTCGGCCGACGAGGCCATGCGGCTCGCGGACGAGACGGGCCAGTCCCTGTGGGCGGCCACCGCACGCATCGCCGTGGCCCTGATCGACGGGGTGGGCACGGGGTGGGACACGCGTCACGACCTGCTCTCGGAGGCCCAGCACGTGGCGCTGCGGACCCCGAACGCCGCGTCGTCCCTGCTGGCCGGCGTGCAGCTGGCCCGCGGGATCGCCGAGCTGGGCGCGAACCGGCACGAGCAGGCCTACAGCGAGCTGCGCCGCGTGTTCCAGCCCGCCGACCCGGCCTTCCAGCGGATGCAACAGGTCTGGGCGCTCGGCTACCTGGCCGACGCCGCCGTCCACACCGGCCGGCACGCCGAGGCGAGGTCGACGCTGGCCGCCATGGAACGGATCGCGGGCACCTCGCCCGCGACGGGGTCGATCATCGCTCTGGAGTACTCCCGGGCGGTGCTGGCCGACGCCGCGTCGGCCGAGGAGCTCTTCAGGACCGCCATGGACGGCGCCAGCAGCGGGCTGCCCTGGCACCGGGCGCGCGCCGAGCTGGCCTACGGCTCGTGGCTGCGCCGCCAGCGCCGCGCCGTCGAGTCCCGCGAGTCGCTGCGGGCGGCGCGGGCCGCCTTCGAGGCCGTCGGCGCCCGCACCTGGGCGCAGCGGGCCGACCAGGAGCTGCGCGCGACGGGCGAGCGCGGGTGGCGGCCGACGTCGAGCCCGCGGGAACGGCTCTCGCCGCAGGAGACCCAGATCGCCGAGCTGGCCGCGCAGGGGTTGTCCAACCGCGAGATCGGCCAGCGCCTGTTCCTGTCGCACCGGACCGTGAGCACGCACCTGTACCGGATCTTCCCGAAGCTCGGCATCGTCTCGCGCAACCAGCTCGCGGACGCACTGCAGTCACGCGACGGCGCTTGACCGCAGCCGGCGGGCGCGCCGCCGTCCTACCGTGCTCGCGACGCGCTCCGGCGTGGATCCTGCGATGATCGGCGGACGGCGGCCATATGCTTCGCCGGTGACCGACTGGTCGGCGCTCGATCACGCCTACACCGGCGACCCCGGCATGCCCGAGACACCCCAGATCCTCGTGGCGCTGCTCGACGAGGACCCGGCGGTGCAGAACCGGGCGCTCTACGACCTCCACGACCTCGTCCACCATCAGGGCGGCCTCTACAGCGCGGCCGCCCCTGCGGCCACCGCCGTCGTCGCGATGCTGCAGGACCCCCGCACCCGCACCCGGTCACGCCGCGAACCGGACGGGACGCCGCCGCGGTCCGGCTGACGGCCGCGCTGCTGCACTGGCTCAAGTCGGTCATGGAGGCCGTGACGGAGCCGGAGGAGTACCGGCGCGGCTACCCGGACGACGTCGCCGCGTGCCGCGCGCTTCGCCCGGCCGTCTACGAGGCGGCGCGGGCGATGCGCACGGATCCCGACCCGGCGGTCGGCGCCGAGGCGCTGGGCGTGCTCTCCGCCTGCCTGCTCGACGCCGCCGAGCTCGCGCAGCATCGGGCCGAGGTGGCGCGGTGGCTGAGCGCTGCCGGCGGCCATCGACCGCGCGGCGCCGGGCGACCGGCGCCGGTCCTTGCCGCGTTCCTCGCCGGCGGACCCGTCATCGACGTCGGCGACTGGAGGGACCGGCTGCGCAGGAAGGCGTTGCAGGAGCTCGCAGAAAATATCAGCCCACCGCAACCATGACCGGGGCGTTGCGCAGCGCAACCCGGCGCGGCAGCACGATCATGAACGCGATGTAGAGGGCGACCAGCAGCAGCGGGCCCGGGCCCGTGGCGAAGAACGAGCCGAGCAGCCACACCACGGGCCAGAGGCCGAGCATCCACTTCGGCAGCAGGCCGGTGCGCCACGATCCGGCGGCGAGCAGCGCGAGCGCGATCAGCGTCAGGAACGAGCCGAGCACGTACGTTGGGCCCCAGCGCAGCTCGGCGCCGGCGAGGGCCGACGCGCCGCACTGGACCGCCAGCACCGCGCAGGCGATGGCGTTGAGCCAAGTGCCGATCGCGCCGAGTCTTCCGTCGCGGCCGTGTTGCAGCCGGTGTACCGCAAAAGCGTGCACGATGCCGACGATGGCGATCGGCACGCCGGTGGCGGTATACCAGTAGTCGGCGGCGGAGCGGAACTCGCCGCCGTCGACCGTGGTCCAGAAGGTGGCGACAATCGCGAAGACGATCAGGGCGACGATGCCGATACCGAGCGCGACCTGGACGATGCGGACCATCCTCGCATCGGTTGCTGGAGTTGTCATGGCGAGGACGCTAGGCAGGACGGAGGCCTGAATCGTCGTCCCGCCGAGGTCGTTCGCCAGGAGGACGCCACCGGCGAGCGGGCCCTCCTACGCTGGCGGGCGTGCATCGCGTTTCGAGGGTCGACGCAGGCGTCGCGGCCGGCTTCGCGCTGGCCGGCGTCGCGGAGGCGGTCCTCGCCGGTCACGCGGGAGCCGGCCACCGGCTGCTGAACGCGGTCGGCGCGGCTCTGCTCGCGGCGCTCGGCGTGCGCCGATGGCGCCCGGCGCTCGCGATCGGCGCGGTCGGCTTCGCGGGCGTGCTCGTGGCGGTGGTCCCCCACCTCGCGTGGCCGCCCGCCGGCGCCGAGATGACGGTGCCGATGCTCGCGCTCATGGTGGCGTCGTACTCCCTCGGCGCGCACAGTCGCACCCGCGCGGTGCTGGTGCTCGGCGTCCTGCTCCCGCTGGCGGTCGTGCTCGCCTCCGACCTCACCGCTCGGATGCGCGGCTGGCCGCTGCTCAACGGCGTCCTGTTCGTCACGCTGTTCCTGGGGCTCGTCCCGATGCTCGTCGGGCGGGCCGTGCGGGCTCGGCAGCAGCGCCTGACGGTGCTGCGCGAGCAGCGCGAGCGGATCGAGGGCGAGCAGCGCGCCAACGCGCGCTCGGCGGTGCTCGCCGAGCGGCTGACCATGCTGGAACGGCTGCGCCCGACGCTGCTGCGCGGCATGCGCGCGCTGTCCGACGACGCCGAGGCCGGCGCGGACCCGCGAACGGTTGAGGACGCCGCCCGGGAGTTGCTCACCCGCACCCGCGAGGAGGTCGTCGCGCTGACGGCTCCGGCCGGCGAGGCCGCGCATGCGGCAGCGCCCGTCGCCGACCACCTGCCGGCCCTGCGCAGCGCCGCCCAGCCGTGGGTCGCCCTCGCGGCGGGCGCGCTCGCGGCCGGGCTCGCCGTCGAGTCGGTCGGCGCGCTGGCCGTCCCCGCCGCCGGCTGGGTCGCCGTGCTCGCGAGCGTCGCGATCGGCCTGCCGCTCGTGGCGGGGTGGCGGCTGCCGGTGACGTCGGCCGCGACGGCCTGGCTCGCCACCGCGGCGTACTCGCACTTCGGGGCCCCGCTCGTCGGCAGCCTGTCGGAGACCGCGATCGCTTTCGCCACAGCGTTCACGGTCGGCGCGCTGTCGCGGCGCCGGACGGCGGTGGCCGGCCTCGTCGTGTGCTGGGCCGGCCACGCCGCGACGGCCGCCAACCCCGAGATCATCGGCGACGAGGCGGCGATCCTCGTGTTCTGGCTCGGCGGGCTCGCGGTCAACGAGGTGAGCCGGCTGGTCGAGCAGACCCGGGCGAACAACGAACTGCTCGCCGGGCAGGAGGGGGCGGCGGCCCGTCGCGCGGTCGTGAGCGAGCGCGTCCGGATGGCGCGCGAGCTCCACGACGTCATCGGCCACAGCCTCACGGTCGTCGCGCTGCAGGCGGGGGCCGCGCGACGGCTGTCGGCGACGGACCCGGCGCGGGCGGCCGAGGTGATGCGCACGATCGCCGCCGCCGCGCGCGAGGGCGTGGCCGCGCTGGAGCCCGCCGACGCCGCGCCGGACCTCGAGGCGATCATCGACGGGACCCGCGCCACGGGCCTGCCGGTGGACGCGGACGTCGCGGAGACGGACGCGCTGGAGCCGTGGCAGCGGGAGGTGGTGCTGCGGGTGGTCCAGGAGGCGCTCACCAACGTGCTGCGGCACGGCCCCGGCTCGCGGGCCACGGTCGCGGTACACCGGGACGCTGTGCAGGTCCGGGTGCGGGTCACGAACACGCCGCCCACCCGTCCGGGCAGCGGCCCCGTGATGGGTCGCGGCCTGGCCGGCATCCGGGAGCGGGTCGCCATCGCCGGCGGCCGGGTGAGCTGGGGCCCCCGCGACGACGGCGGCTTCGAGGTGCAGGCCGTGCTGCCGCTGCCCGCACCGGCGAACGCGGAGGCGCCGGCATGATCCGCATCGTGATCGCCGACGACCAGCCACTCGTGCGCAGCGGCCTGCGGATGATCCTCGAGGCCGAGCCCGACATCTCGGTCGTGGCGGAGGCGGCCGACGGCGACGAGGCGGTCGCCGTCGTCCTGGCCGAGCGCCCGGACGTGCTCCTGCTCGACGTGCAGATGCCCGGCGCCGACGGCATCGCCGCGCTGCAGCGCATCGCCGCCGCCGACGCCCCGACGCGGGTGCTGATCCTGACGACGTTCGACCTCGACGAGTACGTCCACCGTGCGATGCGCGCCGGCGCCTCGGGCTTCCTGCTCAAGGACATGCCGGGCGAGGACATCGTCGCGGCGGTACGCCAGGCCGCCCGCGGCGCCGACCCGCTGCTGGCGCCGTCGGTGACCAGGCGCCTCATCGAGCGGTTCGCGGCCGCGCCGCCGAAGCCCGACACCGCGGAGCTGGACCGGCTGACCGCCCGCGAGGTCGAGGTGCTGCGCCTGATCGGGCGCGGCATGTCCAACGCCGAGATCGCCCGCGCGCTGTTCATCGGCGAGACGACGGTGAAGACCCACGTTGCCCGGGTCCTGATGAAGCTTGGCCTGCGCGACCGCGTCCACGCCGCGATCGCCGCGCACCGAGCCGGCCTGGCGTAACTCGTGCTCCGCCGAATACTGCCCATCGACAGCCTGTAGCAGTGCCCACGAGCATCGCCATGACGGCGATCCCGTTCCGCATTGCGGATGCTCCAGCATCACCGGACGCCGACGGCCGCCTCAGGCGAGGAGCGGAAGCTGGGCGGCGTGGACGGCGCCGTGCAGGGGCTCACCGGCGACGAAGCGCTCGACCTCGGCCACTGCGTACTCCCCCAGCCGGCGCACCTCGCTGCCCTGCGCGCCGGCCAGGTGCGGCGTGATCCACACGTTGGGCAGCGCCAGCAGCGGATGACCGGCGGGCAGCGGCTCGGGTTCGGTGACGTCCAGGCAGGCGTCGATGCGGCCGGCCGCGCAGGCGCAGGCGAGGGCGTCGGTGTCCACGAGCGTGCCGCGGGCGGTGTTGACGACGATCGCGCCGTGCGGCAGCAGGGCCAGGCGGCGCTCGTCGAGCAGGTGGTGTGTCTCCGGCAGCGCGGGCGCGTGCAGGGTCAGCACGTCGCAGCGGCGGCACAGCTCGTCGAGGTCGGCGAGCCCGGCGCCGAGCGCGGCCGCGGCCGGCGGGTCGAGGTACGGGTCGGCGACCAGCACCCGGTGGCCGGCGGCGACGAGCCGGGCGATCACGCCGCGGCCGATCCGCGACGCGCCGACGACGCCGATGACGCGCCCGTCGTTGCCAGGGCGGGTGCCGAACGGCGGCAGGCCGCCGCCGAAGTCCGCGGCCTCGCGGGCCAGGCGGAACGCGCGCTTGCCGGCGAGGGTGATCACCGCGACGGTGAAGTCGACGACGGGCGCCGCGTTGGCGTCGGCGGCGGAGGAGACGGCGATGCCGCGGGCGAACACCTCCGGGCCGACGTGGCCCTTCACCGAGCCGGCGGCGTGCACGACCGCGCGCAGGCGCGGCGCGGCGTCGAGCACCGCCGGGGTCAGCGGCGGGCACAGCCAGCCGGTGACGAGGACCTCGACGCCGGCCAGCACGGCCGGGTCGTCGAAGTCCTCGACCGGGTCCGGCCGGACGAGACGCAGCGTGCCGGCGAGGCGGGCCATGAGGTCGCCGGGCAGCACCGCCGGGACCACCTTGCGGGACATCGCCAGCAGGCCGGCCGGTGTGGTCGCCACGGCTACCGGACCGCCCCGGTGACGAGGTCGATCCGCCAGTACCGCTGCAGGGACAGGAACAGGGCGATGACCGGCAGCACCGACAGCAGCGTGCCGGTGATGACCAGCGAGTAGAGCGACGCCTCGGCGGCGCCGTGGCGCAGCATGCTGTACAGCCCGACGGTCAGCGGGAACTTGCTGTCGTCGGCGACCATCACGAACGGCAGCAGGAAGTTGTTCCAGATCACGATGAACTGCAGCAGGAACACGGTGATGAGCCCGGGCGTCATGAGCCGCAGGCCGACCGACCGGAACAGCCGGAACTCCCCCGCGCCGTCGATGCGCCCGGCCTCCAGCAGCGAGTCCTCGACCGCCGCGGCGGCGTAGATGCGGCACAGGTAGATGCCGTACGGGTTGAACAGCTGCGGCAGGATCACGCCGAGGTAGCTGTCGTTGAGCCCGGCGTGCGACAGCAGCAGGTACTGCGGGATCGCCAGCACGATCTGCGGCAGCAGCACGCCGGCGAGGATCACGTTGAACAGCGCCGTGCGGCCGGCGAACTCGTACTTCGCCAGCGCGTACCCGGTCGCCGCGGAGACCGCCGAGGCCAGGACCCCGCCGACGA
This sequence comes from Dactylosporangium darangshiense, assembly GCF_039537565.1. Lineage (NCBI taxonomy): Bacteria > Bacillati > Actinomycetota > Actinomycetes > Micromonosporales > Micromonosporaceae > Dactylosporangium > Dactylosporangium darangshiense. The sequence goes on from NZ_BAABAT010000022.1 coordinate 104,731, forward strand.
ACGCATACAGGAAGCTGTTGAACATCCAGCGCCAGAAGATGCCGCCGTGGTACGCCGAGAGCTCCCGGATGTTGCGCACCAGCCCGTCGTCGAGGCTCGGTACGTACGTCGCGGTGGAGAACAGGTGCGCGGGCGACTTGGTGGCGGCGATGAGGATCCACAGCGTCGGCACGATGCAGTAGACGGCGCCGAGGACCAGCGCCGCCGTCGGCAGCAGGGCGATACCGCGCCGGCCCGGGGTTCCCGGCTCGCGGGTTCCCGCCCGCTCTCGCGGCGGGGCGGGCGCGACGGTCGCGGCGGTCATCGGCCACCCCCGGCGACGCGGGCCTGCACGACGCGCGCGGCGACGAACGACACGGCCAGCGCCGCCACGGCGAGGACCACGGAGGTCGCCGCGGCCGAGTAGATGTCGGAGTTGACGAACGCGTCGGTGTACACCTTCATGAGCGGCACCCAGGTCGAGGAGATGGCGTTGGACAACGGCTTGAGGGTGTTGGGCTCGTTGAACAGCTGAGCCGAGGCCAGCACGGTGAACAGCGTGCACATGGTGATCGCGGGCAGCACCAGCGGCACCTTGATGCGCAGCGCGATCTGCAGCTCGGAGCAGCCGTCCATGCGGGCCGCCTCGTAGATCTCCGGCGGCAGGGCGCGCAGCGCGGTGTAGATGACGACCATGTTGAAGCCGACCGCGCCCCACACGGCGATGTTGGCCACCGAGCCGTAGACGCCGGTGGCGCCGAAGTAGTCGATGTGGTCGCCGCCGATGGGGCTCGTGGCGGGCAGGTACATGAAGCCCCACAGCAGCGTGGCGATCACGCCGGGCACCGCGTACGGCAGGAAGATCAGCAGCCGGGCGGCGCGGGTGAACCGGGCCCGGGCGGTGTCCAGCAGCAGGGCGAACAGCAGCGCCAGGCCGATGGTGACCGGGATCGTGATCGCGCCGACCTCGAGCATCCGCAGCGCGCTCGACCACAGCTCGCCGTCGGTGAGGACCTGGCGGTAGTTGTCCAGCCCGACCCAGACCACCTTGGAGCCGGTGCCGAGCAGCCCGCCGGAGACCTTGCGCCGCTGCAGGCTCAGCACCACGGCGTAGGCGCCCGGCGCCAGGATGAACAGCACGAACAGCAGCACCGCCGGCAGGACCAGCACGTACGGCAGCGCGCTGCGCCGCCGCCGGGTCCCGCGGGCCGGTGCCTGGGAAGTTTGCGTCGTCATCGTCCGCTTCCGTCGTCGGGTGGCGGGCCCGCGGGTGCCGCGGGCCCGCCACGAGGCCTAGCCGAGGGTGAAGCCGAGCTTCTTCATGTCGGCCGTGGTGCTCTCCTGGATGGTGTCCAGCGCGGCGCCGAAGGAGGTGCCGTTCTGCAGCGCCGCGCCGAAGGCGTCGGTGTAGCCGCGGAAGGTGACAGTGACGTTCGGGCCCCAGATCGAGAAGCTGCGCGAGGACGGCGCGACCTGCTTGACGACGGAGTAGAAGTCCGGCTGGTTGGGCAGGAACGCCGGGGGCTTGGCCAGGATGGGCAGCGAGCGGCCGGAGGTCGAGGCGGGGTACACGTTGATGTTCTCGACCTGGGCGGCCACGGCGGCGTCGTCGGAGTTGAGCCAGGACACGAACTGCGCGGCCTGCGCCGGGTGCGCGGAGTCGGCGGTGACGGTCACGGCCGAGCCGCCCCAGATGCCGGTGGTCTTGTCGCCGGCGGTCCAGGCCGGCAGCGGCGCCGCGGCCCACTTGCCCTTCGTGTCCGGTGCGATGCCGCCGAGCTGGGCGGGCGCCCAGGCGCCGGAGATCCAGGAGGCGATGCTGCCGTCGTTCATCTGCTTGTTCCACTGCGGGGAGAACGACGGGTTCTTCAGCACCAGGCCGTTCTTGACCAGGCCCTCCCAGTAGTCGGCGACCTTCTTCGACTCGGGCCCGTTGATGTTCACCTTCCACGTGGTACCGCTGGCGGTCCACCAGTTGGCGCCCGCCTGCTGCACCAGGCCGGTGAACCAGCCCGGGTCGGCGGCGTCGAAGTTCGTCATCGACACGTTGGGCGCCTTCTGGTGCAGGGTGGCGGCCTCCTGCGCGTACTGCTCCCAGGTCGTCGGCACTGCCAGCCCGTACTGCGCGAAGATGTCGGCGCGGTAGAACAGCATGAGCGGTGCGACGTCCTGCGGGATGCCGTAGACCTTGCCCTCGAGCTTCGTCGCGCTCAGGGTCGCGTCGTCGAAGTTGGCGACCGCGGTCTTGGTGTACTCGGTGATGTCACGCACGACGCCGTTGGAGACGAGCGCCGGCAGCGACTGGTACTCCACCTTGGCGATGTCCGGGCCGTTCTTGGCCTGGTGCGCGGTGATCATCTTGGCGACGAGCTGGTCGCCGCCGGCGGGGTTGGTCAGCGTGACGTGGATGTCGGGGTGGGCGTTGTTCCACAGCGCCACCACCTTGTCCATGTTCGGGTCCCAGTCCCAGAAGGACAGGTCGACCTTGCCGCCGGCGGCGCTGCCGGACGCGTCGGGGCTCTTGTCGTCGCCGGAGCAGCCGGCCGTGAAGGTGAGCGCGGCGGCCAGCAGGCCGGCCAGCAGCGCACCGGATCGTGTACGGAAAGAATTCATGGCGGTTCCTCACTTGGGGTGTGGGCGAGGCGCGTCAGATGCTTTTCCTAAGACTTAAGGTAAGTCTTGAGAATCATGGGGTCAACGGTCGAAACACGGATCAGGCGGCGGGGACCGGACGGTCCGCGCCGAGCAGGCCGAGCTCGCGCAGCTCGGCCCAGAAGGCCGCGGGGATCGGGTGCGCGGCCGCGGCCAGGTTGCGCTCGAGCTCGCCGGCCGACTTGGCGCCGATGAGCACCGAGGCGGCCGCCGGGTGGGCGGCCGCGAACCGCAGGGCGGCGGCGACCAGCGGCACGCCGTGGCGCCGGCCGGCCTCCTCCATGCGGGACACACGCTGCAGGACCTCGGGCGGCGCGGGCCGGTAGTCGTACTGCGCGCCCGGCACCGCGCCGGTGGCCAGGATGCCGCCGTTGAGCACGGCGCCGAGCACGACCGTCACGCCCCGCCGCTCGCACGCGGCGAACAGCTCGTCCGCCTCGTACTGCTGCAGCAGCGTGTAGCGGTTGGCCAGCAGGATGACGTCCATGTCGGTCTCGCGCACGAACCGGTGCAGCATCGCCGTCTGGTTCATGCCCGCGCCGACGGCGCCGACCGCACCGCTCGCGCGCAGCTCGGCCAGCACCGGCCACGCCTCGTCGATCGCCGCGGCCCAGTGGTCGTCGGGGTCGTGCAGGTACACGATGTCGACGCGGTCCGTGCCCAGCCGCCGCAGGCTCTCGTCGAGCTGGCGGCGGATCGCGTCCCGGCCGAAGTCGAAGACCGTCGTGCCGCCGGGCACCACGCTGCGGCCGACCTTCGTGGACACCACCAGCCGGGTGGGGTCCCGCCCGGCCAGGAACGCACCGAGGCGCTCCTCGGCCAGGCCGGCGCCGTAGAACGGGGCCGTGTCGAAGTACCGAATGCCCAGCTCCTCGGCCCGCTGCAGGCAGCGCTGCGCCGCCGGGGCGTCGACCAGCTCGGGGAGGATGCCCAAGGGAGCGGTGCCGAGCGCGAACGGGCCGAGCGGCGCCCTCATCGGCTCGCCCAGACCAGCCCGCGCGCGGTGAGGGTGCGCACCTCGGGCTGCAGCAGGTCCTCGACGCGGTGCCCGATGGCGGAGAAGAAGATCCGCCCGCGGCCCCACTGCCGCGTCCACACCACCGGCATGGCGACCGGCCCGTCGCCCTGCCCGCCGTCGCCGGGCTCCACGACCGTGCTGGCCAGGGTCCGGTTGCGGGCGTCGGTGAGCATCCAGTACTGCTCGGTGTGCACGGTGAACTCGTCGATCCCGGCGACGATGGGATGCTGCGCGTGCTCCGGCTCGACCCGCACCCGGTGGTCGAGGAACTCCGCGGGGTGGTGCAGGAACAGCCCGCCCACCATCCGCAGGTACTCGCGGTCCTCGGCGAACGTGGCGACCAGCCCGCCGTGCCAGCCGGCCAGACCGGTGCCGTTGTGCACGGCCCGGCGCAGGCCCTCGCTCTGCGCCGCGGTGAGGGTGCCGTCGGTCCAGCACTGCACGATGAGGTCCGTGCGCGCGAGGAGTGCCTCGTCGCGGTACACGTCGAGGTCCTCGGCGACGCTCACCTCGAAGCCGGCGGCGTCGAGGTCGGGCCGGAACAGCTCCGTGGTCTCGACCGGGGCGTGCCCCTCCCAGCCGCCGCGCACGACGAGGGCCCGCCGCGCGGTGGCCGTCACCGCCGCCCCGCCGGGTCGGCGGTCCAGTCCGGCAGCGTCAGGGGCGTGCGCTGCAGGCCGATCCACTGCCGCCTGGTGAAGCCCGGCATCTGGTTCTCCGCGCCGTGGCGGGCGTGTGCGTCGTTGACGTGCACCTCGCCGGCCTGCAGCCGCTCGGCGACGCCCAGGCCCCGGATCAGGTCGGCCGAGAAGACCGAGTTCATCAGCATCGGGTACCCGTTGACCAGCTCGATCGCATCTTCCTCGGACTCCACCACGGTGATCGGGATGACCGGGCCGAAGATCTCGTCCCGGAACGCCGGCATGTCCGCCGTGACGCCCGTCAGCACCGTCGGGCGGTAGAAGAGGCCATCGTACGTGCCGCCGGCGGCGACGGTCGCGCCCATGGCAACCGAGGGCTCGACGATCTCGCGGTGCAGGCGGTCCCGCTGGGCCTCGCTGATGAGCGGGCCGAGGTCGGTCCCGGCGGCGAACGGGTCGCCGACGGTGAGCGCCTCGGCGCGGCGCGTCACCGCGTCGATGTAGCGCTCGGCCACGGCCCGCTGCACGATGTGCCGGCTGGCGCTGATGCAGGTCTGGCCCTGGAACTCCAGCGACGCCACCATGGCGGCCGAGGCGGCCAGGTCGACGTCGGCGTCGTCGAGGACCACGAAGGCGTTGGAGCCGCCCAGCTCGAGGCGGACCGCGCGCAGGTCGGCGGCGGCCGACGCGGCGATGGCCACGCCGACGGCCCGGGAGCCGGTGAAGTCGAGCAGGTCGACGCCGCGGTGCTCGGCCAGCGCGTGGCCGGCGTCGGGCCCGTCGCCGGTGACGACGTTGAACACGCCGGGCGGCAGCCCGGCCGCGTCCGCCGCCTGCGCGAGCACCTGCCCGCCGATGATCGGGGTCAGCTCGGCCGGCTTGAGCACGACGGTGTTGCCGAACGCCAGGCCCGGTGCGACCGCGCGCATGGCGAGGTTCATCGGGTAGTTCCAGGGCGTGATGAGGCCGAGCACGCCGAGCGGCACGGCGCGGGACATCGACAGCTTGCCGGCCTTGTACGGCTGGAGCAGGTCGCCGGCCGAGTCGGTGGCCTGCACGGCGGAGATCTGCAGCTGGCGGATGCTGGCGCCGACCTCGTCCTCGGCCTTGGCCCGCACGCCGCCGGTCTCGCGCATGCTCTGCCGGACCAGGTCCTCGTAGTGCTGCTCGAGATAGGCGCAGAAGCGGCGCAGGTAGGCGGCCCGCTCGGGGGCGCCGAGCGCGGCCCAGCCGGGCTGTGCGGCGCGGGCGGCCCGCACGGCCAGGTCGACGTCGGCCGCGTCGGCGCGCCCGTAGGTGCCGATCGGTGCGCCGGTCGCCTTCTCCAGCACCGGGCCGGTGCGCCCGCCAACTGGGTCCCGGAACGTTCCGTCGATGTACAGCCGGCCGTCGGCGGCAGGAGCGGTCATGCGCAGACTCCCGTGGAGGTGCTTATGTTAAGACTTAAGGTAAGTGTCGAGCGAGCCCCCCGTCAATCCTTGATCGCGAGGTTCAGCGGGCCGGCAGCCGCTCGCCCGTGGCGAGGATCTGCACGACCGGCAGCGTGGCGGCGCCGAGCGCGACCGCGTCGGTGCCGAGCTCGCCGAGCTGGATCTGCAGCTGTCCGTAGAGATACGGCAGGGAGTGGCGGCGGGCGGCGGCCCGCACCGCCGGCAGGATCTGCGGGCCGATGACCTCGGCGACCCAGCCGGCGAGCACCACGCGGTCCGGCGCGAGCAGGTTGACGAGGTTGGCGATGCCGATGCCGAGGTACTCGGCGGTGGTGTCCAGCACGCCCGCGGCGGGGCCCGGTGCCTCCGCCCGCGCGGCCAGCTCGGCCAGCCGCGCCTCGGTGCCGACGGCCTCGATGGGCCGGCCGCCGGACAGCTCGGCGTAGCGCGACAGGACGGCCTCGGCGCCGACGTACGCCTCCAGGCAGCCCCGCGAACCGCACCGGCAGGGCGCCCCGCCGACCACGATGACCGTGTGGCCCCACTCGCTCGTGCTGCTCGTCGCGTCGCGCGAGGAGGGCCCGGTGGCCAGGGCCGCGCCGATGCCGACGCCGAGCAGCGCCACCACGCTGCGGCTCGTGCCCCGCCCGGCGCCGCGCCACATCTCGGCCTGGCCGAGCGTGCGGGCGCAGTTGTCGATGTACAGCGGGACGCGCACGCTCGTGGCGAGCATCTGGTCGAGGCGCACCCCGGACCAGCGCAGCGTCGGCGCGTGCACGGCGGTGCCGTCCGCGGTCGGCTGCACCGCGCCGGGCACGCCCACCCCGACCCCGAGCAGGGTCGCCGGGTCGACGCCGGCCTCGACGGTCACCTTGGCGATGCCGGAGCCGACCATCCAGGCCACCGCCTCCGGCTCCAGGCTGGTCTCGGCGATGGCGAACGTCGTGGAGGCGATGCGCTGCAGCGTCCAGTCGAACAGCCCGACCTGGACGTGCGTCTCGCCGATGTCGACCCCGACCACCTTGCCGAACTCGGGGCGCACCCGCAGCAGGGCCCGCGGGCGCCCGCCGTCGGAGTCCTCGGAGCCGACCTCGGCGACCATGCCGTCGTTGACCAGGTCGCCGACCACGTTGCTCACCGAGCCCGAGCTCAGCCCGGAGGCCTGCACCAGCTCCACCCGGCTGGCGGCGCCGATGTGGTAGATGTGCGACAGCAACGCCGCCCGGTTGCGCCGACGCAGGTCGCGCGTCGTATGGCGCATCGCGAGGGTCACGGCACCAATTCTGCCAGACACTCCCCGGATGGCGATCGGTCGCAGGTCTAGACCTGGTAGGCGGGCACGCCGAGCAGCTCGTCGACCGTCACGAACCGGTAGCCCCGGGCCAGCAGCCCCGCGATCGTCTCGCGCACCGCGACGACCGTCTCGGCGCGGTTGCCGCCCCGCCCGTCGAACCCGTCGTGGAAGATGAGGATCGAGCCGGGCCGCGTCTTGGCCACGGCGCGCCGCGCCATGCGGACGCCCGACGGCTGGAACACCTCCAGCGCGTGGCCGAACTCGCCGGCGACCGCGTGCAGCCCCCGCCGGCGCAGCATCCGCAGCAGCAGCGGCTGGCGCCACAGCCAGGGCGTGCGGGCCAGCGCCGGGGTCCGGCCGGTGACCTGCGCCAGGATGCCCTGTGTCCGCTCGACCTCCCGCTCGAAGGCCCTCGGCCGCAGGTACGTGCCGAAGCGGTGGCTCAGCGAGTGGTTGCCGACGACGTGGCCGGCGTCGATCACGCGCAGGGCGACCTCGGGGTGGCGCTCGACGCACTGCCCGACGTGGAAGAAGGTCGCCCGGATGTCGTGCGCCGCGAGGAGGTCGAGGATCTGCGAGGTGTACGGCTCGTTCGGGCCGTCGTCGAACGTCAGCGCCACCACCCGCTCGGCGTCGGGCCCGCGGTGGGGGTAGTCGCGCGACGACGGCGCGAACGGCGACATCAGCAGCCAGTAGGACACGCCGAGCCCGGCCGCGATCAGCAGGACGATGAGGACGATCATCGGACCGCCGCCTCGAACGAGCCCTCGGGGTCGCGGAACGCCGGCGCCGAGCCGAGCACGCGCCGGCCCGCCATCCGGTTCACGGCGTAGGTCAGCAGGTAATGCACCGGCAGTGTCACGAAGAGGTTGTACACCAGCCCCCGGTTGTGCCGCCGTCCCGACGTGAAGGTCGGGTTGCCGTGGTCGTAGACGATCCGGCCCCGCTTGCGCAGCCGGCGCAGCTGGTCGAGTTCGTCGCCGCCCTGCGTCATGCCGGTGTCGTACCCCGTCCATGCCTCGCGCCGGAAGGCGATGTTGGTCGCGCTCGCGTACACGGCGCGCCCGGTCAGCCGATAGACGCCGTTGACCGCCCCGAACAGCGCTCGGCCGTAGACCCGGCCCCAGCGCGGCCCGTCGGCGTACTCGCACGGCCCGACGACGGCGACGACGCGCTCGTCGCCGCGGAACAGCGCGTCGATCCGGCTGAGCCAGTCGCGGCCGTAGACCGTGTCGGCGTCCGCCGACACGACGATCTCACCGCGCGCCTCCTCCGTGCCCCGCTGGCGGGCGTTGCACACCCCCGGCACCGGCTCGGTCACGACGACCGCGCCGAAGTCCCGGGCGATGTCCGCGGTCTCGTCCGTGCAGTTGTTGTCGACCACGATGACCTCGAACACCCCGTCGAAGTCCTGCTTACGCAGCGACAGCAGCGCGTCGGTGACGTAGGCGGCCTCGTTGAAGCACGGGATGACGATGCTGAACCTGGGCCTGTCTGTCATGCGATGAGTCTTGGCCGACGGCCGCGCCGAATCGATCCGGATCTCCCCCGAATTCGACCGGGGGCTTTCCCCCCACACGGGGTCAGGGCTCCGGTAGCCTGCGGCGGTGAGCGAGGATCTCCACGCCCGGTGGGCCTGCTGTTTCAGCCCGGCCGAGGTCGCGCAACACCTCACCGGAGTCGCCGCGCCGTGGTGCGTGGCGGCGGGCTGGGCACTGGACCTGTTCCGCGGCGAGCAGACGCGCGAGCACGGCGACATCGAGATCGCGGTCCCCGCCGCGGCCTTCCCGCTGATCCGCGACCGCTTCCCCGGCTACGTCTTCGACACGGTGAGCGACGGCCGGATCTGGGAGAACGCCACGCCGCAGGAGCTGGCGGCCACGCACCAGACCTGGCTTCGCGACCCGGCCACCGGCAACTACCTGCTCGACGTGTTCCGCGAGCCGCACGACGGCGACACCTGGATCTGCCGCCGCGACGAGGGGATCCGGCTGCCGTACCGCGACATCATCCACCACACCGAGGACGGCGTGCCGTACCTCGCGCCCGAGCTCGTCCTGCTGTTCAAGGCCAAGCACGCCCGCGAGAAGGACCAGGCCGACTTCGACGCGACCGTCCCGCACCTCACCCCCGCGCAGCGCGCGACCCTGGCCGGGCTACTGGCTCGCGTACATCCAGGACACCCCTGGCTCGCGGACCTGTGACCCGGCCGGGCCGGCGCCGGCGGGTCAGGTGCCGTAGACCTGGAACTCCCACAGCGAGTAGCCCCACTGCGTCGCGCGCTGGGTGCCGTTCATCCGCACGTACCGGGCGGTGCCGGTGACCGGGATGCTCTGCTGGCCGCCCGTGGCGCCCGTCGTGGAGTACACGTTGGTCCACGTCGTGCCGTTGGTCGACGTCTGGATCTGGAACGCGGTCGCGTAGGCCGCCTCCCAGTTCAGCACGACCTGGCTGAGCGTGTGGTTACCGCCGAGGTCGACCTGGACCCACTGCGGGTCGGAGAAGGCGCTCGACCAGCGGGTGCCGGTGTTGCCGTCGAAGGCCATCGGCGCGGTGAAGCTCGCGTTCTCCGACGACGACGCGGTCGCCGGGTGGCCCTGCGACAGCAGCGTCGCGGTGGGCGGCGGGCTGGTCGTGCCGCCGGTGCTGAACACCGCCAGCTCATAGACGGAGTACCCCCACTGCGACGCCCGCGCCGTGCCGTTCACGCGCACGTAGCGCGCGGTGGCCGACAGGTTGACGTCGTAGTAGTCGCTGGTGGCGTTCGTGTTGGTGTACACCGTCGCCCACGTCGAGCCGTTGGTGGACGTCTGGATCGTGAAGCTCTTTGCGCAGGCGGCCTCCCACGACACCGTGACGTGGTTGATCGCGTAGGACTGGCCCAGGTCGACCTGCACCCACTGCGGGTCGGCGAAGGCGCTCGACCAGCGGGTCGTCTCGTCGCCGTCGACCACGTTGGACGCCGGGAACTGGGCCTGCTCGACCGACGACGCGGTCGCGGTCTTGCCGCGGGCGACGTTGGTGCCGAAGTTGCCCGCCGGCGGCTTGTTGTAGACGGCGATGTAGTCGACGTCCATGTGCCCGCCGGAGACCGTGGCCGCGGTGGGCCCGCCGCCGAACGCCGCCGGGAACTGCCCGCCGATCGCCAGGTCGAAGATGGGCGTGAAGGTGTGGTGGAACGCGTTGTTCCAGGTGGTCGCGTCGACCTGGCTGGAGTTGACGGTGAAGAAGTTGTTGCCGTCGAAGTAGAACCGCACCTGCTCGGGCGACACGGACCGGTCGATCTGCACGCCGTAGGTGTGGAAGCCGGTCTTGCAGCCGGAGCAGGCCCGCTCTCCGCTGCCGATGCCGGTGTACTCGTTGCAGGGCCCGGTCGGCAGAGTTCCACAGTGGACGGTGGAGAACAGCGAGTCGTGCCCGTTGATGTTCTCCATCATGTCGATCTCGCCGGAGCCCGGCCACGGCACGCCGATGCGCAACGGCGAGCCGACCATCCAGAACGCGGGCCAGTAGCCGAGGCCGTTGCCCGTGTTGACGTCCGGCTGCTTGATCGAGGCCTGGATGGCCACGACGCCGCCGGCCTGCGCGCCGAACCCGTCGGCCTGGGTCTCCACCCGCCCCGAGGTCCAGCCGGCCAGCGGGTCGGACCCGGTGTGCAGCGCCTTGAGCACCAGGTGCCCGGCGCCGTCCTGATACACGTTGGCGGTGCTCGTCGTGGTCGTCTCGATCTCGCCGGTACCGAAGTTGGCCCCGGCCCCGGCGTCATAGCGCCAGACGTTCGTGTCGAGTCCGGTGTTCGCGGCCCCGTTGAAGTCGTCGCTCCACGTGGTGGTGAACCCCGCGGGCGCGGCCGGCACCGCCGTGGCGGCGGCGGTGGCGGCCTCGATCACCGCGGGCACGACCTGCACGGCACCGGCCCCGGCAAGGGCGAGCACGATGAGGCCGATCTTGATCCGGGCACGTCTGACTCGGGTGTTGGACATACGCAGTCCCGTCCATGAGGGGATGAATGGGAAACCGCAGGCGGACGGCTCCCGTCGAGCGCAGCGGGGAGGGTGGCCCAGAGAGCGCTCTCTCGCTACTGTCAGGCTTCCTTCCAAATCTGTCAATGCCTGCCGACTTCGATGTTCCTGGCGGTTCACCGATCCTCCACCGGCTGCGGCGGGCCATTCACCTCGCGGCCACCGCACGTGCCCGGCCCTCGAACACCGCCACCATGTACGACCCGAGGAAGCGCCAGCAGACCGCGAGCACGGCCACCAGCGCGACGATCGTCCACGCGAAGCTCATCAGAACCATTCCGCCTCAAAAAGTGCGGCGCCCAGGAAGACGAGGACGCCGAACGACAGTGTCAGCAGCAGCCCGTCGGTGAGACTCACACCCGCTCCAGAGCCCGGATCAAGCCCAGCATCGCGGCGACGAAGAGGACGACCCCACCGACAACCAGAAAGTCAGCCATGCCGCCAGCCTGGCGCTTCGGCCGGTGACCGCGGGGTGAACGGGCGGCCGGCGCCGGTGGAGGATCAGTGAACGGCGAGGCGCCGAGGCCTCACGCGACGGGCGGGAAGCCGACGGTGATGTGGAGGCCGCCTGCCGGACCCGGGCGGGCGGCGAGCCGGGCGCGGTGCGCGTGGGCGATGGCGGCGACGATGGCCAGGCCGAGGCCGTGCCCGTCACTCTGGTCGGTGCGTTCGCTGCCAAGGCGCTGGAACGGCTGGAACAGGCGGTCGACCTCGGCCGGAGGGATCGGGGCGCCGGTGTTGGCGACCGTGAGCCGGCCGGAGGCCGTCGTGGCGATCTCGACGGTACCGCCGGGGACGTTGTGCCGCAGGGCGTTGCCGACCAGGTTCGCGACGAGGCTCGCGGCCAGGCGCGAATCGCCGTGCACGGTGACCGGGGCGAGCGCGGTCCGGACGCGGATGCCGCGCCGCTCGGCCTCCGCGCGATGGTCCAGGACCACCTTGCGGGTGAGGTCGGCGAGGTCGAAGCGCTCCCAGTGCGAGATCCCCTGATGGCCACCGGCCAGGGCGAGCAGCGCGCTGATCAGGTGCTCCTGCTGCTCGCCGAGGGCCAGCAGCTCGTTGCAGGCCGACCGGAGGGTCTCGGCCGAGGCGTCGGGGTCGGCGAGGGTGAGCTGGAGCAGGGTGCGCTGCACGGTCAGCGGCGTGCGCAGCTCGTGTGAGGCGTTGGCGATGAACTGCCGCTGCGCGGTGAACGACTCGTGCAGCCGCTGGCGCAGGCCGTCCAGGGTCTCGGCGAGCTCGGCGAACTCGCGGTAGGCGGCCGGGGCGCCGAGGCGGTGCTCCAGGGTGTCGGCGGACATGGTGCGGGCGGAGACGGTCATCGCGTGGAGGGGGCGCAGTGCACGGCCGGCGATCAGCCAGCCGAGCGCGACCGAGACCGCGGCGAGGACGACGAGCGCGACGCAGGAGTACCGCAGCAGCTCGACAAGGTTGGTGGTGGTCCGTGCGGCGGCGGGTTCCCCGGGTGCCGGCCGGTGTGTCGTGTGGCCGGCGCTGAGGAACGGCAGGCCGACCATGGCGAGCAGCACCACGCTGCAGGCGAAGGCCAGGCCGGCGTGCAGGAGCGCGAGCCGGGTCCGCAGCCGGGGCCGGGTCACGGCTCGCCGATCCGGTAGCCGCCCTCGCGGACGGTGTGGATGGCCGGCGGCCGGCCGAGCTTGGCGCGCAGGCGGCCGATCGTGGTCTTCACCGTGGTGGTGAACGGGTCGGTGGCGTCGTCCCAGACGCGCTCGAGGAGCTCCTCGGTGGACACGACGCGGCCGGCGGCGGCGAGCAGGTACTCCAGGACCGCGAACTCCTTCGGGCTGAGGTCCAGCCGCCGGCCGGCGCGCGAGGCGACCCGGAGGTTGGGGTCCACGGTCAGGTCGCCGTTGTCGAGCACCGGGGGCAGCGCGGGCGCGCTGCGGCGGCCCAGCGCCCGGACGCGGGCCACGAGCTCGGCGAAGTCGAACGGCTTGGGCAGGTAGTCGTCGGCGCCCAGGCCGAGGCCCTCGACGCGGTCGCGGACGGTGCCGGCGGCGGTGAGCATGAGCACGCGGGCACCCGTTCCGCCGGCCACGATGCGCCGGCACACGTCGTCGCCGTGCACGCCGGGCAGGTCGCGGTCCAGGACCACGACGTCGTAGCGGGTGGCGGACAGCTGCTCGAGCGCGGCGTGGCCGTCCAGGGCCGTGTCCACGGCCATCGCCTCCCGGCGCAGGCCGGCCGTGACCAGCGCGTTCAGCGTCCGGTGATCCTCCACGACCAGCACCCTCATGGGTCCACGATGCCAGGCGGCGGGTGACAGCCCGGTCACAGCCTCGCGTACCGGGCTGTCACCGGCTCCGGCGTACAAAACCGTGCCATGACTGATGCCACGATCGAGGTCGCGGGGCTGCGCAAACGCTACGGCTCCACGACCGCGCTGGACGGGATGACGTTCACGGCCGTACCGGGGCGGGTGACCGGGTTCGTCGGGCCCAACGGCGCCGGCAAGTCCACCACCATGCGGATCATCCTCGGGCTGCACGCCGCCGACGCGGGGCACGCCCTGGTCGGCGGCCGGGCCTACCGGTCGCTGCGCTGCCCGATGCGGCACCTGGGCGCGCTGCTGGACGCCTCCGCGCTGCACCCGGCCCGGACCGGGCGCAACCACCTGCTGTGGCTCGCGCAGTCGCAGGGCCTGGACGGCCGCCGCGTCGACGAGGTCCTCGAGCACGTGGGGCTGGCCTCGGCGGGCCGCCGCCCCGCCGGCGGGTACTCCCTCGGCATGCGCCAGCGGCTCGGCCTCGCGGCCGCGCTGCTCGCCGACCCGCCGGCGATCATGCTGGACGAGCCGTTCAACGGCATGGACCCCGAGGGCATCGTGTGGCTGCGCGGCTTCCTGCGCGACCTGGCCGGGCAGCGCCGGGCGGTGCTGGTGTCCAGCCACCTGATGAGCGAGCTGCAGGGCATGGCCGACCACGTGGTGGTCGTCGGCCGCGGCAGGGTCATCGCCGACACGAGCGTCGCCGAACTGATCGCGGCCGCGTCCGGTGACCGGGTGCGGGTGCGCACGAGCGCGCCGCAGCCGGCCGCCGCGGCGCTGGCCGCCGCGGGCGCGCAGGTGACCCGCACGGGCGCGGACGAGCTCCACGTCAGGAAGCTCGCCACCGAGCGGGTCGTCGCGGTGCTCACCGCCGGCGGGCTGCCGTTCTCCGAGCTCGCGCCGCACCGCGCCACCCTCGAGGAGGCCTACCTCGAGCTGACCCGCGACGCCGTCGAGTACCGCGCCGCCGCGAGCGGAGCGGCCCGGTGAACCGGCGCCTGCTGCGGGCGGAATGGACGAAGTTCCGCTCGGTACCCGCCTGGGTGCGCGCCAGCGCCGCCGCGGCCCTGATGATCGTGCTGTTCCCCGTCCTCGGCATGGGCGGCGCCGGTCCCGACGAGGCGGCGCCGGTCCCGATGGGGCCGGACGGCGTGGCGGTCAGCGACGGGTACTACTTCGTGCACCGCCCCCTGTCCGGCGACGGCCGGATCACCGTCGAGGTCGCCTCGCTGAGCTCCGTGCGCGGGGCTGCGCCGTGGGCGAAGGCAGGGCTCATCGTCTCTGCGGGACCGGGCCTCGGCTCCCGCTACGCCGCGGTCATGGTCACCGGCGGGCACGGCGTGCGGATGCAGCACGACTACCTCCACGACCGCGCCGGGCAACCGGCCGCGGCGCGCTGGCTGCGGCTGACCCGCTCAGGCGACACGGTCACCGGCGAGGCCTCGGCCGACGGCACGACCTGGAGCGAGATCGACACCGTCCGGGTGCCCGGGCTCGCCGGCACCGTCGAGGCCGGCCTGTTCGTGGCCTGCCCGCCGCACGTGGACGGCCTCGGCTCGGCCGTCGACGCGGCCACCGCCGGCTTCGGCGAGCCGGAGCTGGCGGGCGACTGGCCCGCGGCCACCTGGACCGGTGACCAGATCGGCGCGCGCACCGCCACCTTCGCCGGCTACCCGCGCGGCGTCACCGGCGGGTTCGCGCCGGCCGGGGCCGGGTTCACCGTGACCGGCGCCGGCGACATCGCGCCGGCCACCCGCGGCGACCTGCCCGTCGGGGCCGCACCGAGCGACCTGCTCTACGGGACGTTCCCGGCGCTGATCGTCATCGTCGTCGTGGCCACCCTGATGATGACCACCGAGTACCGGTACCGGATGATCCGCAGCACGCTGAGCGCCGGCACGGGCCGGGTCCGGGTGCTCGTGGCCAAGGCCGTCGTGGTCGCCGGCGTCACGTTCGCCTCCACCCTGGCCGCCGCCGCGGTCGCGGTGCCGCTGTGGTCGCGGCTGGTCCGCGGGCTCGGCATCTACGTGTTCCCGGCCTCGCCCGGCGCCCTGCTGCGCGCCGAGGCGGGCACCGCCGCGCTGCTCGCCGTCGTCGCCGTCCTCGCCCTGGCCGTCGGCACCATCCTGCGGCGCAGCGCCACCGCGGTCACCGCCGTCGTCGCCGTCACTGTGCTGCCCTACCTGCTGGCGCTGACCCCGTTCCTGCCGCCGCCCATGGCGCGGTGGCTGACCGAGGTCACCCCCGCCGCCGCGCTGGCCGTGCAGCAGACCCTCATCCGGTACCCCCAGGTCGACACCGTCTACACACCGGCGAACGGCTACTACCCGCTGCCGCCGTGGGCCGGCATGGCGGTGCTGTGCGGCTACACCGCGCTCGCCTTCGCCGTGGCCGCCGTCCTGCTGCGCCGGAGGGACGCGTGAGCACCGCGTGGAACGCCGTCCGCGCGGAATGGACGAAGCTGCGCACCACTCCCGGCCCCGCGTGGCTGCTGCTGACCACCGCGATCGTCACGGTGGCGCTGGGCGCCGCGATATCGGGCGCGGCCGCCTGCGCGCAGGACGGCTGCGGCGCCGACGCGGTCCGGCTCGCCCTCAGCGGCGTGTACCTGGGGCTGGCCCCGGTCGCGGTCCTCGCCGTGCTGACCGTCAGCGGCGAGTACAGCACCGCGCTGATCCGCACCACCCTGACCGCGATCCCGGGCCGCACGACGGTGCTGGCCGCCAAGGCGCTGGTGCTCGCCGTCGCGGTCGCCGCGGCCGGGAGCGTCACCCTGCTCGCCTCCGTCCTGGTCGCCGGGGCCAGCCTGGCGCGCCTCTCGCTCGCCGACGGCCACGTCCTGCGCGCCACCGCCGGCTCGGTCGCGTTCCTGGTGCTGATCGCGCTCCTCGGCCTCGGCATCGCCGCCGTCCTGCGCGACTCCGCCGCCGCGATCGGCACCGTGCTCGGGCTGGTGTACCTCCCGCCGATCCTCGCCCAAATGGTGGCGGACCCGCAGTGGCATCGGCTGTTCGAACGAGTCGCGCCGATGTCCGGCGGCCTGGGCGTCCTGGCCACCTGGGCCTGCGGGACGTTGCTGCTCGGCGCGCTCCTGTCGAGGCTTCGCGACACATAGAAAACGGATGTTTACCGGCAGCTCATCCCGCCCACGGCTGCGGGCCGGACGCGGTTCCGCCGGGGTTGTCAGGGTGCGGGATCATGAAGCGTACCGTTCGTGCCGGCTCCGTGCTGGCCCTCGCCGTGCTGCTCCTGGCCGCGCCCGGCACCGCGCTGGCACACGACGACACGCACAACTACACGACGAAGACGCCGTACTCGCCGCAGGAGCGCCTGCGCGACTACGAGGCACCGCCGCGCGGCTTCGTCCCCGTCTTCACCGAGAGCGTGGCGCGGCACGGCTCGCGCGCCATGTCGGACAGCGAGGACGGCGACGCCGTGCTCGCCGTGCTTTCCGACGCCCAGGCCAAGGGCGGGCTGACGCACCTCGGCGCGGCCCTCGCACCGCAGGTGCAGGCGCTGCTGGACGCCGGGGCGTCGATCGGCTACGGCAACCTGTCCGGCCTCGGCGCGAGCGAGCAGCGGGAGACCGCGCTGCGCATGGAGAGCCGGCTGCCGGGACTGTTCGCCGACATCGTCGCCCGGCAACGCCCGATCGAGGTCGAGACCTCGGGCGTGAAGCGGGCCGTGGCCAGCGCCGACGCCTTCACCGGCGGGCTCGCCGCCGGCAACCCGGCGCTAACCGGGCTGATCCAGGCCCCGGTCACGAACAAGGACCAGCTGTACTTCCACAAGCAGCCCCAGAACGCCGACTACCAGGCCTACGCCGACGGCGACCCGGACCTGCTGGCGGCCCTGGCGCGCATCGACGAGCAGCCCCGCACCGCGCAGGTCGCCCGGCACGTCGTGTCCCGCCTGTTCACCCCGGCGTACGCCGCCGGGGTGCCCACGGCGGACCAGGTGTCCTTCGCGCGTTCGCTGTTCGAGCTGTACAGCGTGGCGCCGGACCTGCGCGTCGAGGCGCCCCGCGCGAACCTCGACCCGTTCCTGCCCGCCGCCGACGCCGCGTGGCTGGCGTACCTCGACGACGCCGAGGAGTTCTACCAGAGCGGACCGGCCTTCGCGGGCCGCGACATCACCTACAAGATGGCGGCCCCGCTGCTCGACGACCTGTTCGCCGAGCTCGAGGCGAAGGCCGGCGGGACCAGCGCCAAGGGTGCGGTGCTGCGCTTCACCCACGCCGAGGAGGTCGAGCCCCTCGCGGTGCTGCTGCAGCTGCCGGGCAGCACGAAGCAGGCCCGCCTCGACCAGCCCTACACCTACGCCAACAACCCGTGGCGCGGCGCGAGCGTCGCGCCGATGGCCGCCAACATCCAGTGGGACCTGTTCGCCAAGGGCGGCACCTACCTGGTGCGGATGCTCTACAACGAGCGGGAGACGGCCTTCCCGCCGTCGTGCCACCCGATCGCCCGCGGCAGCGTCTACTACCGGCTGAGCGAGCTGGAGCGCTGCTTCGACCGCTGACGCCGCACGGTGCCGCGGCCCGCACCGGCGGGTCGCGGCCCGGCCGGCCCGCGCGGTGGGTCAGGGCGGTCCGTTGACGGGCGCCGGGACGGCGCCGGGTGCCATGAGGTCCCGCAGGCCGGTGACGGGCGGTCGCCGCCCGCTGCGTCCCGCCCGGCCCTGCGAGTCCGGCGACGCGAGCCGCAGCAGCTCGAGGTGCATGATGTCCTTGCTCCGCTCGTGCTCGCCTCCCCAGCGGGCGCCGTTGGCTGTCCCGTTGCGCACGAAGCTCTCGACGACCTCGGGCGGGATCGTGATGATGCCGTAGGCGCGCCACTGGTCGAGGACCTTGCGGGTGTACTCGGCGATGAGCACCCGGACGGCGGCGAGGTCGGGGTCGTCGCGGATCTCCCGGTCGAGCGCCGCCACCTTCGCATCCGCGTCCTTGCCGGCCCGGGCGGCGCGGCGCTGCTCCTCCAGCTTGTCGTACCTGGGCAGCCACCGCGGCGAGACCCTGGTTGTACTCGCGCAGCGCCCGCTCCGCGCGCGTCTCGGCCCGTCCGGGCGGGATCAGCGCCGGCGGGTCGGCGGGGTCCGGGCCGGCGAGCGCCGGGCGGCCGATGTCGAAGCGGGGCAGCCCCCGGGCGTACAGCACCTCCATGACCTCCACGACGGTGGCGCCGCGCAGGAGCGCCTCGTCGACGACGGCCAGCTCCCGGGGGCCGAGGCCCGCGGGGGCGCCGGGACCTCGCACGGCGGGCCCGCGATCGGGGACGCGGCGGTCGAGGACGCCCCGATCGAAGATGCCCCGATCGAGGCCCCGGTCGGGATCCATTGCCTAGTTCCCGTCGGGCTGGACCGTGATGTTGTCCGTCGCGGTCTCGATCACGATCTTCTTCTCGATGTCGGGGTCGTCGTCCTTGCCGCGCAGGCCCGGGCGGCGAGGCGGACGTTCTCCAGCTCGGCGCGGCGCAGCTCCGCCTGGACCTTCTTCACGTCCAGGGCGCGGTGGATGAGCTTGAAGTCCTCCAGCAGCGGGTGTGTGCCGGCGAGCGCCTCGATGTACAGCGACTTCGTCGGCACGACGACCAGGTCGTCGTCGGCGCGCGGCGAGGGTCGAAGATGCGCTTGACGATGTCGAGCATGCCCTGTTGCTGCTGGCTGGAGCCGAGCGCGCGGACGGCGTCGAGGACGTCCTGCTGGTCGGCGCCGATGATCCGGTCCTGGGCCGTGAACTGCTGGCCGAGGGAGTCGACGACCGCCTTCTGCGCCTCGGCGTTGGCCTGCAGGTTGCGGATGTTTGTCTCGGCGCCGACGAAGCTCTCGGCGAGGTACCGCAGCGCCGGCCGGAACGAGTCGTCGAGGATCACCCGGCGCAGGATCCAGTCGTGCTGGACGAGCCACGCGTCGTCGATCTGGTGCGGCGCCGGCACGTCGTTGGCGACGAGCACGACCGGCGTCAGCTTGTGGATCCGCTCGCTGATGCGGTACGTGCGCTGCAGCGGCGGATCTCCTTGGGTGCCAGCGGGATCGTCGACACGAGGTCGCCGACCTGGTAGTTCTGCGGCGTCCAGGTCTGCCGGTAGGTGACCATGAAGCCGAAGTTCACCGAGTTCGCGGCGAACACGTCGAAGGCGTACCGCTCGCCGAGCAGCCGGTCGAGGCGGGTCAGCAGCTGGTGCAGCCGGCCGGTCGGCGCGATCGCGGCGGTGCCGGCGTCGGTCGTGGCCATGTTATCGGTCCTTCACCCAGGTGAACGTGACGCGCATGCGGTCCTTGAGGCGCACGTGTCGATGTCCCCGGCGCCGGCCGGCGTGCTGTGGTCGGCCGTCGTGGTGCCGGCCGGCTGCAGGGCGACCTCGGTCGCGACCATCGCGGCCGCCGGGTCGCCATGCTGGCCGCCGGTGTCCTCGTCGTCGTCCTCGGCGACCGAGCCGGCCCGGCCGGCCGCGCGCTTGCCGCCCGGGTCCTCGATCTCGGCCAGCATCCGCTCGGCCTCCGCCGCGGCCGCGTAGGCGGTGAGCCTGCCGCCGCTGCCGCCGAAGCCGGCGCCGAGGCGCCGGGCGAGGTAGGCGTGCAGCGTGCCGAGGGCGATGGTGCCCAGGGCGTCGCCGTCGGCCGGCTCGAGCAGCCCGCGCAGCTCGTCGGTGAGCGTCAGCCGCAGCGACGTCTCCGTCTCCGCCCCGCGCATGGCGTCGACGCCCCGGCCGATCGTCGCGGTCATCGCCGGCCCGAGCTCGTCGCCGGGCCCGAGGTAGTCCTGTTGCGCCCGTTGCTCCTCGGTGAACCGGCTCGGGCTGAACCGGCCGAAGGCTGCTTCGGCCCGCTCCGCCCGCTCCCGTGACGCCTGGCCCCGGACCCTCAGGTGGCCGGCGACCGCCGTGCGGATGGTGTCGTCGTGCTCGAAGATCCTGCCGATCCCCGACCGAAGCGGTTTCGTCATCCACAGTAGCCATCGACGGCTTCCTCTCCGTGGTAACCGGCGCCACCGTACACCCCGCGGTCGCGCCGTTACTGTCGGCTTGACGCCTGATCGCCCGAGCACGGACCACCTCACGAAGGCCGGCTAACGGCCCTCGCGCAGGGTCCGCGGCAGCCCGAAGGCGCTCAGGACGCTGGTGTCGAAGCAGGTCATCGCGCTGATCCGCGGCCCGGACAGCGTCAGCACCAGCACACCGATCGCGTGGCAGACGCCGCCGTGCGGGTCGCGGACGTACAAGCCGAACGCGGGCTGCCCGTTCGCCCTGGTCGGCACGAGCCGGGGCAGCCGGCCGGGGCGGAACGCGGTGGCGGCGAGGAACCGGCCGGCCGTTTCCCGTCCCTGGTACTGCAGGGGACGCGGCGGCATCGTCAGCCACGCGTCGTCGGTGAGCAGCGCAACGACGGCGCCGACGTCGGCGGACTCGAAGGCCCGGGTGAGCCGCTGCACCAGGTCCCGCTCGGCGGGCGACCCGGCCGGCGGCGGCGCACCGTGCTGCCCCTCCGGAAGCTGTCGCTGCAGCGCGGCGCGGGCCCGCTCGAGCACGCCGGTCACCGACTCCTCGGTGGCATCGAGGATCTCGGCGGCCTCGCGTGCGTGGAAGCCGAGCACGTCGCGCAGGATGAGCGCCGCCCGTTGCCGCGGCGGGAGCAACTGCAGC
Source organism: Dactylosporangium darangshiense (assembly GCF_039537565.1). Taxonomy (NCBI): domain Bacteria; kingdom Bacillati; phylum Actinomycetota; class Actinomycetes; order Micromonosporales; family Micromonosporaceae; genus Dactylosporangium; species Dactylosporangium darangshiense. Next base: position 125,694 of record NZ_BAABAT010000022.1, read on the forward strand.
GCGGTGATGAACGCGAGCGAGATCGACTCGCGGGCGTCAAAGCGCGCCTCGGGGCCGGGTGCGGTGTCGGCGAGGCATTCCAGCAGTACATCGGGGAAAGGCTGCAACCAGCGCACCTCCCCCAGCCGGGTGGGCTCCGGCGGCTCCATCCCGGGCATCGGCGTGCTCCCCTCACTCGCGCGTCGCTGATGTAGACGCCGGCGGGGACGAAAACTGGGCGGCTCAGGGTAGATCGGTGAACAGCAACTGGCTCGGCGAGCCGCTCCGCGAGACGTGGAGGTCCTCGCGGCCCCGGGTCGCCGGCACCCCTTGACACGGCTCAACTATCGGCATAGGGAGTGTCAAAAGGAGGTCACATGACGAACCTTGCCCGCCTTGCCGATGCCGCGCTCGAACGGTTCGGGGACCATCGGTCGCTGTGGTTCGAAGGCTCCTGGTACTCCTCCGCGGCCATGCACGACGGCGCCGCGCGCATCGCTGGTGGGCTGCGGGCGCTCGGCGTGCGGCCCGGCGAGCGGGTCGCGGTCGTGATGGCCAACTGTCCCGAGGTCTCGATGGTGTACCAGGCGATCTGGCGGGCCGGTGCGGTCGTCACGCCCGTCGTGTTCCTCGTGACCGCGCAGGAGCTGCGGCACATCCTGGCCGACGCGGGCGCGGTCGCCGTCGTGACCAGTCCCGAGCTGGTGGCGAAGTTCGGCGATCTCGGGGTGCGCACGCTCGTCGTCGGTACGCCGGAGTTCGACGAGCTGCGGGCCGCCGACCCGCTGTCCATTGTGGACGTCGGGGCCGATGACCTCGCCGCGCTGCTCTATACCGGGGGTACGACCGGGCGCAGCAAAGGGGTACCGCTGACGCATGCAAACCTGTCGGCGGCCGGTGCGTCGTCGCGGGCCGTCAGCTACACGCCGGGGTTGAACCTGGGGTTGACCGCGCTGCCGATGTCGCACTCCTACGGGCTGCTGCTCACCGTCGGGGCGCTGCACGCGAGGGAGGCGCCGGTCACCGTGCTGCAGCGCTGGTTCGAGCCGGCGGCGTGGCTGGGGCTGGCGGCCGGGCATCGGGTGCAGGTGGCCGCCGTGGTGCCCTCGATGCTGGTCATGCTGCTCGCGCAGGACCCGGCGAGGCACGATCTCGGGCAACTGCGGCGGGTGTACTCCGGCGCCGCGCCGCTGCCCCGCGCGGTCGCCGAGGCGTTCGAACGGGCGGTGCCGTCGGCGCGGGTCCTGGAGGGGTACGGCTGCACGGAGACCGGCGGCATCGTCACCGCGACCCCGCCCGACGCGCCGCGGCCCGGCACGGTCGGAAGGCCGGTGCCGGGCGTGGACGTGCGGCTGGGCGAGGACGGCGAGATCCTGGTGCGCGGCGCGAACGTCATGCGCGGCTACTAGCGCGGCGACCGGGTCGAGGACGGCTGGTTCGCGACCGGGGACATCGGGCGGCTCGACGAGGACGGGTACCTCACCATCGTCGACCGCAAGAAGGACGTCATCATCCGCGGCGGCTTCAACGTGTACCCCAGGGACGTGGAGGACGTGCTCGCCCAGCACCCGGCGGTGTCGATGGCCGCGGTCGTCGGACGCCCCGACGAGCGCCTCGGCGAGGAGGTGGTGGCGTTCGTGTCGCTGCGCGAGCCGTGCGAGCCGGCCGACCTGGAGGCGTTCGCCCGCGAGCGGCTGGCCCCGACGAAACGCCCGCGGGACATCCGCATCGTCGACGAGATCCCGCTGACCTCGGTCGGCAAGCTCAACCGCAAGGCCCTACGCGGGGCGCTGTGACTCGCAGAACGCCGTCACGGCGTCGATGACGTGGCTGTACCGCAGCGAGTAGAACAGGTCGAAGGTGTGCTGCGCGCCGGGCAGCTCGGCGTAGAGCACCGGGCCGGAGCTTGCCGCGCGCAGCCGTTCGACGAGCTCGCGGGTGTCCTCGACCAGTGTCGAGCTGTCCTTGTCACCGTGCACGAACAACATCGGCGGCGCGTCGCCGAGGCGGTCGAGGGGCGAGGAGCCCGGGCCGCCGGCGCGGCCGTAGTAGCCGTAGAAGCCGATGGCGGCCGTGACCGACGTGTCCGTGTCCTCGAAGCCCGGCTGGAGCTGCGGGTCGTCCGGGGTGAGCGCGAGCATCGTCGCGAGGTGCCCGCGTCCCCGTAGGCGAGGTTCGCGACGCGGGCCACGTCGCGGCGGCGCACCGCGAACGGCGCGAACAGGATGCGCGCCCACGACCGGCGCGCCGGCGGGACGTCGATGCCGCCCTCGGCAAGCGCCCGCCGCAGCACCGCACCCGCCGGCAGCGCCCGCCGCACCAGCACCATGAGCCCGGCGGCGGTGAGCACCGCGACGCCGAAGGCGGCCAGCCCGGCTGGCGAGGCGAGGTCGCCTTGCGCGAACGCGAGCGCACTGATCGCGGCCAGCACGTACAGCGGCACGAACGGCTGCTCGTTGATCTGGAACGTGACCCAGTAGCCCCAGTAGCTCGGCGTCGTGTGCGGCGGCCGCGGACCGATCACCGCCACCGCCGTGCAGAACGCGAGCAGGGCGACGGGGATCATGTATCCGATCGGCATGCCTGCTTACTAGCGCATCGGCGATCGGCGCGCTGCCCCGTCAGTCGTCGTGCCCCCGGTGGAACCACCACTGGTCGCGGATGTGCGTCCACTCCTCCTCGGGCCAGACCTTCGGCGGAGCCACGTCGGTGCCGGGCAGATAGGCATATTCCCAGTTGTACTCCCACGAGGAGTCCACCACCTGCACGCGGACGCCGCCGCTGCGGTAGATCCGCTGGACCTGCACGCCGCAGTGCTCGACGCCCATCCTCACCCGCTCGAAGTCGGCGCGGGCCTGTGCGTCGAAGGGCACCTGGTCCGGCCCGCAGGCGGGCGAGCCCTCGCGGAAGTTGCCGCGGCCGTACTCCAGGACGCGACAGGGCGTCCCCTCCTCGTAGAGGTAGTAGAAGACCCGCAGCTCCTCGATCACCGGCAGCACGTCGCGCTCGAGACGGTTCACGTCCTCGCCCCACTGGTCGGCCTTCGGCGGCCCCGGCATGATGTGCGCGACCGCCGCCCGCAGCTCGCGGCTGCCGGGCAGGCTCACGTTGCCGCCGCCGGGCACCGGCAGCGGGCCGACGAGCGCGAGCAGGAGGTAGACCAGCGCCGCGCTGGCGAAGGTCACGGCGGAGGCCCCCACCCGGCGCCGCCGCCGCTGGACCCGCCGCGCGCGGGCGGCCACGGCCGGCCCGTCGAACCGGACGGCCGGCAGCCCCGGCGCGTGTGTGCGGAGGAAGGCGACGATCGCCTCGTCGGACATGAGGTCGCGTGCGCCCGGCTCGCGGTTGGCTTCCATCATTGCCGCCCTTCCCGTGAGCAGGGTCCGCAGCCGCGCCAGGGCCCGCGCGTTGTGCGACTTCACGGTGCCGACCGACACGGCGAGCTCGAACGCGGTCTCGGCCTCGGTGAGCCCGAGCAGGTGCCGCAGCACCACCACCCGCCGCTGCGCGGCCGGCAGCACCGCGAGGGCCCGCACGACTTCGTTGCGCGTGTCGACGGCGTCGTCGTGGCTCGGCGCGGCGCGCTCGGGCAGCGTGTCGGGCGCGGTGAGCACCTCCCGCCGCACCCCCCGCCACCGGTCGATGCGCAGGTTGACCAGCACCCGGCGCGCGTAAGCGCGCGGGTCGACGGTGCCGGCCCGGTCCCACGCCCGGTAGGTGCGCTCGAACGTGGTCTGCACCAGGTCCTCGGCGTGGCCGCGATCGCCGGACAGCAGCAGCGCGACCCGCAGCAGGTACGGCCCGACGTCGGCCACGAACGCCTCGAACTGCTCGTCGCGGCTCCCGAAGAACCGAACCTCGACGCTCGCAGGTTCGGGTTTCATACCCTCAACTACTGCAACGGCCCCCGAAAGGTTGTCACCCCGGTGCGACAGGTTTGCGCATGGCCATCGGGACGACCGCGAGCAGGAGCAGGCCGGTGAGCACGTGCAGGTTGGCACCGATCGGGTACGCGAGGGCGCCCGGGTCGTCGAAGAGCCACACCACCCGGGTGGCCATCAGGGTGAACACGCCGGCCGCGACGACCCGGCACCACACCCGCGCCCGCCCGGTCGCCGCCGGCGTGGTCAGGACGAGCACGGCGGGCAGCTGCCACACCAGGTGGTGCAGCCAGCTGACCGGGCTGAGGAGGCAGATCGCGACGCCGGTGACCGCGAGGCCGGCCCACCGGCCGGCCTCGTCGCGCACGGCGTGAGGCCGGTGTCCGACTGCGGCAATCGCGCAGTCGAACACCCGGACCGCCGCCGCCCAGCCCGCCAGCACGGCGACGACCAGCACGGGCCAGGCCCAGCCCGGCGCGCCCAGCCGGTGTACCGCGCCCAGCAGCGACTGGTTGGAGAGCGACGCGACGTCGCCGATGCGGTCGGTCCCCCAGACCAGTTCCGTCCAGTACCGCCGCGACGCCCCCGGCGCCACGGCCCACCCGACGGCGACCGTGAGCAGCGCCGTGGCCGAGGCGACGCCCGCCGCCCGGTACCGGCGCGAGAGCAACAGGTAGCCCACGAACAGCACCGGCGCGAGCTTGATCCCGGCCGCCAGCCCGATCAGCACGCCGGCCAGCGGCGAGCGGTCCAGCAGCACCAGCAGGTCGAGCGCCGCGAGCGTGAGCAGGACGAGGTTGATCTGCCCGAGGCTCAGCGTGTCGCGCCACGGTTCGGCCGCGGCCAGCAGCACCGTGGCGGCCACGACGGGCACGATCCGCCCGAACCGCAGCCACAGCAGCGCGACGGTGCCGGCGACCGAGACGCCCGCGAGCACGACGGCGGCGAGCTGCCAGGGCAGCAGCGCGAGCGGCACCAGCACCACCGCGGCGAACGGCGGATAGGTGAACCCGAACGCCCGCACCGTGCCCGGGTGCCGGTACGCATAGAGGTCGCCGCCGCGCAGCCAGGAGCGCACCGCGTCGTGGTACACCTGCAGGTCGAACTGCCCCTGCCAGCGCGCCGACACGGCCACGAACCCCGCCACCATCACGGCGAGCAGGAACAGCCCCGCGCCCTCACTGCGGCGCAGCAAAGATCCACATGCCCAACGCGACGCGCCTCCCCGTATTGACGCTCGTCTGGCTAGGCTCCGACCGTGTCACTGCCGCGGCGGCTCCTGCCACCCCACAGCCGTCGATCCTTACCGGAGCGTTATAAACGGCGGACGTGAATCAACCGCCACGGGCATCGCTCACCCCCTTAACCTGCGTATACATGTCGTATACACTCGGGTTGTGGGCTACGAGTGGCTGCCAGGCCTCATGGCGATCCTGCACGGAGCCGAGCCGGTCGAGGTGCTGCAGGCGCTCGACAACCCACGCCGCTGGCCCCGCCGCATGGTGGACCAGCACGGCAACGTCTTCGTCGCCATCTGGAGCCGCACCGCAACGGATCGCCCGATCATCGTCGTCGTCCGGCCACGCCCCGGCCTCGACGCCACGATCGTCGCCGCGCGCCCCATGACGCCCGCCGAGACGGCCCACCTCGAGCAATGGGAGCACGACCAATGACCGACGACGACCGGGACCTGCAGCACCTCGCCGAGACCGAGCACCTCGGCCACGAGTTCGCCACCGGCGGCCTCGAGCTCGCCTACGACGACTCGGCCCCCGCCCCCGACCTGCCGCCTCCCGGCGCCCCGGTGTCGGTCGTGCGCACGGTCCGCCTGCCGTTCCAGGTCGACGCCGAGGTGGTCACCCTGGCCGCCGAGCGCGGCGTCGCCCTGTCGGTCCTGCTGCGCGACCTGATCACGGCCGGGCTCGAGGCGACGACCGGCACGACCCCGGACCCGGTGACGGAGCTCCGCCGCAGCCTCGACGTCGCCCAGCGCGCCGCCGCCGCGCTGGCCGCCGACCGCCACCGCAACGCGGCATAGGACACGCCCGCACCACGCCGTCTCGACCGGGATCGGCAAGGGTCGTGACTCACACCTCCGGCACCCGGGCATGTGCGCCCACGAACGAGGGCGTCCAGACGACCGCAATTGCACCGATCCGCCGGCTCCGGCCGTGGCAGAAGCGCCGTCGCGGCACACCGACGCGGCGGACCGCGTCCAATCCGTTGGGACCTTGTGCCGGGCGCGGCCGCCGGACACGATCCTAAGTCGATACTCGTGAGGGGGCGCCGTGAACATCTTCGACTGGCTGGGTGACCTCGTGGACGACATCGTCCACCCCGGGCACGACGCCCACGTCGCCGATCCGCAGATGCACGGGCAGCCGGGGACCGGGTCGAGCTGGCACTCCCCGACCGGCAGCTGGCACGGTGGCTTCACGGATCCCAGCCGGTTCGACCATCTCGCCGGCTCCAACCCGCAGATGAACGCGTTCGCCGGGGGGATCAACAACGTGCTCGCCGACGCCCAGCACGTCGTCGACCACCCCGAAACGGCCCGTCCGGTCAGCCCCGAGCAGCTCAAGTACCTCGACGCGCGGATACAGGGGCAGGACCTCGCCGACGGCATCCGCGCCTCCGTCAGCCGCAACGAGTCGGACCTGCGCTGGGGCAACGAGCTGCACGAGCTGGAAATCAACGTCAACCGGGCATTGGACGGCACCGATTAGCCGCCGGAATCTGCCCGAAGGGTCAACGGCTGCCGATCTTGCGCCGGTATCGCCAAGCGATCTTCAAAAATAGCCTTCCACAGACACAGATCGCCCGCGGCGCGCGTCTTACCAGGTGCAACCGCGACAGGGCGGGACAGACGGGGAGGCTGCAGTGACGGCGTGGGAACTGGCGATCGACTTCGGGACGTCGAACACCACCGTGGCGATGCGCACGGCGACCGGCGCACCGGAGGTCGTCGAGATCAACAACTCCCGCTACCTGCCGTCCGTCGTGTACCTGGAGCAGGACGGGGCGCTGACCGCCGGCCGTGAGGCCTACCGCGCCGCGCTGCAGTTCCCCGAGCGGGCCGAGCGGCTGCCGAAGCGGGTCCTGGCCGAGGGCGAGCCGGTCCGCATCGCGAAGCAGGACTTCACCCCCGCCGAGCTGGTCGCCGTGGTGCTGCGCAAGGTCGCCGCGGAGGCGCTGCGCCAGCACGGCGGCCGGGCGCCGCAGCGGGTCGTGCTGACCCACCCGGCCAGATGGGACCGCCGGCAGGTGCAGGCGCTCGCCGACGCGGCCCGGCTCGCCGGGCTGCCCGCGCCCGAGTTCCTGGCGGAGCCGGTCGCCGCGGCGGCGTACTACGCCGACGGCAAGATCGCGCTCGGCTCGCACATCGCGATCTACGACCTCGGCGGCGGGACCTTCGACACGGCCGTGGTGCGCCGCACCGCCGACGGTTTCGAGCTCGTCGGCGCGCCCGGCGGCGACGCGAACCTGGGCGGGGAGGACTTCGACGAGATCGTGCTGGGGCTCGTCGGCACCTGGGCCTCCTCGGCCGACCCGGACAGCTGGAAGGAGCTGTCGGAGGGCACCGACCGGCGTTCGGCCCGCGACCGGGCATCGCTGCGCGAGGACGTGATCGCGGCCAAGGAGCGGCTGTCGGAGCGGCCCACCGCGGAGGTCTACGTGCCGGGTCCGTCGGACGAGTTCCGGCTCACCCGCGGCGAGTTCGAGGGCGCGATCGACGGCCACCTGCGCCGCAGCGTCACCGAGCTGCGCCGCACCATCGTCGCGTCCGGGGTCGCACCCGAGTCGCTCGCGGCGGTCTACCTGACCGGCGGTTCCAGCCGGATCCCGCGGGTGTCCGACCTGGTCGCCGAGGCGGTCGGCCGGCTGCCGGAGGTGCACGGCGACCCGAAGTCAGTCGTCGTGCTGGGCGCGCTGACCCGGGTGGAGCCGATCAAGGCGGACCTGTTCATACCGCCGCTCGCCGAGATCGTCGTCAGGCCGGCGCCGGTGCCGGTGGTGCCGAGCGGGCCGCGGGTGACGACCGTCGTGCAGCTGCCGCGGATCGAGCCGCCGATCAACGAGCTGGTCGACGACGACGGCAAGGCCATCTCCCTGGAGATGTTCCACCCGTTGTACGCGAGCCTGGCGGTTTCCGGCGACCAGCTGCTGGTGCAGGCGAACCAGCTGCATGCGGTGGATCTGCGGACCCGCCGGCTCAGCTGGTCCTACGGGCGGTACGCGCCCGGGGTGGTGCCGCGCACACCGATCGTCAGCGGCGGGCACGTCTTCGTGACCGAGCCCGGCGACGAGCTCGTCTCGCTCAACGCCAGCACCGGGCGGCAGCGCTGGTCCTACCGCCATCGCGCCAAGCTGTTCAAGAGCGCGCAGAAGGGCATGTCCAACGCCCAGCTCGCCGGCAGCCAGGTGGTCGTGGCCACCCAGACCGGCCTGGTCTGCGTCGATGCCAACTCGGGCGCCGAGCGCTGGGCCTGTCAACCCAAGGAGTCCGACTTCGGCCTGTCCGGACCGAGGACGGATTTCATGACGGCATTGATGGTTTCCGCATTCGCCGGGATCGTCTTCATGGCGCTCGAGCATGTGGCCAAGGCGCCCCTGGCCCAGCCGGTGGCCGTCGGCGACCGGATCGTCTCGTGGTGCCTGAAGAGCAACGGCGTGATTGCGGTCGACGCCACCACCGGCAAGCCCGCCTGGGGCATCAACGAGCTGCATCTGGCGACGGTCGCAGGCTACGGCAGGACCGTCTACATCTGCGGCGCGGCCGAAGACGCCGTGATCATGGCCCTGGACGCGATGACCGGCAACCGGCGCTGGAGCAAGACGCCGGACGGCATCACCTTCGCGCCGCTGGGTGCCGCGGGCCGTTTCCTCACGGCGGATCGGGACCACCTGTACGTCCGGGCCAAGGACGGCGGGTTCCTGGCGTTCAACGCGGCGGACGGCAACCTGGCCTGGGAATATGCGGGCCCGCGGCACGCCGGTAACGACGGGCTCGTCGTCGACCGCGACACCGGCTACTACATCACCGACGACGGTGAGGTCCACGCGATCGACCTGAGCGACGGCACCGAGCGCTGGATCGTCGACCTCGACGCCCGGGCCGCCGCCCGGCCGGTCGTCGCGGGCGGTGTCGTGTACGCGCTGACCGAAGACGGCCGGGTCCACATGATCGAGGCGCTCTGATGACGCAGCTGCGGGAGCGGCTGCACGACGTGTGCGCGGCGGCCGAGGCGGCGCTCGAGCCCGGCCCCGCCCGCGAGGCCCTGGCCGCGGCCAAGGTGCGGCTCAGCGAGGGCGGGCTGCGCGTCGCGGTCGGCGGCCGGCTCAACGCCGGCAAGTCCACGCTGGTGAACTCGCTGCTCGGGCAGGGCCTGGCGATGACCGACGCCACCGAGTGCACGCGGATCGTGACCTGGTTCGTCTACGGCGACCAGAACCGGGTGACGGTCACGCCGAAACGCGGCGAGCCGTACGCCATCGCGACGGCGCCGGGCGGTGGCGTGCCGGCCAAGCTGGGCACGGCGCCCGAGGACGTCGCGCACCTCACCGTCGCGACGTCCAACCGGCGGCTGCGCGAGCAGTACACCGTGGTGGACACCCCCGGCCTGGACGCACTGTCGGGGCTGGACGAGTACTCCATGCTCGCCCTCGCCGACGCCGACGCCCTGCTGTACGTGATGCCGCATCCCGGCGAGCGCGACGCCGAGGCGCTCGCCGCGTTCCGGGGCGGCGCCGGCGGCGCGGGCATGTGCGCGGTCAACGCCATCGGGGTGCTCAGCCGCATCGACCAACTCGGCGACGGCGAAGGCGACCCGTGGCCGGTGGCCCGACGCATCGCCGATCGGTACCATCAGCGCCTCACGACCCAGGTCGCCGAGGTGATCCCGATCGTCGGGCTGCTGGCACAGACGGCGCTGGGCGAGACGTTCACCGAGAGCGACACCCAGCTGCTGCGCCGCCTCGTCCCGCTGTCCGGGCCGGAGCGCGACGAGCTGCTGTTCTCGCCGGACGACTTCCGGGCCGGCGACGCGACCGACCTGCCGCCCGCCGCCCGCGAACGACTGCTCAAGCTCCTCGGGGTGTACGGCATCGGGCAGGCGCTGGCGGCGCTCGACGGCGGCGTCACCGGAACCGTCCGGCTCCTCGCCGAACTGCGCCGGCTGTCGGGCATCGACGCGCTGACGCAGGCCATCGACCGGCACTTCGCGGGCAGCGCCGACTGGTTGCGGGTCGACCGCGTGCTGTCCAACGTGGAGCCGTTGACGTGGACCGGCCGGGACGCCGACGAGCGGGAGGTCCTCGCCGGCCTGCGCGAGGAGCTGGCGCAGGTGCGCCGCGACCCGAGACTGCGGCGGGCGGCGCTCGCCACGGTGCTGACCGCCGCCGGCGAGGGCGCCCTCGCCGAGGCGGGCGAGGAACTGCTCGCCCTCGTGACCGGTGCCGACCCGGCCGCGCGGCTGGGACAGCCGCCCGGCACGGACCCGGCACAGCTGCGCGCCGCCGCCGACCGGCAGATCGGGCGGTGGCGGGCCCTGGAGGGCAGCCCGTCGCGGAGCCTGGCCCGCCACGCCCGCACGGTGCGCGAGGCGTACGAGTCGCTGTACTTCGAGATCGAAGGGGAACGGGGATGATCGCCAAGGCCGCGGCGTGGTGGCGACAGATGCGCCGGGGGCGCGGTGAGACGCCACCGGATCCCGAGCGCGACCTGCTCGTCGCCGCGATGATCGACATCGGTGATCGCCTCCGTGACCGCGATCCCGCGCTCTGGAAGCGGCTCAACCGCCACCTCGGCGAGGTGGGCGTCGAATGCGTCATCGTCGACGGCCAGCCGTACGACGAGCGCCTGCACGACGCGGTCGGCCGGGAGCCGACCGCCGACCCGGACCTGCAGAAGACGGTGGCGAGCACCGAACGCGCCGGATACGTCGACCGCGGCCGGGTGCTGCGGCTGCCGGAGGTCATGGTCTTCCGGACCGAAGGGATCGGCGACGATGGGTGAGCACGAGATCGTCGACCTCGTCGCCGGCATCGCCACGGTCGCCGAGCGGATCGGCGGTGCCGGCGACGCCGTCGCGTTGCGCGAGGAGCTGGCCCGGGCCCGCAGCGGTGCGGCGGCCGTGGTCGTCGTGGGCGAGAAGAAGCGCGGCAAGAGCTCGCTGATCAACGCCCTCGTCGGCCGGCCCGGCCTGCTACCTGTGGAGGCCGACGTCGCCACCACCGTCCACCTCGTGGTGCGCCATGCGGCCGAGCCACGCGCGGTCGCCGTCACCGAGGAGCACCCGGGCGGCATCCCGATCGGCCTCGACGACCTGCCCGCATACGCCTCCCTGGACCCCGTCACCGGCCGGGTGCGCCGCAGCGGCGTGCGCAGCGTCGAGGTGGGCGTGCCGAGCGACCTGCTCGGCTCGGGGCTGATGCTGATCGACACGCCCGGCGTCGGCGGTCTGGTCGCCGGCCACGCCGCCATCACCATGGCGACCCTGAACGCCGCCGACGCGCTCATGTTCGTCGTCAACGGCAGCAGCGAGCTGACCGCGTCCGAGTGCCGCTTCCTGCAGCGGGCCACCGAACGCATCGCGACGGTGTTCTTCGTGCTGACCCAGATCGACAAGTACCCGAGCTGGCGCGACACCCTCGCCGCCAACCACGAGCTGCTGGCACAGCACGCACCTCGCTACGCGAACGCGCCCTGGTTCGCGGTGAGCGCCCGCAAGGCCGCCGCCGGGGGCCGGCACCTGGCCGACAGCGGCGTGCCGGAGCTCGCCGACGCGCTGCAGGCGCGGGTCGCCAGCCGGGCCGACGACCTGCGCTCGGCCAACCTGCTGCAGTCGGCCTACAGCGTGGCACGCCGGCTCGCCGACCAGCACGAGGTCAGGCTGCGCGCCCTCGCGGGCGACGAGGAGCTGGTGCGCTCCACCGAGCGCCAGCGGGCCGGCCTGCTGGAGCTGCAGGCCGCCGACGCCGCCTGGCGCCGGCAGCTGGCCGAGCACTTCAAGAAGCTCGACACCCAGCTGCGCCTGACCTACCAGCGGCTCGCGGCCGACCTGCGCGACGCCGCCGACTACCGGGTCCTGCACGCCGACCCGTATGAGCTGGCCACGCTCGCCGACGACCTCGACGCCGGCATGCGCGGCATCTGGATGGAGCTGGAGACCACCGTCGAGCACAACCTCGCCGAGCTGGCCGGCCAGCTGGCGTGGGCCTTCGACGAGCAGGGCGTGGACGCGCTGTCGCGGACCATCGCCTACCCCGAGCGGCTGCGCGACCTCCCGCCCCTGGTGATCGGCGACGGCGGCGCCGCACCGGTCACCGGGATGCACCTGGTGGAGCGGTACGGGCCGGGGATGAGCATCGCGTTCGCGCTCGGTCACATCGTGCTGAGCTCGGTGAACCCGCTGCTGCTCCTGGGCCTCGGCGGGTTCATCGGCCACAGCATCCACAAGCAACGCGCGGCCCGGGAACAGGCCGCCCAGGCCCGCGTCGAAGCGCAGCGATTCGTCCAGAGCGTCTTCCGCGAGCTCGGCACCGAAGTACCGGCGGCCGTCAGCCAGGCGCTGGAGGAGCGCATCACGCTGTTCGACCGGGCGTTGAGCGCGAAACTGGCCGCGCGCCGCGCCGAACTGGAGCAGACCCTCGCCGAGAGCGCTGCGGCCCGGAACATCTCCGCGGCCGAGCTCGCCCAGGCACGAGCCGAGACGGAGCAGCGGCTGGCGCTCGTGCGGCCGCTGCTCGAGCGGTGCGTGCGGCTGCTCTCCCGCCCCGCCTCGCCGCCCGCCCTGACGTCTGGAGCGCCATGACCAGCTGGGAACTCGCGATCGACTTCGGCACGAGCAACACCACCGGCGCGGTGCGCACGCCCGACGGCCGGATCGAGGTCATCGAGGTCGACAACTCGCGGTACGTGCCGTCGGTGGTGTACCTCGAACATGACGGAACGATGCTGGCCGGGCAGCGCGCCAGCGGGCGGGCCGCGCAGTTCCCCGAGCGCGCCGAGCGGCTGCCGAAACGGGCCCTGGCCTCCTCGACGCACATCGTCATCGGCGGCCACGCGATCGGCACCGCCGAGGTGGTCGCCGTCGTCCTGGCCAAGGTGGTCGCGGAGGCGCGCAGAAGGTTCCAGGACCAGGATCCGGCGCGGGTCGTGCTGACCCACCCGGCCGCGTGGGGGCGGGTGGAGCTGGGCCGCCTCGCGGAGGCGGGCCGGATCGCGGGCCTGGCGAAGCCGGAGTTCGTCGCCGAGCCGGTCGCGGCCGCGAACTACTACGCCGACGCCACGGTGACCGCGGGCGCGCTGATCGGCGTGTACGACCTGGGCGGCGGCACGTTCGACACGGCCGTGCTGCGCCGCACGCCGACCGGGTTCGAGCTCGTCGGCCCGCCGGGCGGCGACGCGCACCTCGGCGGCGAGGACGTCGACGAGGCGCTCATGGGCGTGGTCGGCGCGCACGCCGAAGCCTCCGACGAGGATGCGTGGCTGAGCATCGCCTCCGGCGAGGGGCCGAGGGCGCAACGGGATCGTTCGAGCCTGCGCGCCGACATCGTCTCCGCCAAGCACACCCTGTCGGAGAAGCCCACCGCGTACGTCTACGTCCCGGGGCTCCCCGACGAGGTCCACCTGACCCGGCGCGAGCTGGAGCAGGCCATCGCGCCGCTGCTCGAGCGCACGGTGCGGGAGCTGCAGCAGACCGTCACCCGCGCCGGCACCCGCCTCGCCGATCTCACCGCCGTCTACCTCACCGGCGGCGCCAGCCGGATGCCGTGCGTGTCCGAGCAGGTGGCGGCCGCGCTCGGCGGCCGGCTGCCCACCGTGCAGGGCGACCCGAAGGCGGTCGTGGCGATCGGCGCGCTCACCCGGATCGCACCGGTGGCCGCGCCGCCCCCGCCCAGGCCCGCGCCGGACCCGCGACCGGTCCCGGTCGGCCGGGCCGACCGGCAGCGCCAGGCACCGAAGCGCGTGTGGACGGTCCCGCTGGACATGAAGGCCGGGCTCGTCGACGTGACGCCGGTGATCGGCGACGGCGTCGCCATCGTCTCGTACGGGCCGGGCACCGCCGCCGTCGGCCTCGACGACGGGGCGGTGCGCTGGACCAGCCAGCTCTCCTCGGAACGGCCGGCCGCGCTGACGCCCGGGCGGGTGCTGCTGCGGCTCGACGGCCGTGTCGTGGCGCTCGACGCGGCCACCGGCGCCCAGGTGTGGCAGCATCGCCTCGCCGAGGAGCCCGGCGAACACCCGAACCCGACGGCCAATCTCGAGGTCGCCGGCTCGACCGCGTTCGTGCCGTTCAGCGCCGGCGTCAGCGCCATCAGCGTCGGGCAGGGCCGCGGCCTGTGGCACACCGCGCTGTCCGGCGCCGCCGTCTGTGTCTGCGACGGGCTCGCCTACGCGACCAGCAGCACCAACGGCGGGCTGATGGAGGCCATCGAGGCGGCCGGCGGGAACATCCGGTGGCGCTGGGAGGGCGGCGGCGGCGAGCTGTCGGCGCCCACGGCCCGCGCCGGCATCGTCTACGTCGGCGGCGCCGACGGCATCCTGCGCGGCGTCGTGGCGCACCAGGGCATGTTCGGGATGAAGGGCCGCGAGGTCTGGCGGGCGCAGATCGGCGCGCCGCTGGTGGCCGCTCCGGTGTGCGCCAACGGCCTCGTCTACGTCGGCAGCCGCGACGGCAGCGTGATCGCGCTGGAGCCCGGCAGTGGGCGGGTGCGCTGGTCGTTCAGCACCGGCGACCAGGTCAACGCCACCCCGCTGGTCGCCGACGGCCTCGTGTTCGTCAGCACCGGCACGTGGATGGGCGTCGGCGACAACTCCGAAGCGCCCGGCGGCTTCCTCGGCTTCCTGAGCACGCTGATCGATGTCGGGTCGTCGTTGGCGTCCTCCGGGCGGCTGTGCGCGATCGACGCGAGCAACGGCCGGGAGAAGTGGAGCATCGATCTGCGGTTCGGCACGCACCACTCCCGCCCGGCGTACGCCGACGGCCGCCTGTTCTTCGCCGGACGGGACGGGCATCTCATGGCGATCGACGCGAAGACCGGCGAGCACGTGGCCGTCGCCGGCTGACGCTCACGAACCCCAGGCGTCGTGGTGCGGGTGGTGGTCCTGCCAGTGCGGGGCGGTCGCGCGATCGCCGGCGACGGTGTCCCGGTCGTCGCCCCACTCCTCGCCGATGGCCCATCCGGCGGCGCCCGCGAGCCAGGGTCGCGCCGCGCCGCTGAGCCATCCGCCGGCGCCGGGTCCGGGCGGGCCCATGGCGAGATCGCCGGCCGGGGCGCCGCCCGGACCGCGCCGGTCGGGCAGGCAGATCCACGCCGTCGTCGACAGCTCCTTCTCCGCGACGTTCACCTCGCAGAACAGCTCCGGCGCGAGGTCGCCGTAGGGTGACAGGACCGCGTCGCGATACAGCTCGGCCGAGAGCGCGACGACGAGGTCGCGGTCGGGGCGCTCCGCCAGCGCCTGCTTCAGCGGCTTCGCGTCCACGATCCGGCAGGCCTCGACGACGCAGTCGCCGACGTAGCCGGTCGCCGCGATCCGCACCACGCCGTGTGACAGCGCCGCCCGCAGCCTGATCCGGTCGGTGAGCGCCGCCACCCGGTTCGCCTCCGCGAGACCCGCCAGCAGCCCCTGTACCAGCGCCGGAACGGTCCGCACCGGGTCGGCGCCGATCGGCAGCAGCAGCAACTGGCCGTCACCGCGGTCCTGGCGCTCGCAGTGCCCGGGCGCGATCCGGGCCCTGGTCAGGGCGGCGGCGATCACGGCCGCGACCCGGCTCTGCGCCTCCACCTGCCGCACCGACGGCCGGGTGCTGTAGGACACGATGTCGACGACGAAACACAGTCGGTTCTCGGGCAGCGGCATCGGCATGGCTGGTGTCTCCCGTCATCCCGCCAGCAGTGGCCTGCTGGCGGGATGGTAGCAGCGGGCAGGGCGTCACTTCCCCCGCAGTTTCTGCACCACGAAGAAGACCACCGCGACGGCGAGTCCGACGATTCCACCCTTGATGGCGATGTCCATGCTTCCCAGCTCCTCAGCGTCGGTACGTCCAATGACCAGCGCCGAGTTGGACGCACCCGCCCCGGTGGTTGTGCCCGGGCCCGTCAGTGCCCTTCCGGTTCCTCGCCGCGGGCCAGCCGGGCCAGCCTGACCGGGTCGCGGATGACGATCTGGCGGTAGCCCGTGTCGACGACGCCGGCGGCGCGCAGCCCGGCCAGGGACCGGTAGATGCTGGCGGGCGCCACCCCGGCCAGCGCCGCCAGCTCGCGCTGGCTCAGCGGCATGCCGATCGCGCCGTCGCGGCCGGGCAGCGCATGCGCCTCGTAGAGCGGCAGCAGGATGCGCGCCAGGCGGACCGCGGCGGAGCCGCCCATGAGGTCGATGCGCAGCCGGGTGGCTTGCTGCAGCTTGCCGGTGATGCTGGCCATGAACTCCCGGGCGGCGGCCGGGCGCCGCTGCAGGAACGCGTCGAAGGTGGGCCGGTCGACGCTGCGCACGATGCAACGGGTGGCCGCCAGGACGGTCGCGGACCGCACGTCGTTGCGCACGCCCGCCAGCTCCCCGACGAGGTCTCCGGGCACCCGGATCGCCAGCAGCGTGGTGTGCCCGTCGACGGTGTCGCCCAGGACCTTCACGCAGCCCCGCAGGAGCACGTACAGGTCGGTGCCGCGCTCACCCTCGCGCACCAGGGCGGAGCCGACGGCGAACGTCCGCGGCGATCCGAGGGTCAGCAGCTCGTCGCGGTCGGCACCGCGCAGCGCGGCGAGGAAGGTCCCCTGCGCCCAGGAGGGCTGTGCCTGCGTCACGGATCCACCGTTCAGATCGGGTAACGGCGACTCTAGCGACGCGGGAACACCCTGGCACCGGCGCAACGGACGAGTTGATCTCACCGGCCGGCCCACATCCGTTGTGCCGGTCGGGCACGCGCCCGCGGGACCGCACGTCAGACTCGGCATGCGGCAACCGCTTCCCGCCCAGCGCGTCCTGCGGCCCACGGACGCGTGGCTCCTCGACTTCCTCGGCGACGTCGTGAACCTCGACCACGCCACCCTGGCCCGCCTGGCCGAGGCGCTCCGGTCGCGCCCCGCTCCTCGGAAATCTGCCCCGGACGTCATCGTTTGACGATGTTCCGCCGTCGGCGCCGCGTGAGCCTGATGCCACCTACAAGGTCAGGCGGGACAGACATGATGACGACGACGCTCGACGACGAGACCGATCCGGTACTGCTGCGCCGGTGCGCCGCGGGCGACGCGCAGGCGTTCCGGACGCTGACCAGACGCTACGACCTGGAGCTGCGGGCCTACTGCCGCCGGTTCAGCCGCGACCCGCACGACGCACAGGACCTGCTGCAGGAGGTCCTCATCAAGGCCTGGCGGCACTGCGCGGGCTTCGACGGGCGGTCATCGGTGCGGACCTGGCTCTACCGGATCGTCGTGAACACCGCGATCGACCACCACCGTCGCAGCCTGCGGCGTCCGGTGCCGGTCGCGGAGCCGGCGTGGGAGATGCCGTCGCAGTCACCGGAGTCGGAGGTGATCGACCGGGAGGAGCTCCGGGCGGCGCTGCGGCAGGTCCCCGAGCACTACCGCACCGTGGTGATCCTGTCGGACGGACTGGGCTGGCCGTACCACGAAATCGCCGCCCTGTGCCGGATTCCCGAGGCCACCGTCCGCAGCCGGCTCTCACGCGGCCGCAGAACGTTGCGCGCCCTGCTGTCCGCCCCGGCGGCACCGGAGGCGTAGGACTGCGGGAAGACGCCCACTATGATCAATGTGTGCGCCTGATCCGCCTGACCCTCGCCGGCCTCCTGGCTGCCGGAATGCTCGCCGCCTGCGGCCGCGGCGGCCCCGGCTCGACCGCGACACCGGCGGCGGCGCCCGCAGTCACCGAGCGCACACTGCAGCTGTCCGGCGGCCCCGACCGGCCGCTGCCCACGCTGCTGGTCCAGCCGACCACGGCGGGCCGGCACCCGGTCGTGGTGTTCAGCCACGGGTACACCCGCCGCCCCGACGACTACCTGCCGCTGCTGCGCACGTGGGCGGCCGCCGGCTTCGTCGTCGCCGCGCCCACGTTCCCGCACTCGGCGCGCGGTTCGGCGAAGCTCGACGACGACGACATCGTGAACCAGCCGGCCGACAACGCCGCCGTGCTCACCGCCGTCCTGGCCCTCGACACGACGCAGGGCGACCCCCTCTTCGGCCGCATCGACGCAAACGCCGTCGCCGCGGCCGGGCACTCGCTGGGCGGCATGACGACGGTCGGCATGTTCACGAAGCACCGCGACGAGCGCCTCAAGGCCGGCGTCATCCTCGCCGGCGGGCAGTGGCCCTTCGGCGTCGGCTACACCGGCCCGCCCGCGCCGATCCTGTTCGTGCACGGCCGCGCCGACGAGGTCGTGAAGTTCGAGGGGAGCACGGAGGCGTACGACCCCCTGCCCTGGCCCAAGGCGCTGCTGGAACTGCCCAAGGGCGACCACCTCGACCCGTACCTGGCCGACGGCCCCGAGTTCGCGGCGGTGGCCAAGACGACGACCGACTTCCTGCGCTGGTCCCTGCTGCACGACGACCCCGCCCGCGCCCGCCTGGCCGCCGACGCGGGCGACACCGGAAAGCTCCAAGACCGGCTCTGACGGTACGGCGGATCGATCTTGGCCAGCCGGTGTGGTAAGACCTGGCCATGGTGACGCTTGGCATCGACTTCGGGACCTCGTCGACGGTCGCGATGGTCGGGCTGGACGACGGCCGGGCCGCGCCGCTGCTGTTCGGCGAGACCCCGCTGCTGCCCTCCGCCGTCTGCCTCACGCAGAACGGCGACCTCCTCGTGGGCCGCGACGCGGTGCAGGCCTCGCGCAGCCGGCCCGAAGGGTTCGAGGGGCACCCGAAGTCGCGCATCGACGAAGGGGAGATCCTGCTCGGCGAGCGGGCCGTGCCGGTCACCGCGGCCATCGGCGCCGTGCTGCGGCGGGTGCACGACGAGGCGCTGCGCGTCGCGGGCGCCCCGGTCGGCCGCCTCGTCCTGACCCACCCGGCGGGCTGGGGCGCGCGCCGCCGGCAGACCCTGCTGGAGGCGGCCGCCGCCGCGGGGCTGCCGGCCGCCGAGCTGGTCGCCGAGCCCGTCGCCGCCGCGGCGTTCTACGTGTTCGCGCTTCGTCATGAGGTACCGCTGAATGCCTGTCTTGTGGTGTATGACTTCGGGGCGGGGACGTTCGACGCGTCCGTCGTGCGGCGCACCGCACAGGGCTTCGAGGTCCTCGCCGCGGAGGGGCTGCTCGACGCCGGCGGGCTGGACCTCGACGCGGCGATCGTCGCGCACTTCGGCGCCACCTACGGCGCGGCCGACCCCGAGGCCTGGCGCCGGCTCACCGCGCCGGCGACGTCACACGACCGCCGGCTGTCCCGGACGTTCTGGGACGACGTGCGGGCCGGCAAGGAGGCGCTGTCGCGCACCGCGATGACGACGATCTTCCTGCCGATCCTCGAGGTGGAGGCGGTCCTCGGCCGCGAGCAGCTCGACGCCCTGGCACAGCCGCTGCTCGAGCGCACGGTCGCCGCGACCCGCGTCGCCGTGCGCAACGCCGGCATCCGCACCGAGGACATCGCCTCGGTGTTCCTCGTCGGCGGCTCCAGCCGCATGCCGCTGGCCGCCACCCTGCTGCACCAGTCCCTCGGCGTCGCGCCGACCGTGATCGAGCAGCCAGAGCTCATCGTCGCCGGCGGCACCCTGCACTTCCACCGCGCCGCGCCCGCCGTCGCACCTGCCGTCGCGCCGACGTCGGCGCCCCCGGTCACCTCTGGAGGCCCCGCCTACCCGCAGACCGGGGCGTCGGCCCCGATCTCGCCGGTTTCACCGTTCTCGGCGCCGCCCGCACCCGCGCCGGTCAGTCCGGTGGCCGCCTACCAACCACCGCCGCCCGCCTACCAGCCGCCGCCCGCCTATCAGCCGCCGCCGAGCGGCTTGCGGCGGACCGTCGACGCGATGAGCACCGCGACGAAGGTGCTGTGGGGCGTCGCGGCGCTGGTGCTCGTGATCGCGACGGTCGTGGTCTCCTCGCTGCTGCTGAGCGACGACCCGGGTGCCACCGCCTCGAACGGCCCGACCACGAACGCCGGCAGCGGGACCACCACCCCGGCCGCGCCGACCTCGAAGGCGGCGCCGACCAAGGACCTGCAGGCCGAGGCGGCGACGAAGGTGGCCGACTGCGAGCGGCAGCACAAGATGACGAAGGCGAAGCAGACCGACGACAACGGCGCTGGCGTGCAGCAGTTCAAGACCTGCGAGTGGCCGCCGTCGAAGCTCGCCGACGCCGACGGCTACTGGGAGATCATCGTCAACTCCGACCAGGGCCCCGGCGACAGCGAGGCCACCGGCATGAGCATCGCCGACCGCGTCAACGGCCCGTGCCAGACGTTCGAGATGACGTACGACTACGGCCACATGGGCGAGAGCAGCCACCTGCAGCCGTTCAAGGTGCCGCGGGGATCGATCTGGATCACCACGGTGAACGGCGGCGAGCGGTGGGACGGCGACCGCTCCACGCTCCCCTTCTACCAGGACCGCGACGAGGCCGTCGTGCTGACCAGCGGCCACTACGGGCTCGTCGAGGCGGCCTGCGCCTAAGCATGCAACCATGTAGATTCGTCGATGGTCAGTTACCAGTGAACGCACTTCGACGAAGGGATCCGGCACATGCGAAACGTACGCTCGGCGGCGATCCTGACTGCCGCCGCCACGGCAACCGTCCTGGCCCTCCCCACCGCAGCGCACGCCGCAGTGATCAGCCAGGCGTTCGCCGCCGACTCCGGCGACAGCTGCACGTACGGTTCCAGCTCCGGCACGCTGGGCTGGCAGGTCGGCCCGTCGCCGCTGCCCGGTCCGGGCGTCGCCGTCTCCGGCAAGGTCGCCGACCGCCCCCTGCCCATCGACCCCGGCGCCATCTGCCGCAACGACGGGTACAACAGCACCGTCACGTTCGTGGCGTACACCCACGGCGTCGAGGTCGACCGGCAGAGCCGCACGGCCGACAACGCCACCGTCACCTTCTCGTTCATGCTGGGCGCCGCCGCCGGCTCGAAGGGCGTCGACACCGTCGTCGTGCAGGTCTGCCGCAACCCGGTCGTCACCCTCCCGCCGAGCTACTGCGGCAAGCCGGTGACGTACACGTCCCCGGCCGCCTGACAGTCAGGTCCTCGAGCGCGACGAGGGCCGCGGCGAACAGTGCCCGCGGCCCTCGTCGTGATCAGCCCGAGCCCGCCGGCCCGCTCAGCGCCGGCACGGACGGGTCGTCATCCCGGTCCGCATCGGGTCGTAGCGTATCGATGCGCAGCGCGCGGGCGGCCCAGCCGGGCAGCCACCAGTTCCATCGGCCGAACAGCGACACCGTCGCGGGTACCAGGAGGCTGCGCACGACGGTGGCGTCGAGCAGGATGCCGGCGCCCAGGGCCGTCGCCAGGATCTTGATGTCGGGGCTGGGGGCGGTGGCCAGCGACACGAAGGCGAGGAAGAGGATCAGCGCGGCGCTGGTGACCAGGCGGCCGGTGCGCGCGAGGCCCTCCACGATCGCGGTGCGGGTGTCGGCCGTGGCGTCGTACTCCTCGCGCATCCGGGCCAGGATGAAGACCTCGTAGTCCATGGACAGGCCGTAGAGGAACGCGAAGGCCATGAGCGGCACCCAGAAGGTGATCGCGCCGGTGGCCGGGACGTTCCAGATCGCGTCGGAGCCGTGGCCGTCCTGCCAGACGAGGACCAGCACGCCGTAGCTCGCCGCCAGGGAGAGCAGGTTGAGCAGCACCGCCTTGAGCGCGAGCAGCGGCGAGCGGAACGCCCTCGTCAGCAGGACCAGGGTGACCAGGCCGATGAGCGCGAGCAGCAGCGGGAACGGGCCGTAGAGGGCGTGTTCGGCGTCGTACTGCAGCACGCCCAGGCCGCCGACCTGCGCGCCGGGCACGTCGCGGAAGGCGTCGCGGACCCGGGCAATCTCCTCCTTGCCGGCGTCGCTGCCGGCCTCGTGGCGGGGCAGCACGACCAGCAGCCGGGTGCCGGCCGGGGCGACGGTGGCGTAGGCGTCCACCGTGGACGGTGGCCGCGCGCCCTCGGGTACGAGCACCTCGATGGGGGTCAGGACGCCGCTGGGCACGCCGGCGTCGGTGAGGTCGCGCAGCCCGGCCGCGGCGGCCGGGCGGGCGGACCCGGCGAGGGCGCCGCTCTCGGCGTCGCCGAGCCTGATGCCGGTGGCCGCCGCGGCCAGGAGGCCGAGGATCGCCAGGGCGGCCGCGGCCGCGAGCCAGCGGTGGCGCACGACGCCGCTCGCCCAGGCGCGCCAGGCGCGGCCGGTCGGGCGCTCCCGGGTGCGCCGGGGCCATTCCATGCGCGGGCCGGCGGTGGCCAGCAGGACCGGTAGCAGGGTGAGCGTGACCAGCACGCTGACCAGCGGCACGAGCATGCCGCCGTAGCCGACGCTGCGCATGAAGGGCACGGGGAGTACCACCAGAGCCACCAACCCGATCGCGACCGTCACGCCGCTGAGCAGCACGGCCCGGCCCGCGCTGGCCATCGCGCGGTGCACGGCCTCGTCGCCGGTGTGACCCTGTGCCCGTTCCTCGCGCCATCTGGTGACGAGCAGCAGCGAGTAGTCGATGGCCACGCCCAGGCCGATCAGGGCGACGAGGAACTGGACGATGAAGCTCACGTCGGAGATGCCGGTCAGGCCGAGCACGATGAGGAACGTCGTGAGGATCGACACGGCGGCAACGAGCAGCGGCACCAGGGCGAGCAGCGAGCCGAACACGAAGACCAGCACCAGCAGCGCGCCGAGGGCGCCGATCAGGGTCTCGGTGAGCACGCCCGTGCCGGAGCCGGTGTTGTCCACCGTGGACAGTTCGTCGAGGCCGGTGACGTTCACCGTCGCGCCCGGCGGCAGGGCGCGCGACATCGCGGCGGTGATGCGGGCCGCGTAGTCGCGCGGCGGGGCGCCACGGGTCGGTGGGGTGAAGACCAGGCCGAACACGGTACGACCGTCGGCGCCGACGAACCGGCGGTCGCCGGTGGACGCGTACGACACCACGCGCAGGCCCGGGTCGACGGCCGCGGCGGCGAAGGCGCGCCCGAGCGCCGGGTCGTCGACGCCGGCCGGGCCGGGCAGCACGACCACGGGCACCAGCGGGTAGGTGCCTGCGCCGTTGCCGTATTCGGCCAGGATCGCATGGTTGGCCCGGTCGGCGGCGGTGTCCGGGAAGGCGAAGTCGTGCGAGAGCCGGCCCGACAGCCGGCCGGCCGACGCACCGCCGGCCACCAGCAGCACGAGCCAGGCCAGCACCACGGCCGTCCGGTGGCGCAGCACGAACCGCGAGAAGCGGGTCACCTGTTCTCCTCCACACACTAAGTCGTACTGAGTTGTTCGACATAACTCGGTGCGGGCTATCGTAGCCAAGTCGAACTCAAATGTACGACTTACCCCTGGAGGCACGATGCAAGGTCTGCTGCGCCGGATCGCGGCGGCGACCGCGATCCCGGGCGTGCTGGTGTTCCTGGCCGCCGTCGTGGTCCACCCCGAACGCGACGGCGCGCACATCGCCGAGGTCGGGCAGCTGTACGGGCTGACGCACGGCCTCGAGGCGGTCGGCCTGATCCTGCAGGTGGTCGGCCTGTTCAGCCTGGCGTGGCTCGGCGCCGACCGCCTGCGCCCGCGCGACCTGACCGGCGTCTACGCCGCGGTGCTGGGCACGATCTGGTACTTCGGGCTCATCGTCGTGGACGGCACGCGCAACCCGGTCACCGCGCGCTATGCGCCGGACCTCGTCCACACCTCGGCCGACCTCGACACCGGCACGGCCATCATCGTGCTGCCGGCGCTGCTGCTGTTCCCGCTCGGCCACATCCTGCTCGGCCTGCTCAACGCCCGCCACGGCGCCCGGTGGGCCGGGCTGCTGCTCGCCGCCGGCGCCGTCGCCTACACCCTGGGCGGGCTCGCGATCTTCGGGCTGGGCCCCACGTCACCGGCGATCGAGGTCCTGGAGATCGCCGGCGCGGTGCCCTTCGCGATCGGCTTCATCCTGATGACGCGCCACTGGACTCGTCCGGCGCCGTGAGCGCGGCGAGCACGGTCGCGCTGATGAGCCGGGGCGCGTCGCCGGCCGCGAGCCGGCCCGCGGCGCTCTCCTCTGCGGCGGCGTGCATGAGCCCGACGACCGTCGTGGTGAGCCACTTGGCGGGCAGGTCGCCGCGGAAGGTGCCGGAGCGCCGGCCGCGCTCGACGATGCTCTGGATGCGCCGCCGCACCCGGTCGTGGCTGCCGTGCAGCCGCTCCGCCGGCAGCTCGCGCCCGGCGGCGCGGTGCACGGCCCGGAACTGGTGGACGATCTGCCACGAGGCCTCGACCAGTCGGGTCAGCGCCGCGCTCGGGTCGCCGGTGGTATCGACCCGGTCCAGGATCTCGTCGGCCTCGGCCATGGTGCGGGTCAGCACCGCGTCGACGAGATCGGCGCGGCTCTTGAAGTGTCCGTACAGCGTGACCCGCCCGACCCCGGCCGCCTGCGCGATGTCGCCGAGGCTCGCGTCGGGGTCCTCGGCCAGGCACAGCACGGCCGCGTCGAGGATCGCGGCGATGTTGCGCCGCGCGTCGGCCCGCTGCGGTCGACCGCCGCTCCCGCCCGCGCTCGCCATGCGCACACTCTAGGTGACGAACCGCTCTCGTCAGGCCGCGACCACCGCGATGTCCGCCGGCAGGCCGCTGACCTTGGCGGTGCCGGTGGCGTCGAGGGAGACGTCGATCGTCGCGCCGGCAATGCGCAGGCCGCGCGCGGTGACCGGGCCGAACGGCAGGCCCGGCAGCGGGCGCACCTCGAGCCGGCCGTTCGGCACGTCGGGGTGCAGGCCGAGGACCGCGCGCAGGATGGCCACCGAGGCCGCCGCCGACCAGGCCTGGGGTGAACAGGCGGCCGGGTAGGGCACCGGCCGGCCGAGCAGCGTGCGCTCGTCGCCGCCGTAGAGCTCCGGCAGCCGGTAGCCGAACGCCTCGGCCGCGCCGAGCAGCCCGTCGGCCAGGCGAGCGGCCGGGGCACCGTGTCCGGTCTCGGCGAGGCCGGACAGGACGATCGCGGTGTCGTGGGCCCAGATCGAGCCGCAGTGGTACGACAGCGGGCTGAAGCCGGCGTCGGTCGTCGACATCGTGCGCAGGCCGAACCCGCCGGACATCTCCGGCGTGGCGAGGACCGCGGCGACCTGGGCGGACTCGGCCGCGGTGAGCAGGCCGGTGCCCAGCAGATGCCCGATGTTGCTGGTCAGCGAGTCGACCGGGCGCTTGGCGGCGTCCAGGGCGAGGGCGGGGTGGGCGCCGAGCGGCCCGTCGACCCAGAACGCGGCCCGGAAGCGCTCGGCCAGGCGGGCGGCGTGCTCCCGCCAGCGCTGCGCGCCCGGGCGGCCGAACGCCTCGAGCAGGTCCGCGCCGCCGACGGCGGCCTGGTAGGCGTAGCCCTGGACCTCGACCAGCGCGATCGGCGCGGTGGCCCGGCGCCCGTCATGGAAGCGCACCGCGTCGCCCGAGTCCTTCCAGCCCTGGTTGGACAGGCCGCGGCCGCTGGTGTCGCGGTACTCCACGAAGCCGTCGCCGTCCGGGTCGGCCGACTCGGCCAGCCAGCCCAGCGCCGCCTCCAGATGCGGCAGCAGCGGCTCGACCCGCTCGGGCGGCAGGCCCCAGCGCCAGGCCTCGTGCAGCAGGATCACCCAGAGCATCGTGGCGTCGACCGTGCCGTAGTAGGCGGCCGGCAGGCGCAGGCCGTTGCCGGCCAGGTGGAACTCGTGGCGGCGCAGCTCGTGCATGATCTTGCCCGGCGCCTCGCCGGATGCCGGGTCGTCACGGGTGCCCTGCCGGCGGGCGAGCACCCGCAGGGTGCTGGCGGCCAGGTCGGTGCCCAGCGGCAGCATCATCCGGGCCGCCCACAGGCTGTCCCGGCCGAACAGGGTCAGGAACCAGGGCACGCCGGCGCCGATGAAGGTGCCGTCCGGGTCGCCGGCCTCGGTGAGGCGCAGCGCCTGCAGGTCGTCCAGGGACCGCTCGAGCAGCCGGGTCAGCCGATGATCGCCGGCCGTCACCTCGGGGCGCGACCAGGGCAGCGGGCCGGCCGGTGCGGCCACCACGGCCTTGGGGTCCTCGACCAGCAGGTGCCAGCGCAGGGTCGCGGTGCCGCCGGGGGGAAGGTCGATCGGCCAGCGCAGTGCGCCGTCCGCAACGGCTGCGTCCTCGCCGGTGACCGTGACGGTGGTGCCGCCGGCCTGCCAGGTGAGCCCGTCCGGACCGGCCTCGGCCGGCAGCGATGGCGCCGAACCGCCCGACTTGAGCACCTCGATCGGCGCGAGGTCGCAGGCCAGGTCGACGGTGAGCAGCGCGCGGACGGGGACGGCCGCGGTCGAGCGCACCACGATCTCCTCGGTCAGCCCGTCGCCGTCGAGGTGCCGGAGCCGGTCGACCCGGACGGTCGGGTCGGGGCCGGGATCGCCGAGCCAGCGGGCCAGGCCGACGAACCGGGCGCCGTGCGGGCCGTCCGGCGCGTGCGCGATCGGCTCGAGCTCGCGCCCGTCGAGGCGCAGCTCGGCCCGGGACAGCACCCGCGCGTCGGCCCGGAAGACTCCCTGGACCCCCACGCCCGGCCGGATCTGCCCGCCGGCGTCGCTCAGGACGCTGGTCGGCGCCAGCACGACGCCGACGAGATCGTGCAACAGGGGCTGGAGTGGCGGCGTCATAAGCGGCTCCTTGACAGATCGACTCAGCCGGTGCAGAGTGCGAAACATTCCCGCAACTTGAACGATCTAATTGTGCATAGCAGCGTTTGAACGATCAAGACCGTAGAGGGGTGCAAATGGCGGAAAAGGTCACGATCTCCACGGTTGCGCAGCACGCGCAGGTCAGCCGCCAGACCGTGTCCAACGTCCTGAACAGCCCCGATGTCGTGCGCGAGGACACCCGCCGGCGGGTCCTCGACGCGATCGAGGCCCTCGGCTACCGCACCAACCGGGCCGCCCGCCAGATGCGCACCGGCCGCTCACAGCTCATCGCGGTGCGGATCGAGCCCACCCGCGACGGCATCAACGGATCGGTCCTGGACCGCTTCCTGCACGGGCTGACCGATGCCGCCGCGACCGCCGGCTACCGCGTGATGCTCTACACCGCGGCCGGCCCGGCCGACGAGATCGCCACCTACGACGACCTGCTCAGCTCGTACGAGCTCGACGCGTTCGTGCTGACCGGCACCGACCACGGCGATGTACGCACTGAGTGGCTCGCCGCCAGGGGCGTCCAGTTCGTCACGTTCGGCCGGCCGTGGGACAACCCCGAGCGGCACCTGTGGGTGGACGTGGACGGCGCCTCCGGCACGGCCCACGCCACCGACCATCTCATCGCCGCCGGCCACCGGCGGATCGGCTTCATCGGCTGGCCCGCCGGCTCCGGCGTCGGCGACGACCGCCGGGCGGGCTGGGCGCGAGCGATGCGCGACGCCGGCCTGGAGCCGGCCGCCGCGCTGGACCGGCAGACCCCGGACGGGATCGCCCAGGGCGAGTCGGTCGCCGGCGACCTGCTCCGCGGTGACGCGCCGCCGACCGCCCTGGTCTGCGCGAGCGACTCGCTGGCCCTGGGCGCCCTGCAGGCGGTCAGGGCCGCCGGCGCGACGGTCGCGGTCACCGGCTTCGACGACACCCCGGTCGCCCGGGCGGTCGGCCTGACCAGCGTCAGCCAGCCGCTCGCCGAGGCCGCGGCGGGCTGCATGGACCTGCTCGCCTCGGCGCTCGACGGCGACCACGCCGCCCTCGGCCACCGCATCGGACCGATGCTCCTCCAGCCGACCCTGGTCGTGCGCCAGTCGGCCTGAACGCCCCATCCCTCCTCTCCTTTCCGTCCCCCGCCTGATCAGGAGATCGACATGAAACAGACCGGATTCCGCCAGCTGGCCGTCGCGGGCGTTGCCGCGGCCGCGCTGTTCGGGTCCGCCGCCTGCGGTGGCGGCTTCGACGACAACAAGGGCTCTTCGCAGCAGCAGTCCGGCAAGGCGTCGCTGCAGATCCTGATCGGCTCGTCCGGCGCCGCCGAGACCAAGGCCGTGCAGGACGCCGCGGCCAAGTGGGCCTCCGACAGCGGCAACACCGCGACCGTCACCCCGGCACAGGACCTCACCCAGCAGCTCGGCCAGGCGCTGGCCGGCGGCACCCCGCCCGACGTGTTCTACGTCGACGCCGGCCGCTTCGCCGACTACGCGAGCGTCGGCGCGCTGGAGCCGTACGGCGACAAGATCAGCAACGCGAACGACTTCTACGACAGCCTGCGCAAGACCTTCACCTACGACGGCAAGTTCTACTGCGCGCCGAAGGACTTCTCGACGCTGGCGCTGGAGATCAACACCGAGCTGTGGGCCAAGGCCGGGCTGACCGATGCCGACGTGCCGACGACCTGGGACCAGCTGACCACCGTCTCGCAGAAGCTCAAGGCGGCGGGCGTCACGCCGATGGCCCTCGGCGACACCCGGGACCGGGTCGGCGCGTTCATGAAGGGCGCCGGCGGCTGGATCCTCAGCGCCGACGGCAAGCAGGCGACCGCCGACAGCCCGGAGAACCTGCAGGCCCTGCAGTACGTCAAGACGCTGCTGACGGACAAGCTCGTGCAGTTCCCGAAGCAGCTCGACTCCGGCTGGGCCGGCGAGGCGTTCGGCAAGGGCAAGGCCGCCATGACGATCGAGGGCAACTGGATCAAGGGCGCCATGCAGACCGACTACCCCAACGTGAAGTACACCGTGCACCCCCTGCCGGCCGGCCCCAAGGCGCAGGCGACGCTCTCGTTCACCAACTGCTGGGGCATCGCGGCGAAGAGCAAGTACAAGGACCAGGCGATCAAGTTCGTCGAGGCGATGACCGCCGGCGAGCAGCAGATGAGCTTCGCCAAGGCGTTCGGCGTCATGCCGTCGCGGCAGTCGGTCAAGGACCAGTACACGGCCGCGTTCCCGGCCGACAAGCCGTTCATCGACGGCGCCGCCTACGCGCAGGGCCCGGTCAACGCGCCGAAGATGGACAGCGTGCTGGCCGACCTGGACACCGGCATCCAGGGCCTGGCCGCCGGCGACCCGAAGGCCCTGCTGGCCCGGGTGCAGAAGAACACCGAGGCCGCCCTCAAGGGCTGATCCCCCGGTGCCGGGCCCGCCGCGGCGGGCCCGGCACCCGGCCCTGCAGGAGGGAGCAACCATTGGCAACCGACACGGTGGCCGCCGCCGGCGCGTCCACCCCGAAACCCCCGCCGGTACGACGCGGCAAGGGCATCCGCAGCAACGAGGGCGTCGCCGGCTGGCTGTTCGTCGCCCCGGTGATCGTGCTCATCGGCCTGTTCCTGCTGCTGCCGATCCTCATGGCGCTCTGGGTGAGCCTGACCGACTGGCGGGGGCAGGGCAGCCCGTTCACCGCCGGGACCCCGTTCGTCGGCGTGGACAACTACACCCGGCTGTTCACCGAGGACAGCCTGGACCGGCGGGACTTCATGACCGCCATCCGCAACAACCTCTACTACGTCGCGCTGGTCGTACCGCTGCAGACCGCGCTGTCCCTCGGCCTCGCGCTGGTGGTCAACGCCCGCATGCTGAAGGGCAAGGCGTTCTTCCGGACCGCGTTCTACTTCCCTTCGGTCACCAGCTCGGTGGCGATCAGCGTGGTGTTCCTCTTCATGTTCTCCAGCTCCGGGGCGATCAACCAGCTGCTGTCCATGGTCGGCCTCTCCGGCCCGCAGTGGTTCTCCGACCCCAGGGGGATCGTGCACCTGCTGCTGGGCCTGGTCGGCGTCCACGACGCCCCGGCCGGGCTGGCCGGCGGCGGCCCGCTCGGCCTGAGCTGGTGGGAGTGGTTCTCCGGGCCGAGCGTGGCGATGTGCGCGATCATCATGCTCGTCGTCTGGACCACCTCGGGCACCTTCATGCTGATGTTCCTGGCCGCGCTGCAGGACGTGCCGGTGGCCCTGGAGGAGGCGGCCACCCTGGACGGCGCCGGCCGCTGGCAGCGGTTCCGCTACGTCACGCTGCCGATGATCCGGCCGACCATGCTCCTGGTGCTGACCCTCGGCCTGATCAGCACCTGGCAGGTCTTCGACCAGATCTACGTGATGAGCCAGGGCGACCCGGCCAAGACCACGCTCACCCCGGCCTACCTGTCCTACCGCACCGCGTTCCGCAACTTCGACTACGGCTCGGGCGCCGCCATCTCGTTCGTGCTCTTCCTGATCATCATCCTGCTGACCCTGCTCCAGCGCCGGATGCTGCGCGAGCGCGACGACAAGCCCCGCCGCCGCAGCCGCAGCCGGGCGGAAGGGAACGCGGCATGAACGGCCGCCGGGACCCGCGGGCGCTGGTGAGCGCCTTCCTCGGGTACGCCATCCTGATCTTCTTCGGCCTGGTCTTCCTCTATCCCTTCGTGATCCAGATCGGCAACGCGTTCAAGACCGAGGCCGACGCCTCGGCGCACCCCCTGTCCCCGATCCCGGCGGCGGTCGACCTCAACGGGTTCCACCAGTTGTTCGGCACGGACTTCCCGCTCTGGCTCGGCAACTCGGTCCTGGTCACCGTCGTCGTCACCGCCGGCCGCGTGTTCCTGGACTCCCTGGCCGGCTATGCCCTGGCCCGCCTGCGCTTCCGCGGCCGGGGCGCGGTCTTCAACGCGGTCCTGGCGGTGATGGCGGTGCCCGGCGTGGTGCTGCTGATCCCGAAGTTCCTGGTCCTCAAGCAGCTCGGCATCTACAACTCCTATGCGGGCCTGATCGTGCCGCTGCTGGCCGACGCGGCCGGCGTGTTCATCATGAAGCAGTTCTTCGAGTCCATCCCGGTCAGCGTCGAGGAGGCGGCCCGCATCGACGGCGCCGGCACCTTCCGCACCTTCTGGTCCGTCGTGCTGCCGATGGCCCGCCCCGCGCTGATCACCCTCACCATCCTGTCGTTCCAGGGCTCGTGGAACGAGTTCCCGCACACCCTGGTCGCGGTGCAGGACCCGGCGCTGTTCACCCTGCCGCGCGGCCTGGCCGACCTGGTCAGCGGCTCGCTGGGCAAGGGCAACCAGTACCCGCTCAAGCTGGGCGCGGCGCTGCTGGCCACGATCCCGGTCGCCGTCATCTTCGTGGTGTTCCAGCGGTACTTCATCCGCGGCGCCAACGAGGGTGGCGACAAGGGCTGAGCGCGGGCCGGACAACAGCGGGCCGCGGAACACGCGGGTGCTGCTCTATGATCCGGCGCGTGCGCAAGCCACTCGCGTTCATCCTGGTCGTTGCGGTGCTGGCGCTCGCCGGCTGCAACGACGACGGGAAGAGGGCGCCGGCGGGCGGCGGCGCGAGCGACGGGGAGGCGCACAGGAGGTCGTGTACATGGGCGGCGTGGCCCGCTTCTGGGTGCCGCAGTCCTGGGAGGTCGAGGAGTCCGAGGAGCACGGCGGGCGCTACTACGACCCCGACGGCGACGCGGTCCTGCGCCTCAACGTGCTGGTCTTCGGCACGGCGAACGCGACCGGGCCGCCGGTGCTGCGGTTCCCGCGCAAGCCCGGCGAGCGGCAGATCGACGGCGGCACCCTGCCCAACGACTGCGAGTTCGACGTGTACGAGTTCGACACCGTCGACGACGACGGCGTGCTGCACATCCGGTACTGGCAGATCTCGCAGGTCCTGCCGGGGCAGGTCCGCGTGTACCTGTTCTCCTACGCGTACCCGGAGTATGCCGCCGCCGCACTCGCGCCCGAGATCGACGTGCTCGACCGCGAGCTGCGCCGCATGATCCCGCACCCCGACCCGATATGACGCCCGAGACCGACGCCGTGCTCGCCCGCGCGCTGCACCGCCTCACGACCGACACCCTGGGCTGGCTGGGCGACCACGTCGGCGACGACCCGGACGAGCCGCGGGTCGACGCCGACGCCCTGGCCGGCATGCGGGACCTCGTCGAGCGGAGCCTGCCCGCCGAACCGGACGCCGGCTCGCTGCCGGCCGTCGCCGGCGTCTTCGTCGACGTGCAGTGGTGGCTGGGCGCCTGCGACGACGACGAGGTGGACCTCCACGTGGCGGTGAAGACGCAGGAGAGCGTCGCCTCCCACCTGCTCGACCTGCCCGACGACCAGCGCGGCCGCCTCGTCGAGCTCCTCGCGGAGCTCGCCGCGGCCGAGCGGCACGAAGGGCGCCGGTACGAGCTGCGAGTATTCGCCTATGAGTGCGGCCTGGTCGACGACGAAGCACAGGACGAGGAGCCGGACCATCGGCAGTGGGTCCGGCCCGAGGACCGTTGACGCCCACCGGCGCTGCGTCAGCCGGCCACGCCCGCGGCCGATCGCGCCGACGAATACGGTCGGTTGGGACTCATCGGTGGGTGTACCTGCGGACCGGACATCCCTAAGGTTTCCGTCGTGATCACGGATGGCTTCCGGCTGGGCATCGACTTCGGCACCTCCTCGACCGTCGCGGTGCTGGCCGGCGGCGACGGGCGCGCCCGGCCGCTGCTCTTCGACGCCTCCCCGCTGCTGTCCTCGGCCGTGTCCGTCGGCGACGGCGCGGCCCTGTTCACCGGGCTGGACGCCGAGCGGACCGCGGTCGCCTCGCCGGCCGGGCTCGAGGCCAACCCGAAGCGGCGCATCGACGACGGGACGGTGTGGCTGGGCGAGCGCGAGCACGCCGTGGTGGACCTCATCGCCGCCGTGCTCCGGCGCGTCGGCGAGGAGGCGGCCCGGGTCGCCGGGGGGCCGCTGTCCGGGGTCGTGCTGACCCACCCCGCGGTCTGGAGCCGCCCGCGCCTGGCCGTGCTCGTCGACGCCGCCCGCCGTGCCGGCTTCGGCGACGTGGGGCTGGTGGCCGAGCCGGTCGCGGCCGCCGCCTACTTCCTCGAGACCCTCGGCCGGGAGATCCCGCCGGGCCGCTCGCTCGTCGTCTACGACCTGGGCGCCGGCACGTTCGACGTGAGCGTCGTGCGGCTGGGTGTCGACGGCGCCCTGCAGGTCGTGGCGACCAACGGCCTGATCGACGTCGGCGGCCTCGACCTCGACGCCGTGGTCGTCAACCACGCCCGCACCCTGACCGCGAACGCCGAGGCCTGGGGCCGGCTGGACTGGCCGCAGTCCGCGGCCGACCGGCAGGCGCGGCAGGCGCTGTGGCGGGGCGCGCGGGCCGTGAAGGAGCAGCTGTCACGGCACACCACGGCCCGGCTGCAGGTGCCCCTGGTCGACGTCGAGCTGCACCTGACCCGCGAGGAGTTCGAGAAGGCGGCGCACCCGCACCTGGACCGCACGGTGCAGCTGACCCTGCGGACCCTGCGCGAGGCGGGGCTGCCGCCGGAGGCGATCGCCGGCGTGTTCCTGGTCGGCGGCGCGTCGCGGGTGCCGCTCGCCGGGACGCTGCTGCACCGCACGCTCGGCATCGCGCCGACCGTCATCGACCAGCCCGAGCTCGTGGTCGCCGACGGCAGCCTCCTGGCCCGTCCGGCCGCCGCGCCGGCGCCGCCCCCGCCGCCTCCGGCGCCGGCCCCCGAACCGCAGACCGGCGGCCACAGTACGAACAAACCGGAAATATCCGATTCGTCCGAGCCGGAGCTCGACAAAGAGCAGGATTCCGAGGCCGAAGACAAGGACCGGAACAAGGCCGACGACAAGGAGCGGACCGAGGCCGAAGACAAGGAGCGGACCAAGGCCGAAGACAAGGAGCGGACCAAGGCCGAAGACGACAAAGGCAAGGACGACGAGCGGCGGCGGCCGGTCTCGCGGCGGGCGCTGCTGCTGGCCGCGCTCGCCGTTCCCGTGGCCGGCGCGACGGCCGGTGCCGTGATCTGGAAGCCCTGGGACCGCGGCAACGGCGTCGAGAACCTGCCGCCGGTGCAGGGCGCGACCTTCCTGGCCGCGCTCACCGGCCACACCAACACCGTGTCGTTCCTCGACTTCCTCGCATACGACAGCGGCTGCCTCGTCTCGGCCGGCCAGGACGGCACCGTCCGCTTCTGGGACGCCCGCAAGCACAGCTCCATCGGCGAGCCGCTGACCCGCCACACGAACGCGATCTGGGGATACGCGCTCAGCACCGACGGCAAGATGCTCGTCACCGGCGGCGCCGAGGGCTTCGTGTACGTGTGGGACACGAAGACCAGGCAGTCGGGCGACCGGCCGTTCGCCACGCTGTCGGCGGTCCAGAGCGTCGCGGTGAGCGCCGACCGCAAGACGATCGCCATGGTGGACTACCGCGACCACCTCATGTATCTGCGAACCGTTGCCGACGGCCGGACCGGCCAGGCGCTGAACGACAAGGACCATCCGGTCAGCTTCGCCGCGTTCCACCCGAAGGACCGCACCATCCTCGCCACCGACTGGGGCCACGACGTGCGGCTGTGGAACGCCGAGACCGGCCAGCCGACCGGCGACCTGGGCGGCCCCACCGACGGCATCAACCGGATCCGCTTCAGCCCCGACGGCAAGCTGGTCGCCGCGGTCGGGCACGACGCCATGGTCCACCTCTGGGACACCGCCACCCAGCAGCAGACCGGCGCGCCGATGCAAAGCGGCGACAAGACGCTCATCGGCGTGGCGTTCTCGCCGGACGGCAAGGTCGTGGCCACCGGCGGCGGCGACTACGCCATCCGGCTGTGGAACGTCGCCACCCGCACCCAGATCGGCCCCGAGCTGACCGGCCACACGAACTCGGTCTTCAGCCTCGCGTTCTCGCCCGACGGCAGCATGCTCGCCAGCGGCGCCGACGACAAGACGATCCGGCTGTGGAAGCTGGTGCGCTGAGCGCACCGGCAAGCTATTGCACCGGCGGGATCCGCGACGAGCGGACGGGCTCGCGCAGGGGGCGGCCGGCGCGGAACACAGCAAGAAGCCGCTCGCCCGGCGCCGGCGAGAGGACCGCGGCGAGACGATCGGCCGTCGCCGCGCAGTCGAGGATCTGGCTCAGCGGGTGTACCGCGAGACCGCGCTGCGACAGGCCCAGCCACACCCGCAGCAGGGCGCGCCCGTGCTCGACCAGGTCGTCGGGGCCCGCGGCGCGCCCGACGAGGACGAGGACGCTGCCGTCGTAGCGCAGCAGCCCCCGCGAGGCGGCGGCGAGCAGCGCCGGCGCGCCGAGGCGGCGGGCGAGCGGGTACACGCCGGGCGCGAGGACGGCCGCCAGCCCGGACGCCTCGGCGCGGGACAGCTCCATGGCCCGGTCGGTGAGCCCGTCGAGGGCGTAGCGGGGGTGGCGCGGCGACAGGCGCAGCCACTCCCGCAGCTCGGCGGCGACCACCGGCGTGCCGAACATGTGCCGGTCGGCGGCGGCCAGCTCGCCGGTGAGCGCGCGGCAGGGCACCCGGCGCAGGTCGGCGCCGGCGGCGACCTCGGCGACGACGGCGGGGTCGAGCTCGCCGGGCTCGTAGGCGCCGCGCGCGCATCGGCGGCGCTCGAGCGCGGCGGTCGTGAACGCGGTGGCGTAGGCGGCGCCGGCCGGCAGCAGGCGGGCGACCCGCCGCTCGGCGTCGTCGACGGCGACCTCGGCGCGGACGGGCAGGCCGGCGTCGGCGGCGACGATGAGGCACGCCTCGACGAAGGCGCCGAGCGACAGGAACAGGTCCCGCCGGGTCGGGTCGGAGTCGGGCAGCTCGCGGGCCGGGTCCCAGTGCACGTCGACGGCGTCCTCGCGGTACCGCAGCATCCACGGCTGCGTGTTGTGCGCGCTCGGCGCCCGCCGGCACGCCTCCTCGCGCCGGCGCAGCTCGTCCACCCAGGTCATCGAGGGCCCCGCTCGTAGAAGGTGTAGCCGTGCAACGGGCGGCCGTTCATGCGGCGGTACTGCGCCTGCGAGCCCTGGTTGTCGCGTTCGACGTAGGTGCTGCGCAGGGCCTGGTACCCGCCGGCGCGCAGGTTGCGGTACAGCTCCCGCGACAACAGGCTCAGGTAGCCCTTGCCCTGCTCGCCGGGGACGGTGCCCTTGATGATGAGCACGGCCTCGCGGCGGTAGCGCCCGCGGGTGGCCAGCAGCCGCAGCTGGTTGAGCAGCCCGAGGCGGCCGCGGACGCGCATGAGGAACTCGGAGACGTCGGGCACGGTGACGATGAACGCGACCGGCCGGCCCTCCTTCTCCAGCCACAGCAGGAGCTTCTCGTCGAGCAGGTACGCCAGGCCGTCGGTCTGCGCGGCGAGCTCCTCGGCGCTGATCTCGGTGTAGTACCCCAGCTGCGCGAAGCTCGCGTTGAGCATCTCGCGCAGGATCGGCAGCTGCTCGGCGAACCGGCGGCGAGAGCCGTAGCGCACCGCGAGCCCCTCGGCCGCGATGCGGGTGTCGTCGAAGGAGAACGGCTCGGACTCGGGGCCGCGCAGGTCGCACAGCCACGTGTCGGCCTCGAAGCGGCGGGTGAAGCCGTGGCGCTCGTAGGCGGCCGGGTAGTACTCGGGGTTCCACGCCGAGTCGACGAACCCGCGCTCGCCGAAGCCGGAGGTGATGACCCCGCCGGTCTGGTTGGGCAGCAGCGCCACCGGGCCGAACAGCGCGTCGGCGTTGCGCCCGTGCTCGTCCATCAGCCCGAACAGCGCCGCGGCGACCGCGTCGTCGTCGACGAACTCGGTGAGGCCGAAGAGGCGGTTGCGGCGGCCGAGCTTGGCGTCGAACTTCGCGTCGGTGTGCAAGCAGGTGCGCCCGACGACGGCGCCGGTGGCGTCGCGCACGACGTAGAGCTGCACCGGGCCCCGCCACCAGCGGGTGACGACGGCGTCGTCGAGCGGCACGAACCGGTCGGCGGGGTGCAGGCGCAGCGGCAGGTCGAGGAAGGCGCGCAGGCCGGCGCGGTCGGTGACCCGCGCGACGTCGAGCGTCACGGCTGCGCCTGCCGGTGCACCGCCGGGCCCTCGGTCTCGGCGGACAGTGCCGTGTACCGCTCGATGTGCGCCATCGTGTCGCCCTCGGCCCGCCAGACGCCGTTGGAGTAGCCGCTCTCCTCGGCGGTGTAGAGGCGGATGTAGCCGCCGGTCGCGTTGCGGGTGCCGTGGTCGGTGATCCAGCACATGAGGTCGCGGTGGTGCTTGGTGCGCGCGAACTTCAGCAGCGCGTCGCGGTCGTGGAAGAACGCGATGGTGCCGAGCGTGAAGGGCCACTGCCAGTAGACGGTGTGCCAGCGGTACCCCGGCAGCCGCTTCATCTGGCGCACCATCCGGAACCATGTGAAGGACAGCACGAAGATGGAGTGCGGTCCGCGGTAGCGGGTGGCGCCCACGAACATCGCGCCGGCCTGGGCCAGCGGCGGGGCCTTGGAGAAGTCGGTGGTCCTCATGCGGCGGCGCTCCTGGCCAGGTAGACGTTCTTGATCTTGGAGCCGGTGCCGGCGAACGGGCCGGCGCCGTGGTCGTGGACGTGCACGCGCAGGTCGGCGGCGGTCGGGTCCTCGGCGAGGGACTCGGCGAAGTCGCGACTGACCTCGGCGAGGTAGCGCAGCACGCCCTGCCGGCACACCGCGGCCAGCGCGCGCCGTTCGTCGTCGCCGAGCTCGACGGCGGATCGCAGCTGCAGGTGTACCGCGGGACGATGCTCCAGGTTGTCGTGCTCCTCCAGCGACAGGCAGAAGCTCTCGATGAGGTGCGCCATCTCGTTGCCCTGGTACAGGCCGTTCTCGACGTCCTGCGGGTAGATGTTGGCGCCCATGTACGACACGGTGCTGTCGCGGCGGCCGAAGAGGAACAGCAGCGGCAGCTGCATGCGCTCGGCGCGCATCGCCGCCCGCGCCCCGGCCAGGGCCTCCGGGTCGGCGGCGAGGATCTTCACGAGGTCGTCGAAGCGCAGCAGCCGGCCCTCGTCGCCGATGTTGTACCGCGCCTTCGGGGTCATCACCGCGGTGGTGTTGATGGTGCAGAGGATCTCGTTGTCGGCGGTCGTCTCGAGATACGTCTCGAGGGGGTTGTACTGGAACACCATCGGCAGCCGGTGCTCGTCCGCGCCCAGCAGGGCGGCGCGCAGCCGCGCATCGGTGCGCAGCCGGCGGCGCAGCCAGACGGTCAGGTCGGTCTCGCCGGCCATGCCGATGGTCAGGTCGCTGGCGCCGTAGCCGGAGCGCACCTTGGCGAAGCGCCGCTCGAGGTAGTCGCGCAGCGCCTCGGTCATGCCCTCGCCGCCGACGAGCGCGGAGAGCCGGTACTGCTCCCACGGGAATTGCTCGGCGTCCATGCGGTCGAGCAGGTGCTTGAGGAATGGCGGGTAGGCGGTGATCACGTAGTCGAAGCCGGGGCCGAAGTGCCGCAGCGTGTCGACGATCTTGTCCAGGTCGGGGCCGGTGTTCTTCACCATCGCCACCCGGGCCATCGCGATGCCGGTGTTGGTCCCGGTCGCCCAGGCGCCCATCGAGTAGGCGTTGATGACGAACCGCCGCTTCGACGGGAACACCAGCGTCGTGTAGCCG
This sequence comes from Dactylosporangium darangshiense, assembly GCF_039537565.1. NCBI lineage: Bacteria > Bacillati > Actinomycetota > Actinomycetes > Micromonosporales > Micromonosporaceae > Dactylosporangium > Dactylosporangium darangshiense. Next base: position 163,943 of record NZ_BAABAT010000022.1, read on the forward strand.
GCCAGGTTCTTGTGGACGGTGCGCAGCTCGCGGCGGCTGCGGACCCAGTTGTACGGCCGGCCGGAGGAGCCGGAGGACTCGTCGACGACGCAGCCGGCGATCTCGATCCGCCCGTGCCAGCACCGCTGGTCCTCCGGGTAGGCCTTGACGTAGGACAGCTTGTCGGTGGGCGGGTACGACGACAGGTCGAACCACCGGAACCGCCAGCCGTTTCGCCGCAGGAAGTCGCCGTACGCCGGCACGTCGATGGCGGCGAACTGGCACGTCATCCACGCGTGCAGGCGGGCGAAGCGGCCCATGTACGGCCGGTAGTTGCGCGCCATGAGCCGCCACACCGCCGGATGGGCGCGGTACACGCCGTAGATCCAGGTCAGCAGGAAGCTGCAGATCCGGAGGGTCCATTGCCGCACGAACGTCACGCCGATCATTGTGGGCTCGCCGGGCGAGAACGCGTATGAGCCGTGCTACTCGGTTCGGCTGAGTAGGACGGTGCCCTATCGTGAGCGCATGCCCGGCACGCTGCTGCGCGCAGCCACGATCTGGACCGGCGCGGACTGCTCGCCCGGCCCCGGCTGGCTGCTGCTCGACGGCCCGTCGATCGCGGCGACCGGCGGGCCGGACGTGCCCCCGCCACCTGCGGAAACGGTGCTCGACCTGCCGGGCGCGCACGTCGTGCCGGGGTTCGTCGACTCGCACCTGCACGTGGGCGTGACCGCCTGGCAGCCGCGGGGCGTCGACGGTGCCGCCTGGGCGGGCCTCGGCGACGCGCTGGCCGCGGTCCGGGCCGCCGCAGTCGCCGATCCGACATCGCCGTGGCTGCTGTTCTGGAACGCCCGCCCGTTCGCCTGGCCGCAGCGCCGCCTGCCCACGGCCGCCGAGCTCGACGCCGCGGCGCCCGGCCGCCAGGTCATGCTCAGCGGGGTCGACGTGCACCGCGGCTCCCTGTCGTCCCCGGCGATGCGCGCCGTCGGCCTCACCACCGCCCGCGCCCGCTCCGGCGACGTCACCCGCGACCGCCGCGGCCGCCCGACCGGCGAGGTGTGGGAGCAGGCGTACGGCGAGGCCCTGGCCCGCGCCCTGGCCGACGTCGCCGGCCACATCGCCGAGCACGACGCCGACGCCCTGCTGCGCCACGAGCTGGACCGCTGCCTGGCGCACGGCATCACCCACGTCCACGAGGCGTACGTCGCGCCGCAGCACCACGAGCGGATGCTGCGCCTGGCGGCCGCGCCGGCACCGCGCCTGTCGTGGGCGGTCGGCGCCGCCGAGGGCCTGCTCACCCCCGTCCCCGGCCCGGCGGCGCTGCCCGACGGCCCGTACGGCGCCTCCGCGCGCGAGGTGAAGCTGTTCCTGGACGGCGGCGACCGCTGCGCCCTGCACCTGCCCTCGCGCGCCCTGGCCCGCCTGGCGGGCAGCGCGGTGCGCGAGAGCGTCGCCGCGCGCCACATCGGCCCGCTGCGCGACTCGCTGCGCCGCCCGGCGCGCATCCACGGCCGGGACCTGCGCGTGGAGTACTTGCGCTACGACGACCGCGCCCTGGCCGACGTCCTCGCCCGGTTCGTCGAGGCCGGCGTCCGCCCGCGGCTGCACGCGCTGGGCAACCTCGCGGCCCGCCAGGCCGCCACGGCCCTGCGCGCCATCGGCGCACCGCCCGGCGCGGCCGTCATCGACCACCTCGTCCTGCTCGACCCGGCGACCACCGGCCTGGTCGCCGCCTCGGGCGCCACGGCGACGTTCCAGCCCGGCTTCCCGGCCACGTTCGGCCCGCAGATCGCCGGCACCGGCACCGACCGGTACCTCACCGTCCTGGCCGGCCGCGCCCTGCTCGACGCGGGCGTGCCGCTGACGGCGGGCTCCGACCACCCGGCCGGCCCCCTCGACCCGCTGGGCAACCTGCGGCTGGCGGTCGGCCGCACCGAGCAGGCCCTCACCCCGTCGGAGGCTCTGCGCTGCTACACCACGGCGGCGGCCGCCGCGCTCGGCGCGCCGGGCGCCGGCGGCCTCTCCCCCGGCGAGCCCGCCGACCTGGTCGTCTGCGACGGCGACCCGTTCGACCCGGCGTCCCGCGTCACCCAGACCTGGGTCGCCGGCCGCCGCGCCTGGCCGTCAGGCGAGGGCGACGACCGCGGCCCCGGGTGACGGGGAGAGGATGCGCATGGCCGCCCGGGCGGTCTCGTCCGCCGGGGAGTAGACGACCAGGCGGGCCAGGGGCGGGCCACCGTTGATCATGAAGCTGGCGGTCTCGACGTGGATGCGGCCCGCGCGCGGGTGGATGAAGGTCTTGCTGCGCACCATCGGGCGGCTGACCTCGTAGCGATCCCAGTACTCGCGGAACAGCGGGGACGCCGCGAGGAGGTCGTCGCGCAGGCGTTTCCAGGCCGGGTGGTCCGGGTGGTCGGCCATCCCGGCGCGGAACAGCGCGACGTGCCGCGCGCTCTCGGCGTCGAACTCGACGACCCGGCCGTCCAGGGTGCGCTCGACGAACGCCAGCCACATGATGTTGAGCCGCTCGCGGGGGACGCCGGCGAAGCCGCCCAGGATCTCCTCGGCCTCCGGGTTGTGTGCCAGGAGGTCCCAGCGGCCGTTCACCACGTAGGCGGGGAAGGGGCGCACGGCCTCCAGGGTCGCCAGGACGGCCCCGGGCAGGGGCTGGGCCTCGCACGGGACGGCGTTGTCGAAGACACCCGCCAGGGTGAACAGGTGCGAGCGCTCGCCGGGGTCGAGGCGCAGGGTCTGCGCGACCGCGCCGAGCACCTGGGCCGACACCGTGATCTCGCGGCCCTGCTCCAGCCACGTGTACCACGTGACGCCCACGCCGGCGAGCTGCGCGACCTCCTCGCGGCGCAGGCCCGGCGTGCGACGGCGCGGGCCGACCGGCAGGCCGAAGTCGGCCGGCGAGAGGCGCTCGCGGCGGGAGCGCAAGAACTGGGCGAGCTCGCGGTGGCGACCCGGCATACGTCCAGCATGCGCCCGTCCGGCGGGTCGATCCAGGTGGCATGGATACCTGGATAACCACGCTCTGGTTCCGGTACCGGCAGCGGCGTCGACTGGTCCCATGACGCTCACGATGCCCAGGACCGAGCCGGCGGCCGTCACCACGTCGTGGCGGGCGCTGCCGGTGATCCTGCTCGCCCAGTTTCTCGCCGTCGTCGACTTCTTCATCGTCAACGTCGCGCTGCCCTCGATCGGCACCGACCTGCGCGCCGGGCCGGCGGGCGTGCAGTTCGTCGTCGCCGGGTACGGGCTGGCGTACGCCTGCTGCCTGGTCGCCGGCGGGCGGCTCGGCGACGCCTTCGGCCGGCGGCGGCTGTTCGTGCTCGGGCTCGCCGCGTTCACGCTGACCTCGCTGCTGTGCGGGCTCGCGCCGAGCGCCGCCGCGCTGGTCGCGGCCCGCGTGCTACAAGGCGTCGCCGCCGGCGCGATGGTGCCGCAGGTGCTCGCCACGATCCAGGCCACCTACGCCGGCCCGATGCGCGCGCGGGCGCTCGGGCTGTTCGGCGCCACGATCGGGGCCGGCAGCGTGGCGGGCGAGCTGATCGGGGGCGTGCTGCTGCGGGCCGACGTGGCCGGCACCGGCTGGCGGGCGATCTTCCTCGTCAACGTCCCGCTCGGCATCGCCGGGCTGTTCGCGGCGCGGCTCATGCCGCAGTCCCGCTCCTCCTCGCCCGCGCCCGTCGACCCGCGCGGCGCGCTGCTGCTGGCCGGCACCCTCGCGCTGCTGCTCGCGCCGCTGTCCGTCGGCCGCGAGCTGCACTGGCCACTGTGGACGATCGCGGCGCTGCTCGCGGTACCGCTGCTGGGCCTGGCTCTTTGGCGCGACCAGCGGGCGGCGGAGCGCGACGAGCGGCGCGCACCGATGCTGCCGCCGTCGCTGCTGCGCCGGCCCGCGGTGCGCCGGGGGCTCGCCGTGGCGCTGCTGTACTTCCCGGCCGTCGGCGGGTTCATGTTCGTCTTCGCCGTCCTCGCCCAGTCCGGGCTGGGCTGGTCGCCGCTGCGGGCCGGGCTCGGGCTCACCCCGATGGCCGCCGGCTTCCTGGTGATGTCGCTGGTCGCGGCGCGGATCGTGGCCCGGCACGGCGTTACGGCGATCGTGGTGGGCGCGTGGGGGTTCGCCGCCGGGCTGGGGGTCCTCGCGGTGCAGGCGCTGCTGTGGTACGACCGGCTGAGCCTGCTCACCGTGGCGCCCGCCATGCTGGTGACGGGCCTCGGCGGCGGCCTGGTGATGGTGCCGCTGTTCGGCGCCGTGCTCGCCACCGTGCCGCCGCAGGTCGCCGGCGCGGCCAGCGGCGCCCTCGTCACCGCGCAGCAGGCGGGGCTGGCCGCCGGCGTCGCGACCGTCGGCTCGCTCTTCGTCGCCGTCGCCGGGCGCTCCGGCTGGGCCGGCGGCGCGGTCACGGGCCTCGCCGCCTGCGCCGTGCTCGCCGCCGGCTGCGCGGTGGCGTGCGCCCGCCTGCCGCGGCGCTGATTCGCGTGAACGGGCCGCCGGCGGGTACAGCACCGGTATGAAGATCGGCATCATTGGCGCGGGCAAGATCGGCTCCACGCTGGCCCACCTGTTCACGGCGGCCGGTGACGACGTGGCCATCGCCAACTCCCGCGGCCCGGACACCCTGCGCGACCTGGAGCACCACCTCGGCCGCCACGCACACGCCGTCTCCACCGAGGAGGCGGCCCGGTACGGCGACGTCACGATCGTCGCCGTACCGTTCGGCCACTACCGGGACCTGCCCGCGCAGGCCTTCGCCGGCCGGACGGTCATCGACGCGACCAACTACTCCCCGCAGCGCGACGGGCGCGACGAGAAGCTGGAGCACGGCAGCGTGACCAGCAGCGAGCTGATGCAACGCCACCTCGCCGGCGCGCACGTGGTCAAGGCGTTCAACGCCATGCGCTGGGACCACCTGATGGACCACGGCCGCTCGGCCGGTGCCAACCAGCGCTACGGCATCCCGGTCTCCGGCGACGACCCGAACGCCAAGTGGCGGGTGTTCGACCTGATCGAGCAGATCGGGTACGAACCGGTCGACGCCGGGGCGCTCGGCGAGGGCGGGCGCAAGCACGAGCCGGGCACGGAGGTGTACACCGCCGACCTGTGGGCCGACAACCTGCGCGCCCGCATCGGCGTCGAGGGCACCTGACTCAGCCGGCCCGGGACTCCACCACGCCCGGCGCGCCGGCGGTCTTCTCGAGTTCGGCGAGCGCGGCGGACCAGGCGGGCTCGCCCGGGTAGAGCGCGCTGCGCAGGAACGCCCACGCGAGCCGCCGCAGCAGCGCGACCCGAGCGGGGCTCTCGTCGGTCGTCTCGGCGCTGTCGTAGCCGGAGACGCCCCCGAGCGAGTGCTCCGCCCCGAACAGCGTGAGCAGGCTCTTCGGGCCGGTGCCGAGCCGGTAGGCGTCGGTGAACCAGTCCGGGCCGCGCACGCTCAGCGCCGACTGGTCCTTGTCACCCGCGACCACCAGCGCCGGTGCCGCCATCGCCGCGAAGTCCGGGTTCATGAAGGGGAAGTGCTCGGCGGCGAACGGCGTCAGGTCGCCGCCCCCGGTGCCGGGCACGGCCAGCAGCACGCCGGCCCTGACCCGCGGGTCGGACAGGTCCGGCCCCGGTTCGCCGCCGGCGTCGAGGACCCGCGCGCCGAGCAGCATGCTCGCCGACTGGGCGCCCCACGAGTGCCCGGCGACGGCGATGCGGCCGCGATCGAGGCGCCCCGCGAGGCCCGGCAGCGCCGCCTCGACGAGGTCGAGGCCGTCCACGGTGCGCACGAGGTCCTCGACGCGAATGCGCCAGATGTCGTGGTACCGCGGGTCGTCCGGCCCCACGCTCAGCGTCCGCGAGTCGAGGTGCGTCGGCTGTACGACCGCGAACCCGTTCGCCGCCCAATGATCGACGAGCGGGGCGTAGCCGTCCATCGAACCGCCGAAGCCGTGCGAGAAGACGATGACGGGCAGCTCGTCTCCGCTCACCGGGGCCGACACCCTTACCTGGAGATCGTCGCCGCGGCCGGGTGCGGGCAGGACGACGGGCCGTACGGAGACGACGGGCATGCCGGAATGGTCCATGGGATGCTCCTCTGCCATCATGGACTAACGGATCAACGTTCCGTTTCCGACGATACGGAACTTGGTTCCGGTTAGCAACGCCGGCGTACGTGACGGAGGCAACGCGAGTGGCGGACAACGACGGCGGGCCGGCCCCGCGCAAGCGCGCCGACGCCCGGCGCAACGAGGAGACGCTGCTGCAGGCGGCGGCCGCGGCGTTCGTGGCGTCCGGCGTCGACGCGCCCGTGCGTGACATCGCCGCCAAGGCCGGCGTCGGCGTCGGCACCATCTACCGGCACTTCCCGACCCGGGCGGACCTCATCGTCGCCGTGTACCGCCACCAGGTCGAGGCGTGCGTGGCGGCCGGCCCGGCGCTGCTGGCCGCCGCCGCGTCGCCGCACGCCGCCCTGGCGCAGTGGGCCGATCTCTTCGTCGACTTCCTCGTCACCAAGCACGGCCTCGCCGAGGCGCTGCAGTCAGGCGATGCGACGTTCGCGAGCCTGCACGAGTACTTCCTCGACCGCCTCGTCCCCGTCTGTGCCGCCCTGCTCGACGCCGCCGCGACCGCCGGCGAGATCCGCGCCGACGTCGAGGCCCTCGAGCTCATGCGCGGCATCGGCAACCTGTGCATCGGCGCCGGCAAGGACCCCCGCTACGACGCCCGCCGCCTGGTCGCCCTCCTCCTCGCCGGGCTCCTGGTGAGCAGGCACACGCCCGATCAATAAGGGGCTCCGGTTGCGGCGCCCGGTTGCCCTCGGCGAACATGGGTGCCATGGCGCGGACGAAGGCCGTCGAAGTGGCGGACCAGCCGGACTGCTGCACCCCGCTGGTCGGCCAGCCGCTGACCGCACCGGAGGCGGTCGACACGGCGAAGGTCTTCAAGGCCCTCGGCGACCCCGTCCGGCTGCGCCTGCTGTCCCTCATCGCCGCCCGCGGCGACGGCGAGGTCTGCGTCTGCGAGCTGACGGGCGAGTTCGACGTGACCGCCCCGACGATCTCGTTCCACCTGCGCGTCCTGCGCGAGACCGGCCTGGTGACCAGCGAACGCCGCGCGACGTGGGTGTACTACCGCATCAACCGCGCCATGCTGGACCGCCTCGGCGCCTTCTTCGCCGCTCCCGCGCTGTCCGTCCCCTGAGCGCCTTCGATAACAATCACGCAAATTCGGGGTGCAGGGAGCGTGGACTCGGGGCAACGCGGAGCGTCGTTCATCGATACAGTCGGTGCCCATGATCGGCAGACTCTTCACCAATCGCTACGGCGCGACCGTCCTCGGCGTGCTGCTCGTGGCCATCGGGATCTTCGGGTTCGACAGCAGCGAGGTCAAATGCGGCAGCCAGACCATGCGGCCCGGTGACCACTGCGTCGAGACGCGCAAGGGGAGCTCGACGACGCGGACCTACGAGGAGCAGAAGTCGCAGGACCACCTGTACCGCTACGGCTGCATCATCGTCGGCACGCTCATGTTCGGCATCGGCACCGCCCTGATCATCAAGCGGCACGCCGGCGGCGGCAAGGGCGGCGCGCCGGCCGTGGCCGCGGCGCCGGCCGGCGGGCAGCCGCCGTTCCCGCCGCAGGGCCAGCCCCAGCAGCAGCCGCAGTACCCGCAGCAGCAGGCGTATCCGCCCCAGCAGCCGCGGCCGCAGGTCCCGCCCCAGCAGTAACGACGATGTCCGGGCGCTGAACCCCCACCGAAACCACCGCGGTGGGGGGTTCTTCCTGTGTCCGGCGATCATCACGGCGAGCGACCAGCGCCGATGCGCTCCCCGATGCCGGTGCGCGCGAATTGGGGCTGCCCCGCTTGATGACTGTTGATATCTTGCGGGCGTCGCATCCGCGGCCCGCCGCCTCACGCGGTGGAACATGAACGGGGGAGAAATGAAGGCTGGCTCCACCCTGCGCAAGTTAGGCATCCTGGCTGTCGCGCTGCTCACCGCCGTCCTCGGCGCACTGGTGCCCGCAACGGGCGCCGCCGCGGCCGGCACCGGGCTGGACGGGACGATCACCAACGCCCTGACCGGCGCGCCGGTCTCCGGCGCCGGGATCGTCATCCAGTTCGAGGACGGCTCGCACTGGGCGTTCACCAACAGCGACGCCACCGGGCACTTCTCGTTCCCGGACGCGGCCGCCGGGCAGTACATCGTCGACGTCACCGGCAACGGCTACGTCGAGCAGTGGCTGAACGGCAAGGCCGACCGCTACACCGCCGACAAGATCGCCGTGCCGGGCACCGTCAGCGTGTCGCTCATGCCGATCCAGTACGGCAAAATCGCCGGCAAGGTCACCAAGCCGGGCGGCGGCGGACTGCAGGACATCTACGTCGAGCTGCGCCGCGGCGGCAACTGGGTCGGGTACACCTCGACCGACACCAAGGGCCGCTACCACTTCGACAACGTCGAGACCGGCACCAACTACACGATGTTCTTCAGGTTCCCCAGCGGCCAGGTCGTCTGGTACGACCACGCCGACGAGTGGAACGCGACGCCGTTCGAGGTGAAGCCCAGCGCCACCACCACGATCGACCTCGTGCGCCCGCCGGTCGGCAACCTCCACATCAAGACCCTCGACCGGCAGACCAAGGCGCCGATCGTCAACTACTGCTGGTACTACCAGGAGGGCCCGCTGCAGTTCCAGACGGTCTGCACGGACCAGAACGGCGTCGCCAAGCTCAAGGACATCCCGGTCGGCACCTACAGCGGCGGCGGCTACGACCAGACCAACGTGTACGTCAACGGGCAGTTCGGCCCGACGGTGGTCACCGAGAACGCCACCGCGACCGCGGTCGTGAAGCTGGACAAGGCGGCGAGCCTGCACGTCACGTTCGTGGACGCCGCCACCGGCGCCGCGGTCGATGGCGGCGCCTGCATCGCCATGATGGGCGTCACCAACAGCGAGCTCGGGTGGCCGAACAACTGCGGGCCGGCGATCGACGTGAAGCCCCTGTTCCCCGGCGACAAGTTCCGGCTGTTCGTCGCGACCTCCGACCACGTGCACGGCGCGCAGTGGGTGTCGACGACCGGCGCGGGCACCGGCGACCCGGACCAGGCCAAGGTGTACTCGCCGAAGGCCGGCGAGCAGATCAACGTGACGGTCAAGCTCGACCCGGGCGGCTCGATCAGCGGCACGGTCAAGGACGCATCGACGGACGCCAACGCCCGCAGCGTCTGCCCCACCCCGACCACGCCGTCGGCGAGCTACTCCTCCAACAGCCAGGCCAACTGCGTCGACGAGTGGGCCAACGGCCAGTACACGGTGCACGACCTCGGCCCGTACCAGTGGAAGATCGCCTTCCCCGACTACAGCGGCCAGCACGCGTGGGTCTGGTCGGGCGACAAGATCAACCGGGCCCAGGCCACCCCGGTCCAGGTCATCGCCGGCCAGACCGTGAACCTGGACGTGAAGCTGCCCGCGACGGGCGCGATCAGCGGCACGGTGACCGGCCCCGCCGGCTCGTGCATCCAGTGCACCTACATCACGGTGGTGGACGCCGTCACCGGCGACAACGCGGGCGTGAGCCCGTACGTGTACCCCGACGGCACCTTCACCATCAAGGGCCTCAACACCAACGACGTCTGGCTCTACTACAGCGTCGCGGGCGAGATGGTGAAGTACCCCACCCAGTTCCACACGACGGCCGGCTCCACCACGACCGGCGTCACCATCACCCTGCCCTGACGCAACAGCCAGGAGCACAGCGGCGCGGGTCCTCGGGCCCGCGCCGCCTGCCTGTCGCACGCTATTGAGCGGGCCGTCCCCACTGCTGGTTGCCCCCGCCGTTGCAGGTCCAGATCTCCAGCGGCGTGCCGTTGGCCGTGCCGTTCGCCGTCGCGTCCAGGCATTTGCCCGACCCGACGCCGACCACGGTGCCGTCGGCGTTGACGTTCCACTGCTGGTTCGTCTGGCCGTTGCAGTCCCAGATCTGCACCTTGGCCCCGTCCGCGGTGCTCGCGCCGGCGACGTCGAGGCACTTGCTCCCGCCGTACACCAGCAGCTGCTTCGAACCGCTCAGCGTGAAGGCCTGGTTGGCCCCGCCGTTGCAGTCCCACAGCGCCAGCTGCGTGCCGCTGGTCTGTGACGCGCCCGGCACGTCGGCGCAGCGGCCGGACTGGGTGCCCTTCAGGGCGAAGGGCACGGCCCTCGTGCCGCAGGTCGTCATGCCGGAGGTGTACGGGCACACGACGGAGGCGAAGCCGCCCCGGGTCGCTTCCGCCACGCTGAGCGTGTCGGCGCTCGTGACGACCCGCGTCTCGCGCACCAGCCCGCCCGAGCCGTCGCGGACGGTCTCGGCCAGGTACTGCCCGGCGCCGAGGAACGACAGCGACGTGGTGAACGTCTTCGCGTTCAGCGCCGAGATGCCGCCGATGAACCAGCGGCTGCCCGACCGGCGGGCGAAGTACGCCTCCTGGCCCGGGCGGCCGCCGAGCAGCCGGGACTCGTCCCACGCCGTCGGCAGCTGGTCGAGGATGCGCAGCGCCTCGGGGTGGGTCTCGTAGCTCTGCGGGTTGTCGGCCAGGTGCTGCCAGCCGGACTCGAAGACGATCGACGTGCCCAGCTCGTGACCGTCGGTGGTGTCCCGGTTGGCCAGGCTGAACACGACCGGCGTGAAGTCCATGCCGGCGATGGCGTTGCGGGTGAACGGCAGGATCGTGTTGAAGTCGGCCCGCAGGTACTGCTCGGCCCCGAACACCGCCTCGGCCGTCATCACGTGGGGCCAGGTGCGCTGCAGGCCCCTCGGCGTGGCCGCGCCGTGGAAGTTCACCATCAGCTGCAGCTCGGCGGTGCGGGCCAGGATGGCGTCGTACCACTGCAGCGTCGGCTGGGTGTCCTCGTAGATGAAGTCGATCTTGACGCCGGCCACGCCCCAGCTCTTGATGAGCGGCAGCCAGTCCTCCCGCTGCTGCGCGGTCCTGAGGTTGCTGGAGTTGAACCAGAGGATCACCTGCACCCCCTTGGAGCGGGCGTAGGAGACCACGGACGGCGCCCAGCTCGAGGACCAGCCCTCGTCGATGAGGACGTAGCCCCAGCCGTTGCGGGCGGCGAAGTCGATGTACTGCCGCTGCCGGTTCTCGTCCGACGGGCTTGCGTGCTCGGTCAGCCACGACCAGGCGACCGTGCCCGGCCTGACCCAGGACGTGTCGGCCACCCTGGACGGCGCGGCCAGGTCGTCGACGATCGTCGAGCCGGTGACGGTGGCGAGGTCGCCGACCGCCGCGGTCCGCCACGGGGTGCTCAGCGGCAGCGTCGTGGTGATGCCGCCGGCCAGGGCCGTGGTGTAGGTGCCGGACCCGGCGGCGTGGGTGAGGTACGCGGCGGCGTAGCGGCCGTCGAGGTTGGTCTCGGCGACGAGGGCGAAGCGGGCGCCGACCTCGAACAGGGCGGGCACGCGGTAGTTGTTGCCGGTCGGCGCGCCGCCGGCGGTGGACTGGAACCAGCGGCCCTGGTCCTCGGCGTGCGGCGGGACGAGCCACGCGTTGGACGCGGCGGGGACGCTCCACGACGACGCCTCGCGGCTCACCGTGACCGGGCCGCTGCCGGGCAGCACGTAGCGGTAGGCGGCGCCGGTGTTCGACGCCCGGACCACCACGTCGAGGCGGGCGCCGCCGCTGCCGGTGAAGGACAGCGTCGTCTCGTTGTAGGTGGTGCTGCGGGTGCGCTGCTTGCCGGTCGTCATCGTGTAGGACTCGGTGACGGTCCGGTCGGCGCGCTGGGTGAACGCCAGGTTCCGGGTCAGGTCGGCGGCGGTGGTGACGATGCCGATCGGCGAGGGCGACAGCACCGTCTGCCCCTGGTTGCTCACCGCGAACGTCAGGCCGCCGTTGTCGAGGCTGACCTGCGCGGCGGTCGTGCCCGCCGAGGGCCCCGCGACCGTCCACGTGGTGGCGGCGGACGCGGCCCGTGTGGTGGTGAGCACGACGGCGGCGGGCAGCAGCAGCGCCGCCGTCAGCAGCGGTACGGCTCGTCTCATATCCTCGCCCACTTCTGGTTGTCGCCGCCGTTGCAGGACCAGATCTCCAGCTGCGTGCCGTTGGCGGTGCCGTGCGCGATGGCGTCGAGGCACCTGCCCGAGTTCGGGTTCACCACCGTGCCGTCGGCGTTCACGTTCCACACCTGGGCGGCGGTGTTGTTGCAGTCGTAGATCTGCACCGCGGTACCGTCGGCGGTCCCGGCGCCGTTGACGTCGAGGCACTTGGTGCCGTACACCTTCAGCTGCTTCGACGGCGTGAGCGTCCACGTCTGGTTGGCGCCGCCGTTGCAGTCCCACAGCGCCACGCGCGTGAAGTTGGCCTGCGAGTTGTTCGGCACGTCGACGCAGCGGCCCGACTCGCGGCCCCGCAGCAGCCCCGGCTGGTTGGCCGGCGGCGTGACGCTGGTGCCGGCGGCGACGAGCGCGGCCGCGGCCGCCGCCTGGGTGGTCGGGCTCCAGTTGCTGAACGGGCCGACGAAGGAGTTGCCCTGCCGGCCGTCGGCGGCGGTGTCGTTGGCCAGGATCGAGTTGGCGGTCGTGGTGATGAAGGTGTTGTACTCGCTGGTGTTCGCGGCGGTCGCGAGCGCCCGCAGGTAGCGGATGAGGATGCCCTTGAACGCCTGGCCGTCGCCCGTGCAGTTGGGCTCGCAGCCCTCGTAGAGCACGCCGCCCCGGTTGAACCGCCCGACGGCGGTGGTGGCGATCGAGCGGGCGGTGGTGAGCAGCCCGGCGTTGCCGGTGGCCCGGTTCAGCTCGATCAGGCCCTGCAGGATGACGCCCTGGTTGTACGTCCAGTTGGCGGTGTTGAACTGGCACCCGGACACGTTGAGCCCGTCCTGCACGAGGTTGTCGTGGATGAGCCCGCTGGCGCGCAACCAGTTCCACTCGTCGCCCGCCCAGCCGAGGTACGTCGTGTCCCCCGGGATGCGGTTGTGCAGCCCGGCGGTCGCGGCGAGGAAGAGCTCGTTGGCGATGGCGGCCTTGTACTGCTTGGCCGTGCTCCAGTACACGCCGCCGCCGCAGACCCCGTCCCAGTAGTTGTGCATGTACCGGGTGGTGGTCTCGGCCATCGACAGGTAGGAGCGGTTGCCGGTGATGTCGTACGCCTGCAGCCAGACCAGCGTCCACCAGCCGGTGTCGTCGATGTACATGTTGGTGAAGCTCGGGTTCTTGGCGAACGCGCCGGCGATGGCGTAGTCGTACTGCGTGTCGCCGCCGGCCTGCCGGTAGGTCATGACGGTGCTCAGCGACACGGCGCTGGTCCACCAGTCGGTGCCGATGCGCCCGGTGTTCGCGTCGTAGGAGCGCATCAGCACGGCGACGCTGTTCGCGGCGGACGGTGCGACGGCGGCCCGGGCCGGGCCCGGCATGGCGACGATCGCCAGGCCGAGCCCGAGCAGCATCGTGGCGGCGATGCTCAGCGGGCGTCTCATGACCGCGCCCACTTCTGGTTGTCCCCGCCGTTACAGGTCCAGATCTCCAGCAGTGTGCCGTTGGCCGTGCCGTTCGCGGTCGCGTCGAGGCACTTGCCGGACCCGACCCCGACCACGGTGCCGTCGGAGTTCACGGTCCACTGCTGGTTGGCACCGCCGTTGCAGTCCCAGATCTGCACCGCCGCACCGTCCGTCGTGGCGGCGCCGTTGACGTCGAGGCACTTGGTGCCGTACACCTGCAGCTGGTTGGACGCGGTCTGCGTGAACGTCTGGTTGGCACCGCCGTTGCAGTCCCACAGCGCCAGCTGCGTGCCGTTGGTCTGCGACAGCGCGGGCACGTCGGCGCAGCGGCCGGAGCCGACGCCGCGCAGGACGCTGAGCACCGGGCCTGCGTTGGCGGTGACGCTCAGGTTGTCGAACTGGTCGGTCTGGTAGCCCACGACCCCGACGCCGGCCTGGCCGCTGCCGAAGGAGAAGTCGTTCGCCGTGCCGGCGATCGTGGCGTCGATGGTCGCGGTGATCTGGCCGCCGGAGAAGCCGAGCTTCAGGTTGTGCCAGCTGTTGAGCCCAAGCGCCGCCCGGGTGCCCGAGGCGAGGGTCGTGTCGGTGTTCGTGTTGCTGTGCCTGACGATCGACCACGCGCCGGTGTTCGACACGCGCAGCTGGTAGGCGGCCTGGCGGTTCTGCGGCCGATTCTGGATGTTCGCCCGGCCCAGCAGGGTGACCGTGCCGGCCTGCTGCATGTTCACGTCCAGGCTGACGGTGTAGTTGGTCCAGTTGGAGTCGCCGAACAGGGTGAAGGCGTCGCTGTCGTCCTGCCAGTTGATCGGCCGCTGCGGCGCGACCTGCTGCAGGCAGGTGCCGGACCGGCCGGCGGCGCAGGCGCGGGTCTCGAACGAGCCCTGCATGTCCTCGGTGTAGCGGGGCTGCTTGCGCACCGCGTAGCCGTCGAAGGTGTCGGCGTAGGGCAGCGCGAGGCCGTGCGGGGCGGGGCTCGCCGCGGTGCCCTTGCCCTGCCCGCTCGTGGTGGTCAGGGTGTAGATGCGGTTGGGCTGCATGGTGAGGCTGTAGGCGCCGCCGGACGGGGCGATGTCAGCCTGGCGCACGAACCAGTCGCCCGGGTTGGACGAGCCCATGTCGGTCGACCACACGTGCACGGTGCCGGCGCTCAGGCCGCCCGAGACGGTGACGTTGACGGTCTGCGTCGAGGTGGTGCCGCTGGTCTCGTACACCGTGGTGTAGTCGGTGTTGTTGGGCGACTTGAGCGACACGTAGCTGCCGTTGGCGCGGTTGCCGCCGAGGTAGCCGCTGGCCGAGCTGTTGAGGTACTTCCACCCCGGTTGCGTGAACTGCGCGTAGTGCGCGGTGGCCCACAGGTTCCGGCCGACCCGGTAGGCGCCCGACCACGGCGAGCCGGCGTCCATGAGCCCGACGGTGGCGTAGGGCAGGTTCGGGGTGATGGCGGCGATGAGCGGCCAGTTCATGTAGCCGGAGATCTCCGCGTCCAGGTAGCCGCGGTTGAGCGTGCGGACGAACGGCACGACGCCGCTCATGTCGTCCTGCGAGCCGAACTCCGAGGCCCACAGCGGTTTTCCGCTGGATCGGGCGTTGGATGTGGTACTGCAGGAGTCGGCCTGCGACAGGTACCCGCACACGTAGTGGTTGCCGAGCACGCCGACCGCGCTCTTCAGCGCGGGATCGGCGGCGAACTCGTCGGCCATCCCCCAGCCGGAGTCGTCGCCGACGATCTGCACCGCGCCGTACCCGGCGTTGTTCAGGCCGGTCCGCAGGTTCTTGTACCAGCCGCTGTCGTGGCCGCGCTCGTTCCAGCCGCCGAGGTAGTGCACGGTGATGCCGTGGCCCTTGGCGCAGTTCAGCCACGAGATGTCATAGTCGATCATGTCCTGCGACCAGAAGTTGCCGCCGCCGATCCAGCCCGGCGCGGTCCACGGCAGGGCGACGATGCGGATGTTCGGGTTGCGGGCCACGGCCTGCTCCCCGAGCCAGAACTCGTAGCCGACGTTGCAGTTGACGTCCCCGCGCACGTGCTCGTGGCTGGGCTCGGACCCGTCGGTGGAGTTGGCGTCGCCGCCGATCTCCAGCTTGAGCAGCTGCACCGCGGCGCCGTAGTTCGGCTTGAACAGGTAGTCGAGGATCTGGCTGCGCTGCGGCTCCGGGTAGTCGATCAGCAGGCGCGAGTTGCCGCCCCCGCCGCTGATCGCGCCGACGCCGTCGAACGTGCGCCCGACGATGCCGCCGTTGACGTTGATCGTGGTGGTGGCCGCGCCGGCCGGCGCGGCGGTCACGGCGACGACGGCCGTGGCCAGCAGGCTCCCCGCCGCGAGGGCGATGAGTCCGCGACGTACGTGGTGCATGTGGTTCTCCTTCACTGTCTGGCGGAACAGGGCTGAGAACGCTTTCAGAACCAGGTCGAAACGCGGGCACCGTGGCCGGGCACCCATGATCACGACGTCCAACCGTGATCGAACATGTGGGAACTTGGTGATAATTGCTTGCTTGGCAGATTGACGGTCATGTGTGCTTCTGTCAAGCCTTCGCACCGACCACCCCCGCTGGATGGGGCGTCGCGGTCGCCGATCCTTCGTCCTAAGCTCATTTGCGCAGTTGGCAGCGTTGCTTCGGTTGCGTCGCTTTTCGTTGAAGGATGTTGTCTTTTCGCTCCCGTCGTTCCCGAGCGCATCACCCCGCATCCGGCCCGCGGCCCGTTCGTAGACTGTCTGGGCTGCCGGCCCTGCCCTTCCCCGAGCCGCCGCTGAGCGACGGCGTCGTCCTGCTGCGCCCGTGGCGGCCGCAGGACGCACCGCAGCGCTACGAGGCCTTCTCCGACGAGCTGTGCCGGCGCTACTCCTGGCCGCGCGTCGACCCCCCGACCGAGGCCGACATCGCGGCCGCGTACGACCGCAACGAGCAGGACCGCCTGGCCGGCACGTCCCTGAACCTCGCCATCGCTGCTGCGCTCCCACTTCCCCTTCAAGTCCGCCCGCCGCGACACCCTGGTCTTCAGCCTGCTCCCCGGCGAGCTGACGTGACCTCCGCCCCGCTCGCGAGTGATGACGCCGCTCGGCGGCGGGCCCGGCGGACGGCGGGCGGCATGGCGAGGCCGGTGAGCAGGAACAGCGCGCCGGCCACGTACCAGCCGGGCCGGCCCCAGGTGATGCACAGCCCGATCAGCAGCCCCGGCCCGACCGCCTCGGCGATGCCGGCGCCGAGGCCGAACACGCCCAGGTACTGGCCGGTCGCCTGCTCGGGCGCGAGCGCGAACGACAGCTCGAAGGCGCCCGCCGCGTGCCACAGCTCGCCCGCGGTGTGTACCACGGCGACGACGATGAGCAGCGACGCCGCGACCCAGCCGGGCGGGCCCGCGGTGAGCGGGATCAGCGCGCACGAGGCCAGGAACGCGAGGCCGGCCCGGCGGTAGGCGGCGGCGCCGGCCGCGGGCGAGTCGATGCCGCGGCTCGCGCGCACCTGGAAGCCGACGACGATGAGCGTGCCGGTGAGCATGGTCGCGGAGATGACCCAGTGCGGCGCGCGGGTCGCGCCGACCACCCAGAGCGGCACGGCCACCGTCGGCACCTTGTACTGGATGGCCATGACGCCGTCCAGCGCCGTCAGCACCAGGTACGGCCGGTCGCGCAGCGCCACCCACCGCGGGCCCTCGGCCGCCGGGAGCGGTGCGACCCGCGGCACGAACGCCAGGAACGCCGCCGAGCCGGCCGTGGCCACGACCATCCCGGCGACCATGAGGTCGTAGGCCCGGTGGGTGCCGGTCTGCACCGCCCAGCCGGCGAGGAGCGCGCCGAACGAGACGCCGACGTTGGTCACGGCGCGCAGGTAGGCGCGGAACTGCTGCGGTCGCTCGCCGCCGAAGCGCCGGATCATCGGGCTGCGCGCCGCCGTCCCGGCCGCCTTCGCCGCGGTGGCCACGCTGACCGCGACCACGAACGCCCAGAAGCCGTCCACGAGCAGGAACCCGGCCGTCGCCGCGGCCTGGACGAGCAGCGTGGCCGCGTACACGACCCGCGCGTCGCGCCGGTCCGCGAGGTGCCCGGCCGCGACGGCCAGGGCGAGGGCGAGGGCACCGGCGACGGCCAGCCCGAGACCGACCTGGCCCGGCGGCAGGCGGACGGCCTCGGTGAAGTACAGGACGCCCGCGGTCAGGTACATGCCGCTGCCGACGGTGAACACGAAGTTCGACAGGGCCAGGAGCCGTTGGGGCACGACCCGACCCTAAGAGTTGAGTCGTAAGTGGTCGAGGCGGTGGTTATAGATCGCGGTCACGGCGGCGACAACAAGGTCGATGCCGCGGCCGGGTCGGCGGCATTGGCGCAGGATCTGCCAGTCTTTCAGCCGGGCGATCACGTGTTCGACGGTGGCTCGCCTGCGCCGGTGACGGCGCCATGCCTCGTCCCGGATGATCCTGCCGTGCGAATCGCGGCGGGGGCCGGTCACGTCGGGCAGCGAGCGGTAGCCGCCGTCGCCCAACACCTGGCGAGGCGGGTCGGTGAGCAGGGTGTCGTGTTGGGCGCGAGCGACGGTGATGTCGTTGCGGTTGCCGGGCCACGCGGTGCCGGCGGCGGTCACCGCGCGGTCGCAGCGGCGGATCACGACGTGCACGTTGACGCTGCGCCGATGGTTCTTCGACACCGCAGTACGGGACTGGTCGTGCACTGGGATGAGCGTGCCGTCGAGAACCCAGGTGCAGCGGCGCTGGTGGCTGGAGTAGGTTCGGGTCTGGCGTAGTCCGGCCAGGACCGGCAGCAGGTGCGTTGGATGCGCACGGTCATCGATTGGCTGATGCCGAACACGGCGGCAAGCGCCCGGGTAGTGAGGTTCGTGCGTAGCCCAGCAGCGACGAGCAGGACCCGGTCGGGCAGCGCGAGCCGCCACGGCCGGGCAGTGGCGGTGGGCTGGGCGGCGGCGATTCGAGTCATCGGGGTGGCGAGCGCGGCCGGGGTGAGCCCGGTGAGCGCGATCAGCCGCGAGTATCGCCGCGAAACGGGTGGCATGCCCGGATGATCGGCGGCGGAATCTGTCGTACTCCAGTCGTATGCTGACCCCGCCGATAGATCAACCGCTGGGGTCCGGATCGAAAGACGGGGGTGACCGGCATGCCTGACACCGTGCTGGCGCCCGCCCCGGTTCGCCGGGTCCGCGGCAAGTCCAAAACCAAGAACTGGCGCCGCGTCCAGGATGAGCCGGTCGCCGTGATCCGCCTGGAAGTTGATGCGAGCAACCCCGCCACCCGCAGCCGGTTGGCGAGCATGTCCACCGCGGTGCATGCGTTGCGCCGGACCATGCAACACCAGGCCCGCGACCGGGTGGACGCGTATTGGGCCGCGCACCGGTTGCGCGACCGGGTTGGTCTGGCCGAGGCACGCAAGCGGTTCGGATTGTCCCGCAAGGCGTTCGAAGACGCCGCTGCCGAGCATGTGGAAGCATCGGGTTGGCTGCGGAACCATCTGACCAAGGCTTTGGCGATGCATCTCGCGGACGAGGTGTGGCAGAGCGTTGATCGGCACTTGTTCGCGGACAAGACGGGTAAGCGTCACGGCCCGCCGAGGATAGGCTCGTGGTGGGACTCGACCCGGATCCCCGGTCGCGCCCGCTCGCATACGAAGCCCCGTACGTGGGAAACGTTCCGGCTCGTCGGGACTCTTGACGCGCACGCTGCGGCGTATCCGGCAACCCAGCCCGGGTCGGTCCTCGCCGAGCCCGAGGTTCTGCCCACCCCGATCCGGCCAAAGGGTCAAGCAGGTTGGTGGGCGTATCACGGTCCGCTCGCGATCGTGTTCACCGGCCTCCGTCACGACCTGGTCCTGCCGATACGCTTGCCCCAGGGTATGGGGCAGTGGGCGCGCCTGCAGCACTTCCTCGCCGACCCGAACACGTGGCACAAGATCGACCTCGTCCGCGTCGAAGACCCCCGCGCACCCGGCGGGTGGCGGTACTACGCGCATCTGATGATCCTCGGATCGGGCTGGGCCAGCCCCAGCGTGCGGGCCCAGCGACTGTCCGCGCCCCAAGACCGGGTGGGTGAGGTGGACGGGAACGTGTCCAACCTCGCGATCGTCTCCATGCCCACCAGCCCCGCCATGCTCGGCGGTCTCGCGGCGGATCAGGTACTGGTGACCCCGCAGCAGCGAGCCGCCGCGGAGAAGGCTGGGCTCGTCGCTCGACGCCGGCAGAAAGCCCTGGACCGGTCCCGCAGGAATGCCAACCGCGACCAGTACTGGCTTTCCAAACGAGAGCAAGCACGCGCTGATCGGCGCCAAACCGCTGGCCTACCCGAGCGACGGGTTGACACGCCGACCGGCTCGCGGGTCGCGGACGCGGCTGGGCGGCCGAAACGCGCCTACCGGCGTGACGTGCTGACGTCGTCGTATCGGCGCGCCCGGGCCGAACAGGCGACGGCGGCACGGTCCGCGACGCAGG
>NZ_BAABAT010000023.1:0-181137 GCF_039537565.1 Dactylosporangium darangshiense
TTCGCCGGGGCGGCCGTCGCGCTGCTGACGGCGAGCTACGCCGTCTGGGTCCTGCTCGACACCATCCGCACCGCCGGCACCCTTTGGTGAGATCCTAGGCCGCGCTGATCCACGAGACAGGCCCTAGCCCGGCACCGTGCCGGCGAGGCCGGTGGGCGCGCTCGACTCGCGCAGGTGCAGCGTGTTGGGGTCGAGACTCCAGGCCGCGGCGACCCGCATGACGGTGATCTCGTTGACGTCCCAGTCCTCGGCGCTCATCGCCGGGATGCCCAGCTCCGCCTCCACCGGCGTCGGCGCGCCCTGCTGCTCGAACTCGCCGCGGGAGCCGTCGCAGCGCAGCCGCCGCAGGAGCCGGCCGCCGGTGGCGAGGGCCCATTCGTGGTACTCCGCGACCCGGTGCGTGCCGAAGAACTGCACCTCGGCGCCGAGCCGCGCGCTCAGCCCCGCCGCCGCGCCCCCGTCGAACGGCAGCAGGTTGCCGGCCACGAACACCCACCCGGCGATCGGCGGCGAG
Source organism: Dactylosporangium darangshiense (assembly GCF_039537565.1). NCBI lineage: Bacteria > Bacillati > Actinomycetota > Actinomycetes > Micromonosporales > Micromonosporaceae > Dactylosporangium > Dactylosporangium darangshiense. Next base: position 515 of record NZ_BAABAT010000023.1, read on the forward strand.
ACGAAGACCTGCCGGTCGTACGCGAGGTCGACGCCCTCGTCCCAGCCGACCTCCCGCGCGCCCCGCAGCCCGACGGCCGCGGTGACGACGTCCGTGCTCCCGCCGCGCACCGCCAGCCAGCAGCACTTGAAGCCGAAGCTCGCGCCCGTGTGGGTGCCCGGCGGCAGGTGCTGCGCCGGCAGCTCCCGCAGCATCGCCTCCGCCGCGGCGCACACCTCGCCGAGCGCGTCGACGCGCCCGAGCCAGCGACGCGCCGGCGTGCCGGCGTTGCCCTCCACGCCGCTGCCGATCAGCTCGACGCTGCCGTCGGAGCGCTCGTCGAGGATGATCCGGGCGCCGCCGTGCAGCAGCCGGGGGTCGAGCCCCGCCGCGGTCAGCGCCGCCTCGAACGCCGGCCCGCCGCCCGGCTCAGCGTCTCCCAGCGCACCCAGGACGGCGTCGTGCAGCGCCGCGGCCGCCTCGACCACGCGGGCCGGCCCGACGCAGTACCCGTCGACGTTCGGCATGACGACCACCTGCCCGGTCGCCGCCGTCATGATCATGACCCGCCGGACCGTGGGCCAGCGCGGCTCCATCGACGCCAGCTCGCGCCGTACCGCGGCCCCGAGCGCCGCAAGCCCGTCCGCAGGGTCCACGATCCGCACCGGCGCGTCCATGTCACCGGGCCGGCGGTCCACCTGCCAGCCTTCGTCCGTGCGCAGCGCACGCACCCGCTTCTCGGGCCGGTACTGCCGCACCGGCACTCCGGCGACCCGCTCGCAGAACGCGTGCCAAGGGTTGGGTTCCTTCGACCGGATCGGCAACGGCGGCCGGCTGCGCTGCTGCAGCTGCTCGAGGACCGTCGCGCCCAGCACCTGATCGGAGGCGCCGTCGGCCACGTGCACGCCGGCGGAGAATCCCCACTGCCCGGTCGCGTACATCCGGCCACGAAATACATGGATCTCCGCCCACACGCCGGCCACAGTACGCTCGCGCCGTGACCGGGCCGACGCCGGCGTGGAACGCGGAAATGTCCGGCCGCACTGGCCGGACATTTCCGATGATTCAGGAAGGGTCGGCGGCCGAGAACTTGTACGGTCCGGCCCAGGCGGTCATGCGCGGGCGCCGGTCAGCTCGGGGCGGAAGGCGAGGATCGCGCCCAGGGCGGCGTAGCCGATGAGCAGGTGCGAGCCGCCCACGTAGTCGGCGATCGGGGAGCCGAGGATCGCGAACGTCGGCACGGTGACCACGGCCCAGCTCTCGGCGACCGTGGGCCAGAAGCGCGCGGCGCCGCGCCAGCGGCGGGTGAACAGGATCTTCAGGCCGATCACGAACATGCCGAGCATCGACAGCGGCCAGAAGATGTCCATCGGGACCAGCCACGCGGCGTCGCGCAGCGACGGGATCGCGTGCAGGAAGCTCCACACCGTGGCGATGGTGAGCAGGACGTGCTCGACGTACAGCATGCCGCGCGCCACCTTGGTCGTGCCGGTCGCCGACGTGCGCAGCTGCACCGCCAGCAGCGCGAACAGGCCCAGCTGGAACAGGCCGCCGCCGACGTCGGTGACGGTCAGGCCCAGCGAGTCGGTCGGGTTGTTGCCGACGGTGAAGATGGCGGCCGCCCAGGACAGGGTGCCGGCGGTCAGGGCCAGGCCCAGCGCCCGGGTCGAGCGGGCCGAGATCCGGGCGGTCACCACGGGGGGAAGGTCGGTGCGGGCGGGGATCGGTTCGGTGCGGATCGTCATCTCGGGTTCCTTTATGTAGAGCGCCGTGTGTCGCAGCGCGGTATGCCGAGAACTTTGCGGGAACCACCGACCCGGGCGGCAGGGTCGGGCGACCCCGATGCGGTCCCGCGCGCTGTCCCGCCGCGGTCGGGACGCGAGTCCTCGGGCCGCCGGGACTCCCGGCCTGGCACCATGACCGGGTGTCCAAGCCCCGCGTGTCCACCCTGGTCGGCGGCGTGTTCGTCGCGCTGGCGCTCGCCGCCACCGTGACGTCCGTCGTCTTCGAGATCTCCATCGGGGCGCAGCGGCGCGCGAGCGACGGCCTGGAGGCGGGTTGGATCTCCGGCCTGGCGGGCGTGGCGCTGGCGGTGCCCGGCGCGCTCATGCTGCGCCGCGTGCCGCGCAACGCCGTCGGCTGGTTCCTCTGCCTCGGCGGGCTGCACTGGGCCGTCGACGGGGCGGCGGTGGCCTGGGTCGCCTACGCCACGACGCGGTCGCCGGTGCCGGCGGGCACGGCGGAGTCCTACTGGGTGTACCAGCGCGTCGGCGCCGGGCTGCTGCTGTGGCTGCCCCTGCTGCTGCTGTACTACCCCGACGGGCGGCTGCCGCGCGGCCGGTGGCGGTGGGCGGCGCTGGTGAGCCTGGGCGCCACCGCGGTACTGCCGCTGACCCTGCTCTTCGTGCCGGCCCGCATCGCCGACGCGATGGACGACGGGCCCGCCCCCGCCGCCGCGCAGGGGCTCTCGATCGACCTGCTGACCCTGCCGCTGCCCGACGCCGCCTGGCAGGTGCTGCTGCGGGTCGGATACGCGGCGCTCCCGCTGAGCATGCTGATCCCGTTCGCGGTGGTGTTCCGGCGGTACCGCGCCGCCGACGGCCTCGAGCGCACCCGCATGCGGTGGCTGCTGTGGGCCGGCGTCGTCGACGTGCTCGTGATGCTCTCCGCGCTGGTGCTGCCGCAGTCGTGGCTCGGCGCCGGGCTGTTCGTCGCGATCGCCGTCACCGCCGGCGCGATCGCGGTCGGCGTGCTGCAGCCCCAGCTCATCGACATCGACCGGCTGCTCGGCGGCACCGTGCTCTACGGCTCGCTGGCCACGATCGTGGTCCTCGTCGACGCCGGCGTCCTCGCCCTCGTCACGACGCTGCTGGGCGACCGGGGCGCGGCGCTGGTCGGGCTGCTCGTGGTGCTGGTGGTGTACGGGCCGCTCCGCAACCGGCTGTGGCTGCTCGTCCAGCGCGTCGTCCTCGGCCGCCGCCACGACCCGTACCGCATCATCTCCGGCCTCGCCGAGCAGCTGGAGCGCTCCGACAGCCCCGAGCACCAGCTCCTCGCCGTCGCGCGCAGCGTCGCCGAGGCGTTCCGCACCCCCTACGTCGCCGTCGAGGTGCACCGCACCGGCGGGCAGGCGCTGCTGGCCGAGTTCGGCACGGCGCCCGCCGCCACACAGACGCTGCCCATCACGTACCGCGACGAGACCGTCGGCCGGCTCATCCTCGCCGCCGGCGGCTACCGCGCCGCCCTCTCCCCGCGCGACGAGCGCCTCCTCGCCGACGTGGTCCGCCAGGCGGCCGCCGCCGCCCGTTCCAGCTACCTCGCCGCCGAGCTGCAGGTCAGCCGGGAGCGCCTCGTCGGCGCGCGGGAGGAGGAGCGCCGCCGGGTGCGCCGCGACCTGCACGACGGGCTCGGCCCGGCCCTCGGCGGCGTCGCGCTGCGCATCGACACCGCCCGCAACCTCATGCGCGCCGACGGTGTCCGGGCCGACGCGCTGCTCAAGCAGGCCCGCGAGGACGTCTCGGCCGCGCTCGCCGACGTGCGGCGGCTCGTGCACGACCTGCGCCCGCCCGCGCTCGACGACGTCGGCCTGGCCGGCGCGGTCGGCCAGCTCGCCGAGCGGCTGCGCACGCCGAAGCTGGCCACGCAGGTGTCGGCGGACCTGCCGGCCGACCTGCCGGCGGCGGTGGAGGTGGCGGCGTACCGCATCGCCTCGGAGGCCCTGACGAACGTGGCGAAGCACGCGAACGCCACCGTGTGCACGGTGCGGCTGGCCGCCGACGGCGAGACCCTCGTGGTCGAGGTCGCCGACGACGGGACCGGGATCGCGGCCGGCACCCCGTCCGGCGTGGGCCTGGTGTCGCTGCGGGAGCGGGCGGCGGAGCTCGGCGGGCGCTGCGAGATCGAGTGCCCGGCGTCGGGCGGCACCGTCGTGCGCGCCCGGCTGCCCCTGGCCACGACCGCTGTATCGTCATGAACCCAGCGCGACGCGAGGAGCCCAGGCCATGACCGACGACGCGATCCGGGTGATCGTCGCCGACGACCACCCGATCTTCCGCGACGGCCTGGCCGTCCTGCTCGGCTCGGTCGGCGGCATCGAGGTCGTCGGCACGGCGGCGACGGGCCTGGAGGCGGTCGAGCTCGCCCTGTCGCTGCGGCCGGGCGTCGTCGTCATGGATGTACAGATGCCGGGGCTGAACGGCATCGAGGCCACCCGGCGGCTCGCGGCCGAGGCGCCCGAGGTCGGCGTCGTCGTGCTCACCATGTCCGAGGACGACGGCACCGTGTTCACCGCGGTGCGGGCCGGCGCGCGCGGGTACCTCGTGAAGGGCGCCGAGCAGGAGGAGATCGTGCGGGCCATCAACACCGTCGCCTCGGGCGGCGCGGTGTTCGGCGCGACCCTCGCCCGGCGCATCGCCGAGTTCTTCGCCGCCGGGCCGCCGGCCGCGACCGAGGCGTTCCCGCAGCTGTCCGCCCGCGAGCGGGAGATCCTCGAGCTGCTCGCGGCCGGCCGCTCCAACGCCCAGATCGCGCAGGCACTGTTCCTGTCGCAGAAGACGGTCCGCAACAACGTGTCGAACGTGTTCGCGAAGCTGCAGGTCGCCGACCGCGCCGAGGCGATCGTCCGGGCCCGCGAGGCGGGCCTCGGACGGTGACGCCCTACGCCACCACGGTCAGCGAGATCGTCATCGAGTGCTTGTAGAACTCGTAGGCGTCGGCGCCCGCCGTCGCCTTCCCCGCGTCCGCCGCCCGGACGTGGATGAGCTCGTACGTGTGCCCCGGCGTCGTCGCGGGAATCCCGGCCACCCGAAACGCGAACGGCGGCGTCAGGGAATCCGGCACGTCCTGCAGCGGCCACACCTTCGCCGCGCCCGGGCCGATCAGCCCGTTGCCCGACACGTCCTCCATGAGCAGCAGGCGGTCGCGGCGCAGCGCCGGGCAGGCGCTGCCACGATCGCCGACGCTGAACTGCCCGCCGGCGTACGTCAGCTTCCACGCCCCCGCACAGCTGCTCGGCAGGTCCGACGGGGTCGGCTCCTCGGTCTCCACCGGCAGCGCGTAGGCCCGCCGCTGCGCCGGGCCGAGTTCGCGCAGCCGGTCCCAGCGCTCCAGCATCCGCGCGAAGCCCTCCGCGGTCGCCTCGGCGCCGAGCTCACGGCCGGCGAAGGCGCGCATGGCGTGCTGCACCCGCGCGGCCTCGGCGCGGTAGAACTCGGCGAAGTCCGGCGGCGCCGTCCCGATTTCGTGCGTCACGCATATAGAAAGCCGCGAGCCGCCGATGCCGTCCAATGGCCACAAGGCAAGCCGGCCGATCAGGCTCGGCGGTTCAGCCCGTAGCGGAAGGGGCGGCTCGGGGTCGGCCGGCGGCGGTGATCTCGCCTATGTTCGGCACATGCGCGCACGCTATGACCGGCGACCCGACGACGAGCCGCCGATGCCGCCGGCGCTGCACGCGCCGTGGCTGGACGAGCAGCTGTTCGGCCGGCGCATGGTGTTCCTGCGCGGGCCGATCGAGCCCGAGATGGCCTCCCGCACGGCGGCGACGCTGCTCGCCCTCGACGCGGCCGGGGCCGAGCCGATCAGCATGCACATGAGCGCCGAGCAGGGCACCCTCGCCGCCGTCTGGACGCTCGTCGACGCCATCGACTCGCTGCAGGCCCCGGTGCACGCCACCGCGGTCGGCGAGGTCAGCGCCGCCGCGCTCGGGGTGTTCTGCGCCGCCGCCCGGCGCAGCGCCTTCGCGCACGCGCGGTTCCGGCTGGCCGAGCCGCGGGTGACCTCGCCCGGCGGCAACGCCGACCAGGTCGTCGCCGAGGCCGGCCGCTACCTGCGCGACCTGGAGGACCTGATCCTGCGCATCTCCGGCGCGACCGGCCAGCCGCGCTCGCGGGTCGAGGACGACCTGCAGTCGGGCCGGTTCCTGACCGCTCAGGACGCCGTCGAATACGGGCTGGTCGCGGAGATCGTCAAGCGCTGAACTGCGCCCGCCAGCGGTGACTGCCGCCCTCCCGGAACTCCTCGACGCTCACCAGGCGCAGGCCCGTCGCCTGGTGAGCGAACGACTCCACCTCGGCCCGGGTCAGCGGCCACGGCGGCCCCTCCTCGGACCGCTCGCCCTCGTCGGCGGCCGCGGCGATGACCAGCAGCGTCCCGCCGGGGCGCACGAGGGCCCGGACGGCCCCGACGGCCCGCTCGCGGTACGAAGGCGGCAGCGCCTGCACCGTCAGGCTCTCCACCACCAGGTCGAACCCGGCCGCGATCGACGGCGGCGGGTCGAACAGGTCGGCGGCCACGTACTGCACCGGCGATCCCGGGAAGCGCGCCTTCGCCGCCGCGATCGCCGTCGGGGAGATGTCGAACGCGGTGGTCCGCCAGCCGCGCGCGGCCAGGAACTCCGCGTCGCCGCCGAGGCCCGCGCCGACGACGACCGCGCTGCCGCGCGGCTCGGCGGGACCGGGCCAGGAGGCGAGCAGGGCGTGCGGCCCGCCGCGGTCCCACGGGATCTCGGTGACGCCCTCCCCGGCGGCCGCGTAGAGGGTGTCCCACCAGCCGGTGGCATCGTCGCGGGCCAGGGACTCGGCGGCGAGCGCGCGGATGTACTCGTCGGGTTCCATGCATGCCAACATACCGACATGAAGTACCTCATCATGATCTACAGCAACCCGGCGAGCCGCGCCGCGTGGGCGGGCTTCGACGAGGAGCAGCGCCGGGCCGGGTACGCCGCGCACGAGGCCCTGCGCGCCGAGATGGCCGCGTCCGGCGAGCTCGTCGGCGCCGAGGCGCTGCAGCAGCCGGAGTCGGCGCGGATCGTCGCGGTGCGCGGCGGGCGGGCGCAGGTCACCGACGGGCCGTTCGCCGAGGTCAAGGAGCACCTGGCCGGGTACTACCTGGTCGAGTGCGACTCGATCGACCGCGCGGTGGAGCTGGCCGGGCGCATCCCCGAGGCCGAGTTCGTCACGGTCGAGGTCCGGCCCGTCGTGTCGCTGCGGTGACGATCGAGGCGATCCTGCGGGAGGAGGCGCCGGCGGTCCTGGCCTCCCTCGTGCGCCGCTACGGCGACTTCGACACGTGCGAGGACGCGGTGCAGGAGGCGCTGCTCGCCGCGGCGGTGCAGTGGCCGGGCGAGGGCGTCCCGGCGTACCCCCGCGGATGGCTGCTGACCGTGGCCTCCCGCCGCTGGATCGCCCAGTGGCGCTCCGACGACGCCCGCCGCCGCCGCGAGCTGCGCACCGCCGCCGAGCCCGCGCCCGCCGAGCCGCCGGACCTCGACGACTCGCTCACCCTGCTGCTGTTGTGCTGCCATCCGGCGCTGACCCGCCCGTCGCAGGTGGCGCTCACGCTGCGCGCGGTGGGCGGCCTGAGCACCGCCGAGATCGCCCGCGCGCACCTGGTGCCGCAGGCCTCCATCGCCCAGCGCATCAGCCGCGCGAAGCAGCGCATCCGCGAGGCCGGCGCACGGTTCGCCCCGCCGGGCCCCGACGAGCTGCCGGAGCGCCTCGACACGGTCCTGCAGGTGTTGTACCTCGTGTTCACCGAGGGCCACACCGCGTCCTCGGGCGAGGCGTTGTACCGCCCGCCGCTGACCGACGAGGCGCTGCGCCTGACCCGGCGCCTGCACGCCGCTCTCGCCTCGGCGCCGTCCGCCCTGCGCGGCGAGGCCGCCGGCCTGCTCGCCCTGATGCTGCTCACGGAGGCGCGCCGGCCGGCTCGCACGGGTACCGACGGCGCCCTGATCCCGTTATCGGGCCAGGACCGCACCAGGTGGGACGCCGCGCTCATCGCCGAGGGCGTGGACGTCCTGACCGGCGCGCTGCGGTCGGCCCCGATCGGCCCGTTCCAGGTCCAGGCGGCCATCGCGGCGGTACACGCCGAGGCACCCCGCGCCGAGGACACCGACTGGCCGCAGATCCTGGCCCTCTACGACCTGCTGCGCACCCTCTCCCCCGGCCCGATGGTCACCCTGAACCGCGTCGTGGCCGTCGCCATGGTCCACGGCCCGCAGGCCGGCCTCGCGGCCCTCGCCGAGGCCGAGGCCGACCCGGCCCTGCGCGGCCACCACCGCGTGCCGGCGGTCCGCGCGCACCTGCTCGCCGACGCCGGCCGCACGCAGGAGGCCTCCGCCGAGTTCGCGGCGGCGGCGCGCCTCACCGCGAGCGAGCCCGAACGCCGTTACCTGCTCGACCGCGCGGGTTGACGCCGGCGCGGAAGGCCTCAATGCGCTCGGCCACCTGGCGGGCGGTCAGCGTGCCATCCCCGCGCGAGCGGCCTACTATCGGGCAGAGATGGACATCGAGGTGACGGGCGCTGAACCGGTGCCGGAGCCGGGGGCAGGCCGGCGGCGGCAGCGCGGCACGCTCTACGTCGTCGTGGCGCTGGTCGTCGGGGCCGCGTTCGGGTTCGCCGTGGCCAACGCCCGGCCCGCCGAGCCGGCGCGGATGTCGGTCGTGGCGGCGCCGGTGACGCCGTCGGCGGCCGGCGAGGCGCCCGGGCTGCCGGGTGCGCTGCGGGAGCGGATGCTGGCGCGCGTCCGGCAGTACAACCAGGCCGAACCCGACGCCGTCGAGGCCTCCGACGTGCGGCTGATGACGTCGCAGCGCGACAACGTCGTGCGGCTCGACGACGAGCGGGCCTACCCGCGCGGTGACTATCGCCTCCAGGTGATCTGCCTGGGTGAGGGGCAGGTGTGGGCGCTGTTCCGCATCGGCGACGACGAGACGTACGTCGACATGGACTGCCACGACGAGCACGTCCTCGTCACCCAGCTCCTGCTGACCGCCCGAGCCGACGGCAGGCGGGCGGTCACGCTGGTGTCGGACTCCCGGGCCGGGGTCGCCGTGGGCTTCCAGGTGCTGCGCCGCGCCTGAACCCGCGCTGAAGGCGGGCTGAACCGGTGCCATATTGGGTGGGTGGAGGTTGTCACAAGGGTGGACGTCCGGCCGATACCGGCCCTTAGCATCGCCTCATGAGCGCCCCCGTGGATCTGCAGGACTGGCGGCGGCTCGCGCTGGGCGTGCTGCGCAAGTCCGGGCTGGCCGGCGAGGACACGCCGCCGGACGCGGTCGACGAGCTGCTGTCGACCGAAACCTACGACGGGGTTCGCGTCGCGCCGCTGTACACCGCCGCCGACCCCGCGCCGCCGGCCGGGCAGCCGGGCCGGGCGCCGTTCGTGCGCGGCGCTTCGACGGCGCCCCGACCGTGGGACGTGCGCCAGCGCCATGCCGACCCGGACGCGAAGGCGACCCGCGCGGCGGTCCTCGACGACCTCGAGCACGGCGCGACCTCGCTCTGGCTGGCCGGCATCGCGCCCGCCGACCTGGCCGAGGCGCTCGACGGCGTGCACCTGAACCTGGCCGCGGTGGTGCTGGACAACGGCGCCGACACGCTCGAGGCGGCCCGCGCGTTCCTGGCCCTGCCGGGCGAGGAGAAGTCCGGCAACCTCGGCGCCGACCCGCTCGGCTGGGAGGCCCGCACCGGGCAGCGCGCCGACGCCGGGCTGCTCGCGACGCTCGTGCGCTCCTCGCCGATCCCGGTGGCCACCGTCGACGCCACGGTGTACCACGACGCCGGCGCCGCCGACGCGGAGGAACTCGGCTACGCGACCGCGACGGGCGTGGCCTACCTGCGCGAGCTCGTCGCCGCCGGGCTGAGCGCCGGCATGGCCCTGGGGCAGCTGGAGTTCCGGTTCGCGGCGAGCGCCGACCAGTGGGCGACGATCGCGAAGCTGCGCGCGGCGCGGCGGCTGTGGGCCCGCGTCGCGCAGGTCATCGACGTGCCGCACCGGGGCGGGATGCGCCAGCACGCGGTGACCAGCGACGCGATGATGACCGCCCGCGACCCGTGGGTGAACCTGCTGCGCACCACCGTCGCGTGCTTCGCCGCCGGCGTCGGCGGCGCCGACGCGGTCACCGTGCAGCCGTTCGACGCGCGGCTCGGGCTGCCCGACGGCTTCGCCCGGCGTATCGCGCGCAACACCCAGTCGCTGCTCATCGAGGAGTCCTCGGTCGCGCGGGTGCTCGATCCGGCCGGCGGTTCGTGGTACGCCGAGTCGCTCACCGACGCCATCGCGCACGCCGCCTGGGAGGTGTTCAACGAGGTCGAGCGGGCCGGCGGGATGGCCGCCGCGCTGCGCAGCGGGCAGGTCTCCGACCGGATCGCCGCGACCCGGCAGCGGCGCCTCGACGACATCGCGCACCGGCGGCAGCCGATCACCGGCGTGTCGGAGTTTCCGGACCTGTCCGAGCGCCGCCCGGTCCGCGCGCCCGCCCCGGTCCCACCCTCCGGCGGGCTTCCCCGGATGTGGTACTCCGAGAGCTTCGAACGCCTCCGCGACGCCGCCGACGCCGCGGCGCAACCCCCGGCGGTGCGCCTGGTGGCGCTGGGTCCGCCGGCCGCGCACTCCGCGCGGGTCGCCTTCGCCACCAACCTGTTCGCGGCCGGCGGGGTGCGCCTGTCCGCCGAGCCGTCGGCGGTGGCCTGCATCTGCGGCTCCGACCGCTCCTACGCCGAGGAGGCCGCCGCCACCGCCGAGCGGCTGCGCGCCGAGGGCGTGACGAAGGTCTGGCTGGCCGGTAGGCCCGGCGACTACGCGGGCGTGGACGCGTACCTGTACACCGGCTGCGACGCGCTCGCCGTGCTGCAGCAGACGCACGCGGACCTGAAAGTGGTGGCGCCGTGATCCCCGACTTCTCCGAGATCGCGCTCGGCACCCCGCGCGTCGACGATGATCCCTTTGCCGGTAGCGAGCCGTGGCTCACGCCCGAGGGCATCGCCGTGAAGGGCGTCTACGGCCCCGAGGATCTCGACGGCGTCGAGTTCCTGCACGGGATGCCGGGCATCCCGCCGTACGTCCGCGGCCCCTATCCGACCATGTACACGACGCAGCCGTGGACGGTCCGGCAGTATGCGGGCTTCTCCACCGCCGAGGAGTCCAACGCCTTCTACCGCCGCAACCTCGCCGGCGGCCAGAAGGGCCTGTCGGTCGCCTTCGACCTCGCCACGCACCGCGGCTACGACTCCGACCACCCGCGCGTGGCCGGCGACGTGGGCATGGCGGGCGTGGCCATCGACTCGATCCTGGACATGCGCCGGCTGTTCGAGGGCATCCCGCTGGACCGCATGAGCGTGTCGATGACGATGAACGGCGCGGTGCTGCCGGTCCTGGCGCTGTACATCGTCGCCGCGCAGGAGCAGGGGGTGGCGCCGGAGCAGCTGTCCGGCACCATCCAGAACGACATCCTCAAAGAGTTCATGGTCCGCAACACCTACATCTATCCGCCCGCGCCCTCGATGCGCATCATCGGCGACATCTTCGGGTACACCTCGAAGCACATGCCGAAGTTCAACTCCATCTCGATCTCGGGCTACCACATCCAGGAGGCCGGCGCGACCGCCGACCTGGAGCTGGCCTACACGCTCGCGGACGGTGTGGAGTACCTGCGCGCGGGCCGCGACGCCGGCCTCGACGTCGACGCGTTCGCGCCGCGGCTGTCGTTCTTCTGGGCGATCGGCATGAACTTCTTCATGGAGGTAGCCAAGCTGCGCGCGGGCCGGCTGCTGTGGTCGCGGCTGGTGCGGGACTTCGGCGCGAAGAACCCGAAGTCGCTGTCGCTGCGCACGCACTGCCAGACGTCGGGCTGGTCGCTGACCGCGCAGGATGTGTTCAACAACGTGGTGCGCACCTGCATCGAGGCCATGGCCGCGACGCAGGGCCACACCCAGTCGCTGCACACCAACGCCCTCGACGAGGCGCTCGCCCTGCCGACCGACTTCTCGGCCCGCATCGCCCGCAACACGCAGCTGCTGCTGCAGCAGGAGTCCGGCACCAACCGGGTCATCGACCCGTGGGGCGGCAGCGCGTACGTCGAGCGCCTCACCCACGACCTCGCCGCCCGCGCCTGGTCGCACATCGAGGAGGTCGAGCGCGCCGGCGGCATGGCCCGCGCGATCGACGAGGGCATCCCGAAGCTGCGCATCGAGGAGGCCGCGGCGCGCACGCAGGCCCGCATCGACTCGGGCCGCCAGCCGGTGATCGGCGTGAACAAGTACCGCCCCGACGCCGACGAGCCGATCGAGGTCCTGAAGGTCGACAACTCGGCCGTGCGCGCCGCCCAGATCGCCCGCCTGCGCGAACTTCGCGCTTCCCGGGATGCCGCCGCCTGTGCCGCAGCCCTGGACGCCCTGACCGCGGGCGCCGCGAACGGCGCAAACCTGCTGGAGCTGTCGGTGGCCGCGGCCCGCGCCCACGCCACCGTCGGCGAGATCTCCGACGCGCTGGAGAAGGTCTTCGGCCGCCACACCGCGCAGATCCGTACCATTTCCGGCGTGTACCGCGATGAGGCAGCCGGCGCCGGAAACGTGGAACGCGTCCGCGCCGCGACGGACGCCTTCGCCGAGGCGGAGGGCCGCCGCCCCCGCATCCTGGTGGCGAAGATGGGCCAGGACGGCCACGACCGCGGCCAGAAGGTGATCGCGACCGCGTTCGCCGACCTCGGCTTCGACGTCGACGTGGGCCCGCTGTTCTCGACGCCGGCGGAGGTGGCCCGCCAGGCGGTGGAGGCCGACGTCCACATCGTCGGCGTCAACTCCCTGGCCGCCGGTCACCTCACGCTGGTGCCGGCCCTGCGCGAGGAGCTGGCCGCGCTGGGCCGCGACGACATCCTGATCGTGGTCGGCGGCGTGATCCCCCCGCAGGACTTCGACGAGCTGCACGCGGCGGGCGCCGCCGCGATCTTCGGCCCCGGCACGGTGATCGCCGACGCGGCGCTGGACCTGCTGGAGGTGCTGCGATCCCGGTTGCAGCACTGAGCGAGCTGGTGGCGGGCGTGCTGGGCGGTTCGCGCGCCTGGATCGCCCGCGCCATCACGCTCGTCGAGTCCACCCGCGCCGACCACCGCGCACGCGGCCAGGAGCTCCTGGCCGCCCTGACCCCGCACGCCGGCAACGCCCGCCGCGTGGGCGTCACGGGCGTCCCGGGCGTCGGCAAGTCGACGTTCATCGACGCCCTGGGCACCCAGCTCACGACGGCGGGCCACCGCGTGGCGGTCCTTGCGGTCGACCCTTCCTCGACCCGCACGGGCGGCAGCATCCTCGGCGACAAGACGCGGATGACCCGCCTGGCCGCGGATCCCGCCGCGTTCGTGCGCCCTTCGCCCACGTCCGGCACGCTGGGCGGCGTAGCGCGCGCCACCCGCGAGGCCATGGTGATCGTCGAGGCGGCCGGCTACGACGTGGTCCTGGTGGAGACGGTGGGCGTCGGGCAGTCCGAGACCGCGGTGGCGGACATGGTGGACACGTTCCTGCTGCTGGCGTTGGCCCGCACCGGCGACCAGCTGCAGGGCATCAAGAAGGGCGTCCTGGAGCTGGCCGACGTGATCGCGGTCAACAAGGCCGACGGCCCGCACGAGCCGGACGCGAGGGCGGCCGCCCGCGAGCTGTCGGGCGCCCTGCGCCTGCTGCGGACCTCGCGGACCGAGTGGCAGCCGCCGGTGGTGACGTGCAGCGGCCTCACGGGCGCCGGGTTGCCGGAGCTGTGGGCGCAGCTGTCCCGCCACCACGACACGCTCGAGTCCTCGGGCGAGCTGAAGGCGCGGCGCGAGCGGCAGCAGCTGAGGTGGGTGTGGTCGATGACGAGGGACGCGCTGCTGGACGGCCTGCGCACGAACCCCGCGGTGCGCGCCCTGACCCCGCGGGTCGAACGTGAGGTCCTGGCGGGCACCCTGACCCCGGTCCAGGCCTGCGAGGCGCTGCTGACGGCCTACCACCACGGCGTGGCGCCGACCGATTGAGGATTGGCACCGCGTCGCGGACCCGTGGATAATGGATCTTTATCCTCAAATCTCATGAATTATCGCTTTTCACCCTAATGGGGGCGGCCCGGATCGGGTGGGTGTCCGACCTCCCTGGAGGTGTCGGGATGGGGGCAGGCGAGGTGCCGCCCGGCCGAGATCCGCTGGTTCAGGCTGAACTGATTCACGAGAGCGCGCACGCGCGCGTGACTCGGCTGTTCGTCGACGGGCGCACCGTCGTGCGCAAAGAACCGCTGGGGCCGGACGCGGCCCGCCGGCTGCGCAATGAGGTGGCGATCCTGGAGCGGCTGCGCGGTGTGGAGCGGGTCGGGCAGTTGGTGGAGACGCCATGTTGCCCCGGGTCGATCGTGTTGGCGGACGTTGGTGACACGAGTCTGGCCGGGTTGGCGAAACCGCTGGCGGTTGACGATCTGATCGGGCTGGCGGTGGAACTGGCCCGAGCGGTGGCCGGCATGCACCACCGTGGGGTGATGCACCGGGACATCACGTCGGCCAACATCGTCATCTCCCGCGGTGGCGTGCCGTTCCTGGTGGACTTCGCCCTGGCGACATCGTTCGCCGAGATCCGTCCCGAGTTCACGCATCACAGCGAGATCGTGGGGACGTTGGCGTATCTGGCACCGGAACAGACCGGGCGCACCGGCCGGGCGGTCGACCAGCGCGCCGATCTGTACGCGTTGGGTGCGACGTTGTATGAGCTGGCGACGGGTGCGCCGCCGTTCGGCTGGGGTGATCCGCTGCGGCTCACTCATGACCATTTGGCTCGGGTGCCGGTGCCGCCGGCCGCGGTGAACCGAGCCGTCCCGGGGGCGTTCTCCGAGATCATCATGCATCTGCTGGAGAAGGAACCGGACAACCGGTACCAGACCGCGGATGGCGTGCTGTACGACCTGGAGCGGTTGCGGAGCGCGGGCACCGAGCCGGCAGCGACCGCGCTGCGGGTCGGCGAGCGCGACGTCCCGCTGCGTCTGCTCCCACCGTCGCGGCTGGTGGGGCGCGACGCAGAGGTCACGGCGCTGGAGGCGGCATTCGACGATTCGATCGCGGGCCGGTGTCGTGGGGTGCTGATCGCCGGGGCGGCGGGCGTGGGCAAGACGGCGTTGGTCGACCAGCTTCGGCCCGTCGTGACGAGCTGTGACGGCTGGTTCGTGGTCGGCAAGTTCGACCAGTACCGGCGGGATCTGGAGTCCGACGCGGTGTATCAGGCGTTCCGGGGGTTGGGCCGGCTGTTGCTGGCCGAGCCGGAGGACGATCTGGCCGAGCTCCGTGGACGGATCTTGGCGGCCGTGGAGCCGAATGCGGGTTTGATCGCCGCGGTGGTGCCGGAGTTTGCGGCGTTGCTGGGGGTGCCGCCCGAGCCGGGGGATCCGCTGACGGCGCAGGTGCGGGCGCAGCGCGTGGCCGTGCAGGCGGTGCGGGCGGTTGCATCACGGAAGCGGCCGGTGGTGATGTTCATCGATGACCTGCAGTGGGCGGAGCCTACGCCGCTGGGCGTCGTGGAACTGGTCGTGAGCGAGGAGGCGATCGACGGTCTGTTGCTGGTGGCTGCGTGCCGTGAAGGCGAGGTGGATGCGATGCGTCCCTTGGCGGCGGCGTGGTGCCGGTGGCGGGAGCAGCCCGGGGTGCGGCACCTGCGGCTGGGCAACCTGCCGGTGTCCGGCACGATCGCCCTGGTCGCCGAGATGCTGCACGTGGACGAGGCCGCGGCAGCGAGCCTGGGTGAGGTGATCGGTCCGTATACGTCCGGCAATCCGTACGAGACGGTGGAGTTGCTCAACGCGCTGCGCCGTGACGGTGTGTTGACGGCGGCGGACGGATGGCGGTGGAACGCGACCGAGGTACGGGCTCACCTGGGCCGGTCGGAGATGGCCGGGTTGCTGGCGGCCCGGGTCGAGGCCGTGCCGGCGCGGTCGCGGCAGGTGGTCGAAGCGATGGCGTGTCTTGGCGGGCGAGCCGACCTGAGCGTGCTGCAGACCGCCGTCGCCGCGCCGGTGGAGGTCGTGGAGCAACGGCTGGCGCCCGCACTCGACGAGGGGCTGCTGGTGGTGGAGCCGGGGGTGCGGGAGGCGGTGCGGTTTCGCCACGACCGGATCCGGGAGGCGGTGCTCCGGCGGATGGATCCGCAACGGCGGCGCACCCTGCAGTTGGCGATGGCGCGGCGGCTGGCCGGGGCGGCGGAGTGGTTCGCGGTCGCGGCGGAGCAGTACCTGGCGGTCATCGACGCCGTCGACGATGCCGTGGAGCGGCGTCAGGTGGTCGGCCTGCTGCGGCGCGCCGCCGGGCAGGCGACGTTGATCGGGAACTACACATCGGCGAACGCACTGCTGGCCGCCGCGCTGCGGCTCATCGATCCGGACGAGACCGCCACGCTCGTCGCGGCGCACACCGGCCGGCACACCGCGCTGTACAGCATGGGGCGCCTGGAGGAGGCGGACGAGGAGTTCCGCACTCTCGCAGGTCTGTGCACAGATGCCTTGAGCCGGGCGGACGCGAGAGCGGTGCAGGCGCGCAGCCTGACCCACCGGCACCGCTTCGCGGAGGCGATCGGGCTCGGCCTGGAGTCGCTGCGTGAGCTCGGCATCGCCGTGCCGGCCGCGGACCGGATCGCGACGGAGCTCGACCATCAGTTCGACTATCTGTACCGATGGCTCGACGACACCGATGCCGCCCACGATCCGACTCGGGCGGACATCACCGAGCCGACGCTGCTCGCCGCGACCCGGGTGATCAACGCGATCCTGCCGCCGGTCTACTTCGTCGCCGACCAGGCCACGCTCGGCTGGCTGAGCCTAGAAGCGCTGCGGATCTGGATCGAGCACGGCCCCGCCCGCACCCTGCTCGGCCCGGCGAGCCACGCCAGCTGGGCCGCTTTGGATCTGCGCGACGACTACGTCGCCGGGTACCGGTTGTTGCGGCGGGTCCTGGCGACGGGCGAGGCCCGCGGCTACGAGCCCGACACCTCGCAGGCGCGGTTCCTGTTCGCTCTGTGGTCCTGCTGGTTCGAGCCGATCGAAAACAGTATCCAGGCAGCCCGGCAGGCCCGTGAAGGGTTGATCGCGGGAGGCGACCTCGACAACGCCGGGCACACCTACTATCCGACGGTGACCGGCCTGCTCGACTGCGCGCCATCGCTGGACGCCTACGCTGCCGAGGTCGAGGCCGGACTGGCCTTTGTGCGGCGTACCGGAGATGAGCAGACCGGCGCGTCGCTCGACAGCTACCGGTGGCTGGCTGGTGTGTTGCGCGGCGAACGCTCCGCCGCAGCGGGTGAGGCGATCCCGACCGACGGGTACGCCGGCAACCTGCCGGCGTTCCACGCGCATGTCACCCGCGCGATCGCCGCTGCCGTCCTCGGCGACCTGGTCGGCCTGGCGCGGCACACGGCAGCGGCGATGCCGCTGCTATCGGCCGCCCCGGGCGTCTACACGACCGCCGTGGCCCATGCGCTGCGCGGGCTGGCCATCGCCCGGCAGGCCCGGGCCGGCCACGTTGACGAACGCGACGGCCGGCTGTCCGAACTGGACGACGTGACGCGATGGCTGGATGCCCGGGCCGCGGACGCGCCGGACAACTTCCTGCACCTGCTGCGGTTGGTCGAGGCGGAGCGAGCGTGGGCGGTCGGGGACTTCCACGCCGCCGTCCTGGGCTTCGACGCCGCGCAGCGCGCGGTCTCCCAACGCTCACGGCCGTGGCACCGGGCCCTGATCACCGAACACGCGGCCGAGTTCTACCTCGCGCACGGCCTGGAGTTCGCCGGCGTCAACCTGCTGATCGAAGCGCGCCGGGAGTACCTCGCCTGGGGCGCCACCGCGAAGCTGGACCAACTCGCCTGGGCGTACCCGACCCTGCGCCCACAGGCCGACGCGGCGGGCGGCCCGGACGGCGACGGGCCCGTTGACGTCCTCCATCAGCGGGCCGCCGTCACCACCGGAACGCTGGACCTGCTCGGCATCGTGTCCGCGTCGCAGGCGCTGAGCTCGCAGACCAGCATCGAAGGGCTGCACTCCCGCCTGGTCAAGGTGCTCAGCGCGATGACCGGCGCTACCGGCGTGCACCTGCTGCTGCGCAGCGACGACCGCCAGGACTGGCTGCTGCCGACACCGGGCGGCGGTACCGTCCTCGGCGGCGTCACCGGCCACGAATACGTGGTTCCGACATCCGTGCTGCGATACGCCCAGCGCACGGGCGAACCGCTGATCGTGGACGACGCCACCCGCGACGACCGCTTCGCCCGCGACCCGTACTTCAACGACATCGCCTGCTGCGCGATGCTGGCCGTGCCCATCCTGAGCCGCGGCACGCTGCAGGCGGTGCTGCTGCTGGAGAACCGCCTCATCCGTGGCGGGTTCACCGCCGAACGACTCGACGCCGTGAAGCTCATCGCCGGCCAGCTCGCCGTCTCGCTCGACAACGCCCAGCTGTACGCCGGCTACCGCCGGATCGCCGACGAACAGGCAGCCTTGCGGCGGGTGGCGACGCTGATCGCCCGCGGTGCGTGCCCCGATCTCGTGTTCGCCGCAGTGGCCGACGAGGTCGGCACGCTCTTCGGCGCCGACGGCACCGGAATCGTCCGGTTCGAGCCGGACGGGGAGGTGACGGTCATGGGAGGCTACGGAATCGAGCCGGCCCAACCGGGCTCGCGGGGCGAACCCGATCCCGAATCGGCCCTGGCGTCGGTCCGGGCGACCGGCCGCGCGGCTCGCCGCGACGCGGACAACCCCGCGTCGGAAGGCCTGCCCGAGGCCGCGCTCCCGAGGTTCCGTTCGGCGGTCGCGAGCCCGATTCTCGTCGAGGGCCGGGTCTGGGGTGCCATGGGTGTCGGGTCGGGCCGCGAACGGCTGCCGCAGGACACCGGACAACGCCTCGCCGACTTCACCGAACTCATCGCGACCGCCATCGCCAACGCCGAGAGCCGCGCCGAACTCGCCGCCTCGCGCGCGAGGATCGTCGCCACCGCCGACCAGACGCGCCGGCGCATCGAACGGGACCTGCACGACGGCGCCCAGCAGCGACTGGTCTCCCTCGCACTGCAACTGCGCAACGTGCAAGCAACGCTGCCGCCCGAGCTCGGCACAATCCGTGTGCAGCTCGACCGCGCCGTCGCCGGATTGACCGGCGCGCTGGACGAGCTGCGCGAGATCGCGCACGGCATCCACCCGGCCATCCTGACGAAGGGCGGCCTACACCCTGCCCTGCGCGCGCTCGCCCGCCGCTCACCGGTCCCCGTCAGCCTCGACATGCACACGGCGGGACGGCTGCCCGAGCATGTCGAGGTCAGCGTGTACTACGTCGTCGCCGAGGCGCTGACCAACGCGGCCAAGCACGCCCACGCCTCCGCCGCCCGGGTCGCCGTCGAAGCCGACACCGCCGACGCCCTGCTCCGCGTCACGGTCGACGACGACGGGGTCGGCGGCGCCGACTTCGCACACGGCACCGGACTCACCGGCCTCAAAGACCGCGTCGAGGCACTCGGCGGCCGAATCGTCCTGCGCAGCCCGCGCGGTGCGGGCACCACCCTGCGCGTCGAACTCCCGCTCAGCACCATGAACGGTGGCATCGCCGCTGACCCGCCGCGTCCGTCAGCCTGAGGCAGCTCGCGAACCTGAGGCAGCTCGCGCGAAGCGCGTTGGCGGCTGCTCGCGCGCGGGCGCCGGCGTTTGCCGTGCCAACGGTGGCGTCGCCGCTCACCCGCCGCGTGCGTCAGCCTGAGGCTGCTCACGCGAAGCGCGTTGGCCCGGCGTTTGCCGTGCCAACGGTGGCATCGCCGCTCACCCGCCGCGTGCGTCAGCCTGAGGCTGCTCACGCGAAGCGCGTTGGCCCGGCGTTTGCCGTGCCAACGCGTGGCATCGCCGCTGACCCGCCGCGTCCGTCAGCCTGAGGCTGCTCGCGTGAAGCGCGTTGGCGGCTCCTCGCGCGCGCGGGCGCTGGCGTTTGCCGTGCTGTGGACCTGTTGGCGGTGCTGCGTTCGCCGCCGCAAGGTCCGATGACGGCAGGGATCTCGGCGGCGGCCGGCCCCTCATTCATGCTCCTCGAGCCTACCATCCGCCGAAAAACCCGATCATCGCACCAACACCCGCAGTGACGATCCCGCCACCGTGCGCGCTAGGCCTCGATAGGCTCGCCCGTGTCCAGGTCCACCACCGTGATTGCCTCCATCGGGCAGGACGCGACGGCGTCGAGGACGGCGTTGTCGGGGTCGATGTCAGCCGGGGTCGGATGTGAGCGGCCCTCGAAGTCGTCGATCTCGAAGCGCTCGGGCGCGAGGCCGACGCAGCTGCCCGAGCTGATGCACTTGTCGCTCACGGTGATCCGCCACATGGGCTCCAACCTATCGAAACTCGCCTACTCGAAGAAGCCGCCACCCTCGTCGTCGTCGAAGAAAGCCTCCTCGATCATCTCGCCGGCGACGATGCCGCCGACGACGCCGGCCGCGCCCGCGGCGATCGCGGTGCCCATGCCGGGGCCGCGGCGGCCGTGCGGGTGGCCGTGGCCGTGGCCGCCGTAGGAGCCGTGGTCGTAGTGGGAGCCGTAGTGCGACGCGTGGCGGTCGGAGGCCTCGCGGATCCAGCCGTCGACCAGCCTGGGCCAGTCGGTGCGGGTGGCCTCGGCGTGCGCGATGCCGAAGCGGCTGTAGGCGTCGTGGCCGGACTGGAACATGCCCGACCGCTTGTCGAACTCCAGGATGACCTCGACGCCCTGCGGGTTGGTGACGAACGTCAGCTCGACCTCGTTGATCCGGCCGGCGTACTGCTGCGGCGGCCAGAACTCGATCTCCTGGAAGAACGGCAGCTGCTGCTGGACGCCGTGGATGCGGCCGTGCTCGACGTCGGCGGACTTGAAGCGGAAGCCCAGCTCGGCGAAGGCGTCCAGGATCGACTGGTGGATGGGAAGGGGCTCGATCGCGATCGGGTCGAGGTCGCCCTTGTCGCGGCCGCCGGCGACCTCGAGCTCGGTGCGCACGCCCATGACCATGCCGGGCAGGCGCTGGCCGTAGACGGCGGTGATCGGGGTCTCCCACGGGACCGGCAGGCGGAACGGGACCGAGCGGGCCTCGCCCGCCTCGACGCGGAAGCGCTCGGCGACCGGGATGCGGTTGATCTCCAGGCCGGCCTCGCGGTCGAAGGAGTCGGACTCGACGCGGGTGACGAGGGAGAGCAGCACGCGCTCGATCAGGGCCTCGCGGTCGCCGCCCTGGATGTGGACCTGTCCGTCGATGAAGCCGCCGGGCCTGGCGGCGGCGGCGTCGAGCACCGTGTCGACGCTCGGGCCCCCGACACCGAAGGCGGCGAGCATCTTCTTGAACACCATGCCCGCGAATCTATCACGTGGGACTGTACGGTATCCGAAATCAGAACCTTGCCAGCAGGGCGCGCAGGATGATGATGGCGAGGAAGACGACGATGAAGGCCAGGTCCAGGGAGACGCCGCCCAGGCGCAACGGGGGCAGCGCCCGCCGGACCGGGCCGAGGACGGGCTCGGTGACGCGCCACACGCCGGCGGTCAGGCGGGAGCGGACCGAGCCGGTGGCCGAAGGGCCGGCGAGCACGGCGCTCCAGTCGAGGACGGCCCGCAGGACGAGCAGCAGCTGGAACACCAGCAGTGCGAGGCTCACGATGCCGAGAACGAGACCCACTGAGTACCTCCGAGACAGTCGGGCGTGCTGCAACTGTGCGTCGGATCGCTGTGAGCCCGCTGTGCGTCGGGTGCGGGCCCGCTGGGTGACTTGCAGTAGACGGCAATATCCGTAGCGTCAAGCCTGGATTTCCGCAGCGATCGTTGAAAGACTCCTCCAATCGCGCGCCACGTCGGATGATGATCCAGAGGATCGGTGTGCCGTGGACCAGCAGAGCATCGCGTTCAGCACCGGCCGCGCCGGCGAGGGCCCGCTCATCTGGGCACAGCTGGCGATCTGGGACGTGTTCCGGTGGCTGCCGCCGGACGACACCACGCTCAACCTGCTCGTGACCTGCCCCGTGCCGGCCGGGCGCGAGCTGCCGGCCGTGCTCGACGCCCTGCGGCGGCTGGTGGAGCGGCACGACTCGCTGCACACGGTGTACGTCGACACGCCCGACGGCCCGCGCCAGCGCGTGGTGCCCGAGGGTGAGGTACCGCTGCGGCTGCACGACCTGGACGACCTCGGCGACGTCGGGCTGGAGGAGGCGGCGGGCGAAATCGGCGAGGCGCTGCGCCGACCATGGTTCGACATCGGCGCCGACCTGCCGCTGCGGGCCGCGGTGCTGCTGCGCGCCGGCGAGCCGCTGCTGGTGCTGCTCGCCGCGAGCCATATGGCCGTGGACGGCTCGAGCCTCGACATCGTCCGCGGCGACCTGGCCAACCTGCTCGCCGACCCGCCGATCGTGCTCGAGCCCGGGCAGCAGCCGCTCGAGCGCGGGGAGTACGAGCGCTCGGACCTCGGCCGCCGCCGGGAGGCCAAGGCGCTCGCATTCTGGGCCCGCCACCTGGACACGCTGCCGATCAGCATGATCGAACGGGTGCGCGGCGACGGCCCGCCGAACCTGGACTGGGGGCTCATCCAGTCCCCCGCGCTCGCCCTGGCCGCCAACTCCCTTGCCGCCCGCCACGGCATCCCGCCCGCCACCGCCCTGTTGGGCGGCACGACGCTGCAGCTGGCGGCGTACACCGGCGAGGACGACGCCGCCCTGCGCATGATCGTGTCGACGCGCTTCCGGCAGGCCAGCCGCGGCGTGGTCGCGGCCTTCAACGAGAACGCGCTGTTCCGCCTGGAGTGCCCACCGGACCTGCGCCGCACCGAGACCGTCGAACAGCTCCTGCGCCGCTGCGCGGATGCGGCCCTGGCGGCGTACCTGCACTGCGAGTACGACCCGCGCGCCCTGGAAGCGCTGTTCGCCGACCTGGGGCGCCGGCGCGGCGTGACCCCGGACGGCTACTGCTTCTTCAACGACACCCGCTTCGGCGCCCGCGACACGCCCCCGCTGGCCGCGGTGCCGGACGAGGAGCTGGCCGAGCGGGTCGCCGACCTGCTGCCGGCGACCAAGCTGCGCTCGCCGGTGATCGACCGGCTGCCGAAGGGCGCCAACTTCTTCATGTTCCTCATGGACCTGGGCGAGACGGCCGAGATCATGCTGTGCGTCGAGCACGGCTTCTTCGGCCGCCGCGGACCGCTGGGCTTCCTGACCGACCTGGAACGCCTGGTCGTCCGGGCCGCGCTGGACACGACGGCGACCACGGGCGCGCTGTACGCCGCGGTGCGATAGAACCAGCGGTGCGATGAAACCAGCAATGCGATAGAACAACAGGCATGTCCGACGACGGCTTCGTGATCGGCGACGACCCGCTCACCAACGGCATGTCCCTGTCGATACGACTGCGGCGCGACTTCACCGTGACCGACGCCGAGCGCCTCCTCGCGACGGCCCGCCGGCTGTACCGGGAGCTGAACCCGGGCACCGATGAGAGCACCGCCGAGCAGTTCGTGACCGGCGCGGCCGACGCGCTGTACGTCATCCTCGAGCACGCCGGCCTGCTCGGCGACGCCACCGACGACCGCCTCGACGCGCTCGCCGAGGACGGCCTGGCACTCGGCGGCTGGCTCGCGCAGGTCGTCCTCGACGAACCCGAGCCGCTCTCGCCCGGCCCCAGGAGCAACTGCCTGCGCACGGGCGACCTGTTCGCGTTGCCGCCGAGCGCGCTCCTGGATGCAGAATGACCGGGTGACGCTCGAAGATCCACAGACCCCGTACCTGGCCCTGGACCCCGCGAACGTCGAGCGGCTGCGGGCGCGGCTGGACCGGCTCGGGGTGGCGCTGCGCCCGCACGTCAAGACGGCCAAGTCCCTCGACGTGGCGCGGCTGGTGCAGGACGAGCCCGGGCCGGTCACCGTGTCGATGCGCCCGGGCAGCGCCCGCCCGCTGCCGGACATCCCGGTCGGCGCGCGGCTGCGCGTCCTGCCCAACGTGCGCGACCGCGGCACAGCACGATCACTACCACGTCGTGGGCGGCGGCGTCTGGGAGCGGATCCGGGGCTGGTGAGCCGCCCCGGACCCGCGCCCGGGCGCTAGTACTAGGTCGTGGTGAGGCTGCCGTCGGGCTGTCGCGAGCAGGTGACGGCCCGGGCCGCCGTGGTCGCGGCGGCGGCGAGGCAGCGGGCGAGGACGGCCTGGCCGGCCGCCGTCGGGTGCCACGACTCCTGGCACGTCTGGAAGTACGACACGCAGGTGTTGGCGATCCGCTGGATCGCGATCTTGTCCTTGCCCGACAGGCTCGTCACGAACGTGCCGCTCGGGCCGTCCTGCAGCCGGATCGGCGTGGCCAGCGCATTGGCCGGGCTACCCGCGTGCTCGCACAGGCGGGCGCCGTCGAAGGCGTGCTGGACGTCGAGGAACACGAGGTCGTCGTTCGGGAACTCGGCGGCGACGGTGTTGCGGACGTTCTGCACGAGCGTGCCCAGGCCCTGCGAGAACAGGTGCCCGGCGGACAGGCTCGCCCGGTGGATCGGGCAGCCGGCGGCGTAGCGCAGGGCGCCGAGGTCGCGGAACTTGTCCCGGTCGTCCTGGCGTCCGTCGGCCTCCCAGTAGGAGCTGTCCAGGTCGAACGGCAGCGGGTTGGTGTAGTCCTGAAAGACCACCCGGTGCTGGTGGTCGGCGTCGACCTGGTTCAGCGTGACGAGCAGCTGGCGCACGGCCGCGACCGTCTCCGCCGTCGCCGCCGAGAACTGCGCGGCGGTGGCGAGGTCGTCGGCGGTGCACGGGGCCTGCTCGACCGGGCCGTTGAGGTACGCCCAGAACTCCCACCACCCGGTCCACGCATCGGCGATGAAGCGGTTCGCGCACTTCTCCGCGACGTCGCCGAACGTGAACGAGCTGTTGTTCGAGCCGAGGCCGACCAGCACGAGGTCGATGTCGTGGGTCTGCGCGACGGCACGGAGCTGGTCGAGCTGCGCGGCGACCGTGCGGCCCTTGTCGCGGGCCGACGACGCCGCGGCGAAGTCGGCGGGGCGCCCGCCCGAGCAGGCCATGTTGTAGCGGTCCTGGATGCCCGGCAGGCTCGCCTGCAGCAGGGAGGCGTTGGCGGAGCGGTGGCAGAAGAAGGCGTTGCTGTTCGGCGCCGACCAGCCCGGGAAGGCCTGCGACACCCCGTTGACGTCGACGACGGGCTGATAGTTGCCGGCGCCCTCGCCGCTGATAAAGCTGTCGCCGAGTGCGACGGCGGCGGTGGGCAGGGCGGCGGCGGCCGGGCCGGCGGGCGCGACCAGGGCGCTGGTGGCGACGAGCGTCGCCACCAGCGCGGCACGGCGGATCACGGACACGGGCGGTCTCCCCAATCCAAAGAACGTGAAGAGTTCTCGGATCAGATCATGGGAGTACCACAACCGTCAATGCGTCAGTGGCAGTGCCTCGCCACCGACTCGGGCACGTCCAGGGCGGGGTTGCGGTCGAAGAAGCCGTACGGGCGCAGCACGAACCCGCACGCGTCGACCGGCATGACCGGCCAGTCCTCCGGGCGCGGGAAGTGGGTGAGCCCGAACGTGTGCCACAGCACGACGTCCTCGCCGTCCAGGTCGCGCTCCCGGGCCATCCACTCGGGCAGCCCGGCGCCGCCCGGGTGCTGGTTGACCAGCTCGCCGGCCGGGTAGCGCTCCTGCGGGTCGTAGCGGGTGACCCACAGGTGCCGGGTCGCGAACGCCGCCCGCCGCGCGATCGACGAGTCCGGGTCGGCCAGCAGCGCCGGCTGGCCCGCCGGGTGCAGCACGAACGCGGTCGGCTTGCCCAGCCGGTTGGTGCGCTCGGCGCTGCCGATCCGCCACACCCGCCCGAGCGCCGGGTCGGCGTCGCGGGCGCCGTCGGCCTCGTTCGCCAGGCGCGTGAACCGGCGGGTGAAGGCATTGCCGTAGGGGTTGTCCGGCCCGATCGGCAGCCGGACGAGGTCGACCTCGTCCACGGCGTTGGCCACGCCGTCCACCGTCATGTCCAGGCGCGCGTTGAACAGGTGCTGGTGGCCGGGCGCGCCCAGCTCCGGCGCGACCTGCTCGGCCCACGGGGACCCCTCGACGTGCGCGGACGTGAACAGCACGCCGCTGACCTTGCACTCGAGCTGGAACGAGCCGTCGAGGTAGAAGTACCAGTAGAAGCCGTAGTCGTAGTTGCCGACGGTCGCCCAGTAGGACACGACCAGGCGCCGCTGCCGGCGGGTCTCCTGCGCCTCGGTGAACAGGTCGGTGTGCTTCCACAGCACGCCGAAGTCCTCCTCGTGCAGGCAGACCGCGTTCTCGACCGTGCGGGGCAGGCCGTCGCCGTCGGCGAGGACGGCGTCGAAGTACCGGATCTCGCCGAGGCAGTCGCAGCCGTTGCGCAGGCTGTTGACCTGCTGGCCGAGCAGGTACTCGCCGGCGTCGAAGTAGTTCTGCCAGTAGCGGGCCGGGGACGGGTCGGCGTACGGCACCACCATCTCGGCCACCGAGGCGCGGTAGCACACCGGGCGCCCCTCGAGGGTGATCTGGTGCAGCACCAGGCCCTCGCGGGGGTCGAAGCCGATGCGCAGCCGCCACCCCTCCCACTCCACGACGTCGCCGGTGATCGCGAAGCTGGCCCCGTCGGGCTGGGTGATCTCGATCGGGCGCAGGGTCTCGCGGGCGGGCCCGACGTACGCCGGGTCGTCGTAGTTGCCCTCCTCCTGCGGCACGCGCAGGTCCTCGTGGTCGATGAGCTCGAGGACGCGCCGCTCGGTGAGGTCGACGTAGGCGACGATCCCGTCGATCGGGTGCGCCCAGCAGTGGTCCTCCGGCCGGTGCTGCAGGAACGACAGCACGCGCAGCATGCGCCGGCCGGCCTCGCCCGGGATGTCGAAGACGCCGGCCGACAGCGGGCAGGGGCGCACGAGGTCGAGATCGGTGATCCCACGCCGCTTGAGCGCCGCGACCCAGCCCGCGTCGGCCTTGACGATCTCGTCGACGGCGATGAACTCCTCGAGCAGGATCGCCGGCTGGCCGTCCGCGGCGGGGTCGACGGCGTGCTGCCAGTCGATCTCGCCGCGGGTCAGCGACGCGAGCACGATCGTGCTCGCGCCGGTGGCCACGTCCAGCAGCACGGCGCGGACCGTGCGGTCGACCGGGTCGCCGTCGCGGTGGGCGAGGACCTCGTCCTTCGCGGGCTCCTCCAGCCCCAGGAACGGGACGCGGGTGGTGGGCCCGAGCAGGCCGGCGTCGTCCAGCAGCGCGCGGGCCGCGGTGATCTCCTCGGCGGTGAGCCGGTCCAGGGGATGCATGGCGGTCGCCTAGGCCGAGACGCGGTCGTCGGCCCGCGCGAGCAGGTCCTCGATCCCGGCGAGCGCGGCCGCCTGGCGAGCGCCGCCCTCACCGATGCCGGAGTAGACCGACGGGTTCCTGAGCTTGATGACGTACCCCCAGACGAGCCCGATCACCAGCGCCGCCCCGACGATGCCGGGCAGCACGTACGTGAGGGCAGAGCCCTTCTCGGCGCCGAGGACCGAGTCGGCGTTGACGATGATCGTGGCCGTGATGGCGATGAGCGCGATGCTGGCCAGGGCCGGCGCGATGATCCGCTGCCAGGGGCTCTCGGCGGTGTCGCGGCCGCGGAAGTACCCCAGGACGCTCAGCGAGGTGCCGATCATGAGCACGAGCACGCCGACCGCCGCCACGTAGGACAGCCACGTGAACAGCTGCTGCAGCGGGTCCCTGCCCTGGATCGCGAAGATGCCGAAGGTGACCACGGCGGCGAGCGACTGCAGCAGCGAGCCGGCCACCGGCGAGCCCGTGCGGCGCCAGGTCGCGGCGGTGAAGCGCGGCAGGACCCCCTCCTGTCCGGCCGCGAACGTGTACCGCGAGACGACCATGTGGAACGACAGCAGCGCGGCGAACACGCTCGTCAGGAACAGCACGTTGGCGGCGGTGGCGAGGTTGGTGCCGAACCAGTCGGCGATCATCGCGAACGGGTCGGCCGGGCCCTTGGACAGCGCCTGCTTGCCGGCCGCGGCGGCGAGCGCCCAGGCGGAGACGGCGTAGAGCACGGAGGTGATGGCGACGGCGATGTACGTGGCCCGGGCCACGGTGCGGCGCGGGTCCTTGACCTCGCTGGAGTACACGGCGGCGGACTCGAAGCCGACGAAGGCCGCGATGCCGAACGCGAACACGCCGCCGACGCCGGCGGTGAACAGGTTGTCCGGCCGCAGGGACTCGGCGCTCACGGAGCCGCCGGCGGCGTGGCCGAAGCCGCCGAGGTCGAACAGTAGTACCGCGGCGATCTCGGCGATCAGGAAGACGCCCAGGACCTTGGCGGACAGGTCGACGTTGAACAGCCCGAGGATGCCCACGATCGCCCAGACGCCCAGCGCGCACGCCCACCAGTCCAGGTCGACCTTCCACTGCGCGGCGGCGAAGCCGCTGAACGCCCAGCCGAACAGGCCGTAGAGCCCGATCTGGATGGTGTTGTAGGCGACGATCGCGACGGCGGAGCCGGCCACGCCCCACGCGCGGGAGAGCCCCAGAGCGATGTAGGCGTAGAAGGCGCCCGCGTTCTCGACGTAGCGCGTCATCGCCGCGTAACCGACCGCGAACAGCGCGAGAGCGACGCCGAGGATGGGGAACGACAGCGGCACGCCGATGCTCCCCGTGACGGCGTACGTGGTGACCACGCCGCCGGCGAGCACGGTCATCGGCGCCGACGCCGAGACGGTGAAGAAGATGAGCGATCCGACGCCGAGGCGTCGCTGCCGCAGACCCGGTGCGGCGGGTGCAGGTTGAGCCATCGATATCCTCGCATTCATCAAAGCGGACAACGCACTCTAGGGGCCGCGACGAAGATCGTGCAATCCCGAACGACCGCTTCACGAGGTGGTAACAATGCATTTCAACGGTACGGTTGAATCGTCCTTGCCGGATGCACTAGTCTTTCCAGGGCCACTCACCCGGGGTCGATTTCGTCGTGCGTCAGCACCGAGTCGAGAGGGATCATGACAGCTCCACGCCGGCTGCCGCTCGCCGACGAATTCTGGCTCCTTGCGCACCACGATTACTCGGGCCGGGCGCTGTGCGCGCCGCAGATACTCGGCGCCGCGATGGCCTCGTGCGTGCTGACGGAGCTGTGGCTGGCGCGGCAGGTCAACCTGGCTCAGGGCCGTATCGTCGTGGTGCCCCGCTCGGCGGTGCCCAACGACCCGGTCTGGGCCACGACGCTGCAGGAGCTGTCGGCACAGCCGGTGAACTATCCGCTGCGCGAATGGATCTCGCATTTGGCGCCGCAGGCACCCGCCATGGTGACCAAAAGGCTGGTCGGCGCCAATCTCGTGGAAGAGGTGCGAAGCGGACCGTTCGGTCGCCGAAAATACGTTCCGTTAGATCCGGTGATCGGCTCCAGTCCAGCGATCTTGCTCAATCACATGATCGAGAACTTCGACCGGCTCGACTATCAGACCGCGGTTCTCGCCGGGCATGCGCTCATCACCGGATTGGACTCCGAAATCGTTTCACCCGACGCGGTCGCGACCCGCAACGGGCTGCGCGCGATGGTCCGCGACCTGCCGCCCGACCTGCTCTCGGTGCTCGCGGCGCTGCAGTCCGTGGTCAGCGCCGCGCCGCTGCGCGTGAAACGCTGACGCACCTCAGCGCGCGACGGCCTTGAGGCACGCCAGGAGCGCCTCGACCGCCGGCAGCTGGGCGCGGCCGGCCGTCAGGTGGGCGTCCAGGCGGCGCGCACCGGCGCCCGGCAGGCTCGTCACCCGGATCTCGTCGCGGTTGACGCCGCGCAGTGCCAGGTCGGGGGCGATCGTGGCGCCGTGCCCGGCGGCGACCAGGGCGAGGACCGCCGGGTAGTCGACGCAGGCGTGCGCCCGGCGCGGGGTGAAGCCGCGTTCGCGGCCGAGGCGGTCGAGGACCTCGCCGGCCGTCGACGACGGCGGGCCGGCGACCCACGGGCGATCGGCCAGGTCGCCGTAGGAGTGGATCGGCGGCCAGCCGACGGGGACGACCACGCGGTACGGGTCCTCGCACAGCGGTACCACCGTCATCTGCCGGTGGGTCTGCGAGCCCTGCACCGCGTCGCGCTCGGTGATGGTCAGGTCGATGCCGCCGAGGCGCAGCTCCCGCAGCGCCGGCGCCCCGTCGAGCTCCGTGATCGAGCACGTGACGTCCGGGTGGTCGGCGGCCAGCCGCGCCATCGCCGGCACCAGCAGGTGGCGGATCACCGTCGGGAACGCCGCCACCCGGACCAGGCCGGCGGCGCGGCCGGACATGGCGGCCAGCTCGCGCTCGGCCTCGGCCAGCTCGCGGGCGATCGCCTCGGCCCGCGCCGCGAGCAGCCGGCCGGCGGCGGTCAGCACCGCCCGGCGGCCCGAGCGGTCGACCAGGGGCCGGCCGACGCTGTGCTCGAGTTGGGCCAGCTGCTGGGACACCGCCGACGGGGTCACGTGCAGGGCCGCGGCGGCGCCGGCGAGGCTGCCGCGGCGGGCGATCGCGGCCAGCACGGCCAGGCGGCGCGGGTCCAGGTCCATCGGCAATCCGTCTTCCGTCGGGCGTCCGTCCGGGTGTTCAGCGCTGCTGAAGTCGGGCTGTAGGAATCCTCGCTCACACGTTAGCTGCACTGGATGGCAGGATCGAGGGCGTGAAGCGCTTCGTCGATCTGAGCCACCCCGTCCGCGCCGGCATGGTGACCTACCCGGGGCTGCCCGGGCCCGTGGTGGGCGACCACCTGAGCCGGGACGCGTCCCGGGCGATCTACGCGCCGGGGACCGAGTTCCAGATCGGGCGCATCGAGATGGTCGCCAACACCGGGACCTACCTCGACACGCCCAGCCACCGCTTCGACGGCGGGTCGGACCTCGGCGGGGTGCCGCTGGAACGGGTCGCCGACCTCGACGGTGCGCTCGCCGACTGCGCCGGGCTCACGGCGATCACGGCGGCGGACCTGGACAAGGCGGTGGAGGGCTCGATCGAGGACGGGGCACTGCTCGTCGGTACCGGATTGGGCCGCCACTTCGGGACGGAGCACTACGGCGACCCGGCGGCGCCGTTCCTCACCCGCGACGCCGTGGAGTGGATCGTGCGGCGGCGGCCCGCGCTCGTCGGCATCGACTCGGTCAACGTCGACGACCGGCAGGACGGCGAGCGGCCCGCCCACACCGGCCTGCTCGCGGCCGGCATCTACGTCGTCGAGCACCTCACGGGCCTGGACGCCCTGCCGGCGCGCGGCTTCCGCTTCTCCGCGGTACCGCCGAAGGTCGAGGGCATGGGCACGTTCACGGTGCGCGCGTTCGCGGTGCTGTCGTGATCGCGTTCCTGGGCTGGGCCGGCGCCGCGCTGGTGCTGGCCGCCTACGCACTGGTCTCGTCCAAGAAGCTGGCCGGCGACGGCGCGACCTTCCAGCTCTTGAACATCGTCGGCGCCGTCGGGCTGGCCTGGAACTCCGCGGCCAGCCACGCCTGGCCCTCGGTCGCGATCAACGTGGCGTGGGTGGGCATCGGCGCGGTGGCCATGTTCCGCCTCGCGCGCCGCCAGGCTCACAGGGAGTACCAGGGCGCCCGGATGCGGTAGAAGACGAACTCGCCGGGCGTCGCGCACGCGAGGTAGGTGTGGCTCCACGTGCAGGCGTCCGGGCGGGCGTCGAGCGTGCCCAGCTCGCGGGCCGCGCCGCGCGAGGCGTCCACGCCGGTCCACGCGTACTGCCCCGGCGGCGGGACGGCCGGCAGCAGCAGGTAGCTGCCCTCGTCGAGGCGCGCCGCGCGCTTGCCGGGCCAACTGTTGACCGTCCGGCCGCCGGCGTCGAGCAGCGTCTCGGTGACCCCGATGGCCTGGGTGGCGGTGCGCAGCATGACGCGGTCGCCGACCGGCACCGCGAGGGACGGGCGCTCGGCCGCGATGCGGAACACGACCTCGCCGGTGTCGGTGTTGAGCTCGGTGAGGTGGTGCTCCTCGCCGACGCAGACGCGCTGCTCGCCGCACGCGGTCACGAACAGCGGCTGGGCCTGCGTGTCGGGCGACGACCAGGTCCACTGCGGCTTGCTCAGGTGCGTGCGGTCGTACACCCGCAGCTGGGCACCGGCGGCGCGGGGCGCGACGAAGATCTGGTCCTCGTAGGCGTACACCAGGTCGCCGGGGTCGGCGAGGCCCGTGCCGGCGCCGAGGACGTGCCCGCCGGCCAGCCCGACGACCTCGAGGCCGCGGTCGGCGGTGGCGCGCACGATGTGCGGGTCGACGGTCAGCGCCTCGTCGAGCGGCTCGCCGCTGGTCGAGGTCGGCACCTGCTGTCCGCTCCAGTTGTCGGTCGGCCACCAGGCGTTCGGGCCGCCGGGCTGGTCCCAGGCCGCCGTCTGGCGCCCGTTGCCGACGTCGGTCACGACCAGGCGCTGGTCGGCGGCGGAGTACCGCACGAAGTACTTGCCGATGAGCGACCAGCGGTCGCCGGCCTGCACGTCGAACGCGGCGAACGGCACGCCGTTGTTCGCGTTGAGCAGCGTGATCCGGCGGTGGCCGTCGGCGGCGGGCCGGCCCGTCACCTCGACCATGCCGCGGGCGGAGCGGAACGTGTCGACGTCGGTGAGGGCGGCGTTGGTCCACACCGCGGCGCCGGGCTTGTCGGCGTCGACGGCGCGCAGCTCGTAGCGGCCGTCGGCGGTCGCGTGGCCGAGGAAGGCGCGGCCGCCGTCGAGGTAGGCGCGCGCCCGTTCGGCGCCGTCCGGCAGGGCGACGCCGCCGATCCGATCGAGCCGGTCGAAGCCGTAGGGGCGCTGACTCACGCGGTACACCACCGTGAAAACCAGCAGGGCGACGGTCAGCACGATGACCGCGGACGCCGACCACCGCGCACGCCGTGACAGCCATAACGACCGACGCGGGCGCAGGTCGTCGGCCAGGGCGTGCGTATGCACCCGCCGACACTACATCGTGATCCGGCCGGTTGTTGTCATGAGAAGCTGTTCGGCCCCAGCAGCGCTTTCAGGTCGCCCTTGAGGGCCGTTGTCGGGTTGACGTGATAGGGCCCGAGGCGCAGCAGCGTGGTGCGCGAGCCGTGGCTGAGCTTCACGTGGACCTCGGCCTTGCCCGGGTGGTTGACCAGGATCTCCTTGAGCCGGTCGACCAGCGGCGGCGTGCAGCGGGTGGCCGGCAGCGACAGCACCACCGGGCGGTTCTCGTCGGCGGCGGAGACGTCCGGGATGGACAGGTCCATCGCCATCAGCCGCGGGGTCTCGTCGCGCCGGTCGATGCGGCCCTTGACCACCACGATCGCGTCCTCGGCGATGTACTGCCCGACGAGCTCGTAGGTGTTGGGGAAGAACAGCGCCTCGACCGCGCCGCCGAGGTCCTCCAGCGTGGCCGACGCCCACGGCTTGCCCTGCTTGGTGATGCGCCGCTGCACGCCGGTGAGCATGCCGGCGAGGGTGACCACGGCGCCGTCGGCGATCGCGCCCTCCTCGGACAGGGTGCTGATCGTCGTGTCGGCGGCCTTGGCCAGCACCGGCTCGAGGCCGAACAGCGGGTGATCGGACACGTACAGCCCGAGCATCTCCCGCTCGAACGTGAGCAGCTCGCGCTTGTCCCACTCGATCTGCGGGATCTGCACCGTCATCGCCGTGCCGCCGGACGCCGAGTCGTCGGCGCCGAACGCGTCGCCGAACAGGTCGAACTGCCCGATGGCCTCGTTCTTCTTGAGGTCGGCGTAATTGTCGATCGCGTCGGCGTGGATGGCCAGCAGGCCGCGGCGCGGGTGCTTCATCGAGTCGAACGCGCCCGCCTTGATCAGCGACTCGATGGTCTTCTTGTTGCACACGACGGCGTCGACCTTGGACAGGAAGTCGTCGAAGTCCTTGTACGGGCCGTTCTGCGTCTGCCGGCAGCGCGCGATCGCGTCGACGACGTTGTGCCCGACGTTGCGCACGGCGGCCAGGCCGAAGCGGATGTCCTTGCCGACCGGGGTGAACGGGCCGGCGGACTCGTTGACGTCGGGCGGCAGCACATCGATGCCCATGCGGCGGCACTCCGCCAGATACATGGCCATCTTGTCCTTGTCGTCGCCGACGCTGGTCAGCAGCGCCGCCATGTACTCGGCCGGGTAGTTCGCCTTGAGGTACGCCGTCCAGTACGACACCAGGCCGTAGCCGGCCGTGTGTGCCTTGTTGAAGGCGTAGTCGGCGAAGGGGACCAGCACGTCCCAGAGCTTCTGGATGGCCTCGTCGCTGTAGCCGTTGCCGCGCATGCCGTCGCGGAAGGGCACGAACTCCTTCTCGAGGACCTCTTTCTTCTTCTTGCCCATGGCCCGGCGCAGCAGGTCGGCCTGGCCCAGGGTGTACCCCGCCAGCTTCTGCGCGGCGCGCTGCACCTGCTCCTGGTAGACGATCAGCCCGTACGTCGGGCCGAGGATCTCCCTGAGCGGCTCCTCCAGCTGCGGGTGGATCGGAGTCATCTCCTGCTGCCCGTTCTTGCGCAGCGCGTAGTTGGTGTGCGAGTTGGCACCCATCGGGCCGGGCCGGTACAGGGCCAGCACGGCGGAGATGTCCTCGAAGTTGTCGGGCTTCATCAGTCGCAGCAGCGAGCGCATCGGCCCGCCGTCGAGCTGGAACACCCCGAGCGTGTCGCCGCGGGCCAGCAGCTCGTAGGCCGGCTTGTCGTCCAGCGGCAGCGAGAGCAGGTCGAGCTCGATCCCGCGCCGTTTGATGTTCTTCACGGCGTCGTCGATGATCGTCAGGTTTCGCAGCCCGAGGAAGTCCATCTTCAGCAGGCCGAGCGTCTCGCAGGTCGGGTAGTCGAACTGCGTGATGATCGCCCCGTCGGCGTCGCGGCGCATGAGCGGCACGTGCTCGATCAGCGGCTCCGCGGACATGATCACGCCGGCGGCGTGCACGCCGGTCTGGCGGATCAGCCCCTCGAGGCCCTTGGCGGTGTCGACGACCTTCTTCACGTCCGGATCGCTGTCGTACAGCGCCCGGAACTCGACGGCCTCGGAGTACCGCGGATGGTTGGGGTCGAAGATCCCCGACAGCGGGATGTCCTTGCCCATCACCGCGGGCGGCATCGCCTTGGTGATCTTGTCGCCGACCGCGAACGGGAAGCCCAGCACCCGGGCCGAGTCCTTGATCGCGGCCTTGGCCTTGATCGTGCCGAACGTCGCGATCTGCGCGACCCGGTCCTCGCCCCACTTCTCGGTGACGTACCGGATGACGTCGCCGCGCCGGCGCTCGTCGAAGTCGATGTCGATGTCGGGCATCGAGACGCGGTCGGGGTTGAGGAACCGCTCGAAGATCAGCCCGTGCGGCAGCGGGTCGAGGTCGGTGATCCCCATCGCGTAGGCGACCAGGCTGCCCGCGGCCGACCCACGCCCGGGCCCGACGGCGATGCCCTCGTTCTTGGCCCACAGGATGAAGTCCGAGACCACGAGGAAGTACGCCGGGAAGCCCATCTTCACGATCATGTCGGCCTCGTAGTCGGCCTGCCGCTGGTGCTCCTCGTCGATGCCGTTCGGGAAGCGCCGCTGCATGCCGCGCGCTACCTCGGCCCGGAAGAACGACTCCTCGGTCTCCCCGTCCGGCACCGGGAAGCGCGGCATCAGGTTGCGGAACTCGAACATCCCGTCGGTGTCGACCTTCTCCGCCACCAGCAGCGTGTTCTTGCAGCCCTGCTGCCAGATCTCCGACGAGTCGACCGCGCGCATCTCGTCGGCGGACTTGAGGTAGTAGCCCGACCCGCCGAACCGGAACCGGTTGGGATCGTTGATGTTCGCCGCCGTCTGCACGCACAGCAGCACGTCGTGGGCCTCGGCCTGCGCCTGGTGCGTGTAGTGCGAGTCGTTGGTCACCACCGGCGGGATGCTCAGCCGCTTGGAGATCTCGGTGAGCCCCTCCCGGACCCGCTTCTCGATGTCGAGCCCGTGGTCCATGACCTCGAGGAAGTAGTTGTCCTTGCCGAAGATCTCCTGGTACTTCGCGGCGGCCTTCAGCGCCTCGTCGAACTGGTCCAGCCGCAGCCGCGTCTGCACTTCCCCCGACGGGCAGCCGGTCGTGGCCATCAGCCCTTCGGCGTGCTCGGCGATGATCTCGGCGTCCATCCGGGGCCACTTCACGAAGTGCCCCTCGATCGAGGCCCGGGAGTTGAGCCGGAAGAGGTTGTGCAGGCCGGTCCGGTTGCGCGCCCAGATGGTCTTGTGCGTGTAGCCACCGGAGCCGGAGACGTCGTCGTCCTTCTGGTCCGGCCGCCCCCAGCGGATGCGCTGCTTGGTGAGCCGCGACTCGGGCGCCACGTAGGCCTCGACGCCGAGGATCGGCGTGACACCGGCCGACTTCGCCTGCTTGTAGAAGTCGTAGGCGCCGTGCATGTTGCCGTGGTCGGTGATCGCCACGGCGGGCATGCCGAGCCGGTTGGCCTCGGCGAACATCTCCTTGAGACGGGCCGCACCGTCGAGCATGGAGTACTCGGTGTGCACGTGGAGATGCACGAACGAGTCGGCCATGCTCAACCCCCTGAGGCTAGGTCTGACGCTATCGGCGGGTCAGCCTATCCACCTCAGCCCCGCAACACACCGACCGACACTGCCATGTGCTCGGGATCGCTTCGTGTCGCCGCCGCCGATCGCGACATTCCGGGCCGCCGCTCGCACAGCGCAACCCCGGCGTCGCGCTGCGCCGTCTCCGCGCCGCCATGTCCCACTTCGGGCCGCGGGTGGCATTTTGGTAGGGGTTGGGCCTTGCTAGCTGCGGCGATGGAGATCGACCGCGGGGTGATCGGAAAGGTCAACAAATGGGGAAAATCGGATCCCAGGAAAAGTGTCGTACCGGGCTGTTACACCAGAGTTATGGGATTGCGGACCGTACGCGGCGTGAGCGTCGAAGAGGCGCTCCGGATGGTTCTCATGCTGCCCGAGGTCGACCAGCGCCAACACGGCAACCACATCGGCTTCCGGGTGCGGGACAAGGGTTTTGCCTACCTGTGCGCCGACGACTGGACCATGCTCGTCAAGGCGTCGAGGGAGGATCAGGCGGCGCTGGTCGAGGACGACCCGCGGGCGTACAAGAAGGCCCATACCTCCGGGCGGGTCGGCTGGGTGCAGGTGCGGCTGCGGAAGGCGCACGAGGACGAGGTCGCCGACCTGATCACGGAGGCGTGGCGGATGACGGCGCCCCGGCTGATCGTGGCGCGGGCCGAGCTGCCGTTGTGCTGAGCCGCCCTCTGCCTCGCCCCGCCTGACCACCGCCGCCCGTCCACGGCCACGGCCCTCAACCGGCTCCCAGCGGCGCGGGCGGCGGTGGCCGCGAGGCGCTCGGGGCAGGGCGGCGCGCCGCGAAGGGCCGCGTGTGGTTGGTCAGCGGGCGGCGGAGGATGGCGTGATCAAGCCGCGGCCGGCGGGCTCGGGCCGGATGACGTGCTCGGATTGGTGGATCAACTGGTGCATGCGCGCCTGCTGGTGGCGGGGCCGGGCGGGCACATGCCGCACCGCAGCGAGCTGGTTCGCGCCGCCGTCGCGGCTCAGGTCTCCGCGGCCAGCAGCCACCACCTCCGGGCAACGCTGGCATAGCGAGGTCGGCCGGCATTTTCTCTCCGCGTGGGACCCGCCGACCGCCACCAATCGGCCTGATGCCGACCGTCGGCCGCCGGCGTCACGCCGGTTGATGGCACCCAACGCGGAACATACGTTTCGTGCGCTTTTATCTGCTTTCGGGGTATAAGTCCGACATATCGCGCAATTCGAGTGACGGGTCGCCGACAGGAAAAGGGCGTTGCGCGGGTGCAGGGGTCCGGCTTATGTTGTTCTCAGTTCGAGAAGTACTCAAGCCGAGAAAGACTCTGACTGAGAAGGACTGCGGCGCCGTGACGAACGAAGATGCGGACTTCCTCGCCAGCTACGACCCGCGCGCCTATCCGCCCGTGGCCGTCACCGTCGACGTCGTCGCGTTCACCATTCGGGACGGGGCGCTGCACGTGCTGCTGGTGCGGCGAGCCTGTCCGCCCATGAAGGACATGTGGGCGCTGCCCGGCGGGTTCGTCGGCGAGTGGGAGGACCTGCCGACCGCGGCCGCGCGGGAGCTGGCCGAGGAGACCGGGGTCGCCTCGGCCAACCGGCGGCTGCACCTCGAGCAGCTGGGGACCTACGGGGCGCCGGACCGCGATCCGCGGATGCGGGTCTTCTCCGTCGCGTACCTCGCCTTCGCGCCGCACCTGCCCGATCCCGTGTCGGGGACCGATGCGCGCGAAGCGGCCTGGGTGCCGATGGACGACCGGCCGGAAGGGCTCGCGTTCGACCACACGACGATCCTGGCCGACGGGCTCGAGCGGGCGCGGTCCAAGCTCGAGTACTCGCCCCTCGCAACGCGGTTCGTCGGGGAGGAGTTCACGATCGCGGAGCTGCGGGCCGTGTACGAGACGGTCTGGGGGGAGCAGCTGCACGCCGGGAACTTCCACCGCAAGGTCCTGTCGGTGCCGGGGTTCATCGAGGGCACCGGTGCCACCACCGAGCGGGGCGGTGCGCGGGGCGGGCCCCGGGCCAAGCTCTACCGCGCCGGCGATGCGCAGCTGCTGCACCCGGCCCTGCTCATGCCGAGCCGGGAGGAGACGGTGCGATGAACACCGACGAGGCCATCGCCCTGGTCGAGGGGGCCACCGCCGAGGAGCTGTTCGGCGGGGCGGACGCCCACCAGCAGTACCGGGCGCTGGCCAAGCTGATCCACCCGGACGCGATCGGGCCGCGCGGGACGAAGGCGTTCGCGCGCCTGTCCGAGCTGTGGCGCAGCCGCGGGACGATTCGCAGTGCGCGCGGGGTGTACTCCACGACGACGCTCGAGCACCGCGGCGACCTCGCCAACCTGTACAAGGTGCCCGAGGGGCATCTCAAGCTGGTCCGCGACCCGGCGTGCAACGACCTCATGGCCCGGGAGGCGGCGGCGCTGCGCCGGATGGCCGAGCACGCCGACCCGAGGTACCTGCCGTACGTGCCACGGCTGGTGGACACGTTCCGCCACAAGGCCGACGGGACCGCCCGGCGGGGCAACGTCATCGGCGTTTCGGCGACGCGGCTGCACAGCCTCGCGGAGGTGCAGCGCAAGCGGCCGCACGGGCTCGACCCGAGGGACGCCGCGTGGATGTGGCGGCGGCTGCTCGTCGGGCTCGGCACGGCACACCGGGCCGGCGTCGTGCACGGCGCGGTACTGCCCGAGCACGTCCTCATCGAGCCCGGCGACCACGGCGTCGTCCTCGTCGACTGGTGCTACAGCGCCAGCGAGCCGGGCGAGCGCATCGCCGCGATCGTCCCGCGGCACCGCGACCGTTACCCCGCCGAGGTCCTCGACCGCGGCGAACCCGGGCCGTACACCGACCTGGCCATGGCCGCTGGGCTCATGGCCGACCTCATGGGCGATCGCGCACCGAAGGCGCTGCGCCGATTCGCCGACGGCTGCCGGCTCGCCTCACCCCGGCAACGGCCCGACGACGCGTGGCGGCTGCTCGCCGAGCTGGACGAGCTGCTGCACCGCCTCTACGGCCCCCGCAAGTTCCGGCCATTCGCCATCTGACCAAGAACAAAAAACGCACCCTGACCAAGCACAAAACGCACCCTGACCAAGAACAGAAACGCTCTGACCAAGCACAGGGAGTACCAAAATGGGCAGTGGAACCTGGTCGACCGATGTCTATGACGCCGCCGACCGATACCGGCGGGCCACCGGCACGAGCGCCTTCGCCTACAGCGACTCCGGCGCCCGCACCGTGCACAAGGCCCTCGACCCGAAGGGCGTCGCCGCCCGGGAGAGCCGCGACTCCGACGAGCACCCGAACTCCGTGGCCATCGCCGTGCTCTTCGACGTGACCGGCTCGATGGGCTCGGTGCCGCGGGTGCTGCAGCAGAAGCTCCCGCAGCTGCTCGGGCTGCTGCTGCGCAAGGGCTACGTCAAGGACCCGCAGATCCTCTTCGGCGCCATCGGCGACGCCACTTGCGACCGCGTGCCGCTGCAGGTCGGGCAGTTCGAGTCGGACAACCGGCTCGACGAGGACCTCGGGCGCTTCGTGCTCGAGGGCGGCGGTGGCGGGCAGATGACCGAGTCGTACGAGCTCGCGATGTATTTCATGGCCCGGCGTACCAGCATCGACTGCTTCGAGAAGCGCGGCCGGCGCGGGTACCTGTTCATCATCGGCGACGAGCAGGCCTACCAGCGGGTCAAGCCCGCCGAGGTGGAGAAGGTCATCGGCGACCGGCTCGCCGAGCCGATCGGGCTGCGGGCGATCGTGGACGA
Source organism: Dactylosporangium darangshiense (assembly GCF_039537565.1). NCBI lineage: Bacteria > Bacillati > Actinomycetota > Actinomycetes > Micromonosporales > Micromonosporaceae > Dactylosporangium > Dactylosporangium darangshiense. The sequence goes on from NZ_BAABAT010000023.1 coordinate 40,492, forward strand.
GGTGCGCCGCACCTACGACACGTACTACATCCTGCCGGCCGGCTCGTCCTACGCCGGCAACGCCACGATCCTCGACTTCTGGCGCGACCTGCTCGGCCAGAACGTCATCGCACTCGACGACCTCGACGCGGTGTGCGAGACGATCGCGCTGACCGTCGGGCTCGGCGAGGACACCATCGACCTCGACGAGGGCCTGGCCGACCTGCAGGAGGTCGGCTCGGGCGCGGCCGAGAGCGTGGGCAAGGCCCTCGCCCGCATCGGCAGCGGCCGCGCACCGGTCGCCACCGGCTCCACCCCGTCCGACCTGGCCGACCCGGTCAGCGTCGAACGCCTCTAGCGAAGACCCCGTCCGACCTGGCCGGCCCGGCCAGCGTCGAGCGCCTGTAACGAAGACCCCGTCCGACCTGGCCGGCCCGGCCAGCGTCGAGCGCCTGTAACGAAGACCCGCCGGGTGCCGTCGAGGGGGCGGCATCCGGCACCGGGCGAGGAGGACCAGCGATGCACATCATCGTCGTCGACCTGGGCTTCGGCGACTGCGGCAAGGGCACCGTGGTCGACTACCTGTGCGCCACGCGCGACGTCCACACCGTCGTGCGCTTCAACGGGGGCGCGCAGGCGGCGCACACCGTCGTGCTCGCCGACGGGCGCAAGCACACGTTCGCGCAGTTCGGCGCCGGATCGCTGCGGGCCGGGGTGCGCACGCACCTGTCGCGCTTCATGGTCGTCGACCCGCTGTCGCTGGTCACCGAGGCCGAGCACCTCGTCGCGCTCGGCGCGCGCGACGTCTGGGGCCGGCTCAGCGTGGACCGGGCGGCGCTGATCTCCACGCCGTACCACCGCGAGGCCAACCGCGCCAAGGAGATCGCCCGCGGGGCGGAGCGGCACGGCTCGTGCGGGATGGGCGTCGGGGAGACGATGGCGTACGCCCTGTCGCACCCCGGCGACGCGCCGCGCGCGGGCGACTGCGCCGAGCCCGCGCTGCTGCGCCGCAAGCTCACCCTGCTGCGGGACCGCCTCGGCGCCGGCGGCCCGCCGGTGGAGGCATGCCTGGCCGCCTACGAGGGGTTCGCGGCGACGGCGCGCCTGGTCGACGGCTTCCGCCCGGAGGGGCCCTGTGTGTTCGAGGGTGCGCAAGGGGTACTCCTGGACGAGTGGCACGGCTTCCACCCGTACACGACGTGGAGCACCACCACCTTCGCCAACGCCGAGGAGCTGCTGGACGGCGCGCCGGCCTTCCGCCTCGGCGTCCTGCGCACGGTGACGACCCGGCACGGGGCCGGCCCGCTGCCGACCGAGGACAGGGCGCTGGGCATCACCGACCCGAACAACCCCGCCAACGACTGGCAGGGGCCGTTCCGGGTCGGGCACTTCGACGCGCCGCTGCACCGGTACGCGCTGCAGGTGTGCGGCGGCGTCGACGGCCTGGCCCTGACCCACCTCGACCTGCGGGTGCACCGGATCTGCCGCTCCTACCGGGTCAACCCGCTGCGCGCCGGCGCGCCCGGCGACCTCGAGCGGCAGGAGGCGATGACCCGGGCCCTCGACGCCGCCGAGCCCGAGTACGCGCGGGTGACCGACTGGGTGCGCACCGTCGAGGACGAGCTCGGCGCCGGCGTCGTGCTCGAGTCGTGGGGGCCGGCCGCCGAGGACAAGAAGTCGTCCGTGCGGCTGACGCCCTGACCTGCGCCGGCCCCGGCGGCGCGAGGCTGCGCCGGGCTAGACCGGGCGCTGGCGCTCGCGGCGCACGACCGGCCGGCGGCCCTTGAGGGTGGTGCGGCGCAGCGTGTCGATGACCTCGTCGACGGCGCCGTCGGGGACCTCGACCAGCGAGAACCGGTCGGTGATCTCGATCGCGCCGATGTCGCGGCCGGACAGGCTCGACTCGCCGGTGATGGCGCCGACCAGGTCCTGCGGCCGGATGCCGGCCGCGCGGCCCGCGCCGACGAACAGGCGCGTCATGCCGCCGGCCGGGGTGCGCCGGCCGCCGGCGTCGCGGCCGCGCGGGCGGCCGTCGGGCTCCCGCACGCTCACCCGGCGGCCGGGGCGTTCCTCGCGCTCGCGGGGTTGCCGCACCGGTACCTCGGGAATCTCCTCCTGGTCGCCTTCGCCGACGCCGGTCGCCTCATGGGCGAGCTTGACGGCGGCGAGCGCGATCTCGATCGGGTCGAACTCGTCGGCGAGGGACTCGACGACCACCCGGAAGCGCTCGAGGCCGTTGTCGGCGATGAGGCTCTCCTGCAGCGACGCGCGGGTCAGCTCGAGGCGGCGGGCGTGCAGGTCGGCGACCGAGGGCACCTTCTCGATGGCGATGCGCTGCTTGGTGACCCGCTCGATGGTCTTGAGCATGCGGTGCTCGCGCGGCTCGGCGAGGGTGATCGCGACGCCCTCGCGCCCGGCCCGCCCGACGCGGCCGATGCGGTGCACGTAGGACTCCGGCGCCGACGGCACGTCGTAGTTCACCACGTGGGTGAGGTGCTCGACGTCGAGGCCGCGCGCGGCCACGTCGGTGGCCACGAGCAGGTCCGCGGTGCCGTTGCGCAGCCGCGCCATCACCCGGTCGCGCTGCTCCTGGCCCATGCCGCCGTGGAGGGCCTCGGCGCGGTACCCCCGCCCGTTCAGCGTCTCGGTGAGCTGGTCGACCTCGTCGCGCGTGCGGCAGAACACGATCGCGGCGCCCGGCGCCTCGACGTCCAGGACGCGGCCGAGGGCGGCGGGCTTGTGCGCCCGCGACACGACGTAGGCGACCTGGCGCACCAGCGGCGCCTCGCCCGACGGGGTGGGCTCGCGGCCGATCTGGATGCGCACCGGGTTGTTGAGGTGGCTGCGGGCCAGCCCGTCGATGCGCGGCGGCATCGTCGCCGAGAACAGCACCGTCTGGCGGTCCTCCGGCGTCTCGGCCAGGATCGCCTCGATGTCCTCGGCGAAGCCCATGTCGAGCATCTCGTCGGCCTCGTCGAGCACGACGACGTGCAGGTCGTGCAGGCGCAGCGTGCCCCGCCCGATGTGGTCCAGCGCCCGGCCGGGTGTGGCCACGACGACGTCGACGCCGAGCTCGAGGGAGCGCAGCTGCCGGCCGATGGGCTGACCGCCGTAGATGGGCACCACGCGCACGCCCAGGTCCTTGCCGTAGCGGTGGACGGCCTCCGACACCTGCACCGCCAGCTCGCGGGTCGGCACCAGCACGAGCGCCGACGGGTTGTCGCCGGGCGGCTGGGGCAGGCTCTGCAGCAGCGGCAGGGCGAATGCGGCGGTCTTGCCGGTGCCGGTGGCGGCCTGTCCGAGCAGGTCACGGCCCTCGAGCATCGGCGGGATGGCCTCGCGCTGGATCGGGGTGGGCTCCTCGTAGCCAAGGCCGGTCAGGGCCTTGAGCAGCTCATCCCGCAGCCCCAGCTCGGCGAAGCCGGTGGTGTCCTCTTCGTAGGTCACGGGATTTGCTCCTCACTAAGGCATGGCATGCGCTTCCAGCATCCCAAACGCCCGATCCGGGCCCGGTGGCGCGGTGGCCGGGTGTGATCTGCGACCGGTTAGGGTTTCCCGATGCCGGACGATCGGAACCCTCGCGACGGCGGCGATGTGGGCTGGCGCGAGCAGCGCGCACGGGCCGTCGCGCACCACGGCGCGGAGCTGGAACGGCGCCGCGGGGAGGAGGCGGCGAAGGCCTCGGCCCTCATCGCCGGGTTCGTTGCCGCCGCGCGCGAGGCGAACCTGGCGCCGGAGCCGCTGCGCGCGCGCTCATACACGGGCCGTTCCTATCGGACATCACTTCGGGGTTGGTACCTCAACCCGGCCCGCACCATCGCGGTCTCCGCGGCCGGGGAGTACTACTCGCTGCTCGTCCCGCCGTCGGCGAAGGCCTGGCTGACCGGCGCCGACCCGCAGCCCCAGCCGCCGCGGCTGATCGTCGGCGAGGGCGCCCGCGACGGCGAGTCGATCCCCCTGGCGACCCTGCTGGAGCGGTTGCTCACGCGCGGATGAACTGCGGGGGTACCTCGTCGGCGAGCCAGACCCCGTTGTCCGACCGGTAGAACGCGTGCCCCGCGCGGGACATCTCCCCCGCGAGCACGGTCAGGATGACGATCGCGCCGCCGCGGCGCGCGCCGACCCGACGGGCGGTGCCGGTGTCCGGCGAAAGGTGCACGTGGTGGCGGCCGCCCTTGTTCAGGCCGGTCGCCTGGATGGAGGCGAGCGAGCCGGCGCTCGTGCCGTGGAAGAGCAGCTCCGGCGGGTCCGCCGGCTCCAGGCCGAGCTCGACCGGGACCGAGTGGCCCTGGTTGGCCCGGATACGCTCGACGCCGTCTTCGCCGACGGCCACGGCGAAGCGCTGCTTGTCGTTGCCCGCGACGACCTCGTCGAGGGCCGCGCGGTCGATGCCGAGGGCGGCGAGCAGCTCGGCGACCGGCACCCACCCGGCGGCGTCGAGCGTGATCCCGATGCGCGCGGGGTCGTGGCGCAGGGCCTTCGACATCCGTTTACTGATCTTGACTAACTGGGCGTATTCCATAACGCGTCCGATTGTGCGCCGCGGAGGCCACCCGGCTCATCACCTTTTTGCGCGCAGGCCGTCCAGGACGACCGCCACGGTGCGCGCCCGGGCCGCCTCCGGGGCCCAGCGCGCCGCGTGCGAGGCCCCGACGAGCACGGCGACGACCTCGACCGGTCCCACGTCGGGCCGCAACGCGCCGGCGTCGCGGGCACGCAGCACGAGCGCCTCGACGGCCCCGAGCAACTCTGCGCGCACCTCGCCGAACACGCTGGACACATCGACGCCCGCCCCCGCGAGGGCGTCGGCGAACGCGTTCTTGGCCGCGCTCTGCGCGACGACGTGCTCGAGGAAGCCGAACAGCGCCGCGCCGGCGTCGGGCTCGGCGTATGCGGCCCGGGCGTGCTCGGCCAGGCCGCGCAGCCGCTCGACGAGCACCGCCTCCAGCAACGCCTCCTTCGTCGGGAAGTGCCGGAAGACGGTGCCGATGCCGACGCCCGCGCGCCGCGCCACCGCCTCGGTCGGCGCCCCGACGCCCTCGGCGGCAAAGACGTCCTGCGCCGCCTCGAGGACCCGCTCCCGGTTGCGCCGAGCGTCGGCGCGCAATGGCTTGCTCACCTCACCATCTCACCACCTTTGACATTCGGAGTGGCTACTCCGTATCGTAAGCGGAGTAGCCAGTCCGATTCAGGGTTCCGGAGGTTCCCATGGCGCTCACCGTCCTGCTCGCCCTCGTCGCCGGCTTCTTCGCGGGCAACGGGTTGCCGTACTTCCTGCAGGGCAGCCTCGGCGAGGGCCGCAACCCGTCGCCGTTCCCGGACCGCCCCGCGGTCGCCGTGGCCACCGGCGTCGGCTGCTTCCTCATCGCGGGTACCGCATGGGCGTTCGCGAACGTGAGCGAGCACCCCCTGGCGGGCTGGCTCGCGGCCGGCGCCGGCGTCCTCGCGGTCGGCCTGATCCACGCCCGCACCTGGCGCGACGCCGACCCGTGGGGCAAGCGCACCCGCCGGGCCGCCGCAGCGGCCCGGCGGGCTACATCCGTCGAGTCAGTTTGAGCCGTCGGATCGGTTTGAGCTGTCGGATCAGTTTGAGCCGACCGGCACCTGGGGCGGGGCCGGCGCGCGCTCGGCCCCGCTGCGGTTGACGTCGCCGTGCCCCGGCCACCAGGCGGCGTGCCCGAGGAGCGCGGTGAGCGACGGCACCAGGAACATCGACATCACGAACGCCGAGAGCAGGATGCCGGCCGCCACCGAGAACCCGATCTGCTGCAGGAAGGAGACCGGCGCGAGGGCCAGCACCGCGAAGGTGCCCGCCAGGATCAGGCCCGCCGCCGCGACGGACGGGCCGCCGTGCTGCACGCCGAGCGCCGCGGCCTTGCGGGGCTCATTGCCGGCCCGGGCCTCCTCGCGCAGCCGGGCGATCATGAGGATGTTGTAGTCGGTGCCGATCGCGAGGACGAACAGGTACAGCACGATCGGCAGCTGGAAGGTCACCCCGGGCCGGCCGGCCACGCCCTGGAACAGGTAGATGGCGGAGCCGAGCGTCGCCGCGAAGTTGAGCAGCACCGCGACCACCAGGTAGACCGGCGCCACGACGCTGCGCAGCAGCAGGGCGAGGATGATCGCGATGAGCAGCGCCGCGATCGGCAGGATCACCGACAGGTCGCGGGTGTTGGCCGAGTTGATGTCCGCGTAGATGGCCGTGGTACCGCCGATCAGCACCTTGGTGCCGGGCGGCGCGACGGCGTGCAGGTCGCCGCGCAGGTGGTCGTGCACCAGGTCGATCGCCTCGTTGGACGCCGGGTTCACGTTGAGCAGCAGGCTGTAGACGGCGACCGTGCCGTCGGCCGACGTCGCCGGTGGCTGCACGCCGCCGACCCCGTTCACCTTCGCGGCGTCCGCCGCGAACCGATCCAGCTGCGCGGGCGTGAGCCGGCTGCCGTCGCTCGTGGTCAGGTACGCCAGGGTGGGGTCGAGCGCGCCCTGCGGGAAGCCGCGCTCCAGGTCCGCGGCCGCCTTGGCGGACTCGGTCGTGCTCGGGAAGCCGGCCGCGAAGTCGTAGTCCGCCTTGAACATCAGTGCCCCGCTGGCGAGGGCGATCAGCACCAGGCCGGAGGCGACGGCCGTCACCGCCGGACGCCGGCCGACCGCCGCGCCGATCCGCGCGAACGCGGTGCCCTTCGGCTCGCGCTTCCACGCCTTCGACGGCCAGAACGTCGCCGGCCCGATCAGGCTGACGAGGGCCGGGATCAGGGTGAGCCCGGTGACGAGCATGACGAAGACCGCGATGGCCAGCGCCGGCCCGAGCGATCCGAACCCGCCGAACGTGGCCAGCAGCAGCACCAGGAAGGCGACGATGACCGCGGCGGCGGCCGACGTGATGACCTCGCCGACCCGGGCGACGGCGTACACCATCGCGCTCTTCTTGTCCGCGCCGGCGCGCAGCCGTTCCCGGTAGCGGAACAGCAGGAACAGCATGTAGTCGGTGCCGATGCCGTACAGCACGATCAGCAGCAGCGTCTGCAGGCTCTGGTCGACGTTGAAGCCGAACGCCTTGCCGGCCGTCGCGATCAGGTTCGACGAGACCTGCAGTACCACGCTGATGACCACGATCGGCAGCAGCGCGGCGATCGGGCTGCGGAAGATGAGCAGGATCAGCAGGATGATGAGCGCGAAGGTGGCCGAGCCGACCACCGTGAACGCGGTGTTGAAGGTGTCGTTGTTGTCCACGACCTGCGCGATCTGCCCGGCGACGCCCGCGCTCAGCCCGGTGCCGGCCAGGCTGGTCTTGATGACGTCGCGGGTCTTGGTCACCGCGTCCATCTGACCCTGGGCGTCGGTCAGGGCCGCGGTGATGGGCACGTTGATCAGCTGCACCAGCTTGTTCGGCGCGACGGCCTGGGGGCCGGTCACCGGCTGGCCGATCCCGGCGATGTGCGCGCCGGCGATCGCGGTGGACAGCGCACCGACCCGGTCCTGGTCGGCCTGTGTCAGCTCGCCGCCGTCGGAGCGCTTCACCACCACGATGGCGGTGGACGTGGCCTGCTCCGGGAACGCGGTCTTGGACAGGTTGATCGCTTGCACCGACTCGTAGCTGCCGGGCAGGAAGCTGCCCTGGTCGCCGCTGGTGATGTCGGAGAGGTTGGGCAGCAGGCCGATGATCAGGAACGCCCCGACCAGCCAGCCGCCGATGACCCACCAGGCCCGCCGCACGACGAACCTGCCCCATCTGTCGAACATCGAACTTCCTCCCTGTATGCGCGTCGCTCAGGCGCGGTGGATGGTGATGTCGCCGTAGGAGGTGCGGGCGCGCACCTCGACGGTCAGGTCGGTCTCGTCGGGCCCGATTGCGTTGTCGACCCGGTTGTGCACGCGGCCGAAGCCGGTGTCCAGCTCGAGCCAGGCGGCGGTGCCCTCGGCGATGCCGACGCTCAGGTCGCCCATGGCGGTGCCGAGGACGACGGAGCCGCGCACGACCTCGCCGACGCGGATGTTGCCGTTGGAGGACTTCGCGTCGACCCCGGCGCCGGCCCGCCCGATGGTGATCTCGCCGTTGGCCGCGCGGACCCGCACGTCGCCGGCGACCCGGTCGACGGTGGTCGCCCCGTTGGAGTTCTTGATGACGGCGGTACCGTCGATCTCGCCGACCTGGACGTTGCCGGTGCCAGTCGAGATGTCGGCGTCGCCGGCGACCTCGCGAGCGGTGACGTGCCCGGCCCCGGTGTCCAGGTGCAGCGGCCCGGTGTGCTCGAGCCCGACGTCGCCGATGCCGGTCTTGAGCCGGCACCGCCCGAGGAGCCCGGTGCTGCGGACGTCGCCGGCCTGCACGTCGGCGGAGACCCGGGACCCGGCGGGCAGCTCGATGGTCACGTCGACCGACTTGGTCTTGCGGGAGAAGTCGAAGGTCCGCCTGGGCCCGGTCACCCGCAGCGTCCCGTTGGCGTAGTCGACCCGGATCTGCTGTGCGGCCTTCACGTCGGACTCGTCGCTGTCGTCGCTCGGCCGCACCTCGACGACGGTGTCGGTGCGCTCGCTCGCGGCGATCTTCAGGTGCCCGACACCGAGCTCGACGGTGACGGCGATCGGTTCGAGGGTCTCGAAAGTAGGCATGGTTGTCCCCGCTTCGTGGGTAGGTGGAACGTCCCCGCAGGTCAGGGACGTGAGGTGAGGATTCGTGCGGTGCGGGTCAGCGCACCCAGCCGGTGAAGCGCTGCTGCTGTTTCGGCCCGCGCGGCTCGGGCCGCTGTTCGCGCTCGCCGCGCTGCAGCCCGGCGGCGGCCGCCCGCACCAGCCAGGCGTTGACGGAGCGCCCCTCCTTGGCCGCGGCGTCCTCGATCGCGGCCTTGAGCTGCTCGGGCATGCGCACGTTGATCCGGGCGGCGGGCCCTTCCTCGCCGACGAGCAGTTCGCTGTCGGCCGGCGCCTCCGCGGCGGTGGCGGCGCGCACTTCGGCGGGCGGCGGGGTCACGACGAAGCTGGGGTCGCGCCCGCGCAGCCGCAGCTCCACCGACCCCGGCGCCAGATCCCGGGTGATCTCGTCGGCCGCGGCGGACAGCGCCTCCAGCAGCGTCATCCGGATCGCCGACTCGAGCGACCCGGTCAGGTGCTCGACCAGTGCACGCGCCTCGTCACCGCTGGTCTCGGCGAGCGTGGCGAACTCGCGGCCGAGGTTGCTCACATACGTGGTCAAGTCCATGCTGCCATGATGGCACACGCTTGGCACCACCGCAAGCCACATTGGCTCAGCATGGTGTCGCCGCGGCACCGCCTGGCACTTCACAGCACTTCGTTGGCACCGCCCACGTATGGCACCGCCTGGCACCTCGCGGCACCGGCCCAGCGCCTTACGGCTTTGGGGCGCCGGCCTGGCACCTCGCGGCACCTCATGGCACCGCTTGGCACCACCGCTCGGTGCGGCCTGCACATTCGGACGAAAAAGGATATGTCGCCTGTCAGGGTATAAGTCCGAAAAGTCGTGGCGCGGAGCGCCCGACTTTTCGTGCGGAACGCCGGTCAGCGCGTGGCGTGGACGACGCGGTCGGGGCGCAAAACCACCGTGCGGCCCCGTAGCCAGCGGCGCAGCCTGCCCGACGGGTCGAGCTCGGGCGTTACCCGCACAACGCGATGACCGGAGTCCGGCGACACCGCCCGGCCGTCCGGGCAGAGCACCGACCAGCCGGGGCCGAGGGCCTCGTCCAGCAGTCGCTCGCCGTCGTCGAGCATCACCCGCGGCTGAGGGGACAGGGTGCCCGCGCGGCGGCCGGAGCCGACGCCGCGCAGCGGGGGGCTGGTCGAGCGCAGGGCCAGGCCCTTCAGGCCGGGCAGGCGCCAGATCGCGCCGAGGACCACCCGGCGCACCGCGGCGGCGCGGTCCTGGCCGCCCGTCATCGCCCAGCCGGCCACCTTCGCCAGGCGGATCTGGGCGCGGACGTGCGGGGAACGTTCGCGTTCGTAGGAGTCGAGCAGGTCGGGCGCGCCGCCGGGGGTCTGCAGGTCGGCGGCGAGCTTCCAGGCCAGGTTGTAGGCGTCGCGCAGGCCGGCGCCGAGGCCCTGGCCGATGAAGGGCGGGGTCTCGTGTGCGGCGTCGCCGAGCAGGAAGGTGCGGCCCGAGCGCCAGGGGTCGGCCACCGCGGCGCGGAAGGTGTACTCGGCTCGGCGCACGATCCGCACGCCGGTGCCGCGCAGCCATGGGGAGAGCAGCGGCTCGACGTCCAGCAGCGGCTCGTGGTCGAAGAGGCGGAACTCCCAGCGGTACCGCTGCGGGCCCAGCTGCATGAAGCTCGCGGCGCGGCGCGGGTCGCAGACCTGGTGCACGCCGCCCCAGGCCTCCAGATCGGACTCGCAGACGCCGTCGACGACGAGCCACCGTTCGGCGAAGCGCAGGTCCAGGCGCTGCGCGCCGATCAAGGTGCGGACGGTGCTGTTGGCGCCGTCGCAGCCGAGCACGGCCGACGCCGGCACGGTGTGTTCGGTGTTGTCGGACGTCAGGCGGTACCGGACGGAAGAGGAATCGGCCGCGAAGACCTCGGCGCCGCCGATGAACTCGATTCCTTCCAAAGCAGCCATGCGCGCGCGCAGCAGGCGTTCCAGGTCGGGTTGGTCGAACATGTTCGCCTGCGGGTAGCCGTGCGGGCCGCTGGTCGAGTCGCGGCGGAACTCGGCCATCACGCGGTGGCGGGCGTCGAGCAGGCGCAGGCCCAGGCCGGGGCGGCTCAGCCGCAGGAAGTCCTCGGCGACGCCGATCTCCTGCAGGATGCGCATCACCTCGTCGTCGACGTGCACGGCTCTCGGCAGCGGGTACGGCTCGGGGTAGCGGTCGAGGACCAGGCACGGGACGCCGCGCTGGGCCAGGAGGATGGCCGCGCCGACGCCGACCGGGCCGGCACCGACGATCACCACGCGATCCACGCGCCCGAATCTACACACGATCCGGGCGCGCGGACCCCAGTGAAGCGTTGGACCTGAGCAAAGCGTGCGGCCACGGGACGAGCTCAGCTGCAGGTGCGGCCGTTCAGGGCGAACGACGCGAGGTTGGTGTTCGTGGCGTTCCAGTTGGCCAGGAAGCCGAAAGTCGAGCCTCCCTTCTCGTTGCAGGGCAATGCATTAACCGCCTCAGTAAGGGTCAGCGAACCACCCCCCGCACACCCGGCCATCGGCGTGAACGGCGTGCAAATTTCGGTGCCGCGGGTAGAGCACGCCAGATCCCAACCCAGACAGGAGAAGCGAATGGCACTCGACAACCCGGCCGACCTGTTCCTCTACGAGCTGTCGGGCATGTACGACGCCGAGCGCAAGAGCAACCAGATGGTGGGCGAGATCCTCGGCAGGACGGAGCAGAGCCCGCTGGCCCAGATCCTGCGCGCCCAGCAGCAGCAAGGTCAGCAGAAGATCCAGAACATCGAGACGTGCTTCGCGATGATGGAGACGGAGCCCGTCGAGGTGCCGTGCATGGCCGTCGACGGCATGCGGGCCGAGTTCCAGGCGTTCGCCGAGCAGCGGCCGTCGATGGAGGCCATGGAGATCTACACCGTCGACGCCGAGACGCGCCTGGCACACTACGGCGTCGCCGCCTACCAGAACCTGATCGACAAGGCGCTGCTCATGGGCGAGATGCAGTGCGCCCAGATCCTGCGCACCAACCTGGTGCAGAAGCAGGAGAACGCCGGGACGTTCGAGCGGATCAGCCACGAGCTCGGTCAGCGCGTGGCGATGAGCGTCTGACATACGGGCCGCCGCGACAACGAAGTCGCGGCGGCCGCCTTACACATCCCGTAGCTCGAACAGCAGCAGCCCGATCACCACGGCGCCCGCCGCGTAGAGGGCGAGGACGCCGAGCCCGGCCCACGGCCCGATGTCGGGCGGCGTGACGTGCCGGGTCATCTGCACGGCGAGGCCGGCGTCCATCGGGCCCCAGCGGTGCAGCCGGTGCGCCCACTTCGGGCCGGCCACCATCGAGGCGAGCAGTGGCACGACGAACAGCACGGCGAGCACGGCGCCGATCGCGGCACCCGTGTCGCGCACGATCAGCGCGATGCCGGCGGCGAGCAGGGCGATGAGGGCGAGGTACAGCACCGAGCCCGCCGCCGCCCGCCGCGCCGGCTCCTCGCCGAGCGCGAGGGCCGCGAACCCGCGCCGCGGCACGACGTACGCCCCGACCAGCAGCGAGGCGCCGACCGAGACCGCGCCGGCGACGAGCACCGTGGCGGTCAGCACAGCGAGCTTGCCCAGCAGCGCGAGGGCGCGGCGGGGCATGGCGGCGACCGACGGGCGGATCGTGCCCGTCCCCCACTCCCCCGCGACCACCAGCACCGCCAGGACGGCGACCGCGACCTGCCCGAGGCGCACCCCGTACAGGCTGCGCTGCACGGTGTCGACGACACACGCCCCCTCGCAGTGGCGCGCGTCGAGCGACACGGTCATGAGCGCGCCGATCCCGGCCGTCCCCACCACCGCGGCCGCCAGCAGCCAGTACGTGCTGGCGACCGTCCGCAGCTTCGTCCACTCCGCCAACACGGCGCTCACGCGTCCCGCCGCCGCAGCAGCCACCAGGCCAGGATCAGCGCGCCGGCCGCGTAGGCGCCCGTGCTGGCCAGGCCGGCGAGGGAGCCGATCGCGGCGGTCGGGTCGGCGAGCGTGTCGTCCGGCGGCTGGGCGCGCCAGGTCGCCAGGCCACCGGCCGGCGTGAGCAGCATGACCCACCGCGCCAGGCCGAGCGGGACGACCGACCCGATGATCACCGGCAGCACCAGTAGGGCGATGACGGTGGTGATCGCGGCCGCGCTGTGCCGCACGATCGCGCCGACCGCCGTGGCGAACACCGCGATCAGGGCCAGGAACGCGGCGGTCAGCAGCAGCGTGCGCAGCACCGGCCAGTCGGCGAGGGAGTAGCGGGGGAACGCCGGCGGCGCGTACCCGTGCGCGATCAGCCTGGGCCGGGCCAGCAGCAGCGCCGCCGCGCCGCCGGCAAGGGCCACGACATAACTCACGGCGCCGATGACGACGGCCTTCGCGGCCAGGGTGAGGCCGCGACGCGGCTCCGCGATGAACGTGGTCCGGATCATGCCGCGCCGGTACTCCGCCGTCACGAACAGCGCCGCGACCGACACGAGCGCCATGGCACCCGCCAGCACGCCGAAGAGGGCGACGCTGATCGGGTCGTCCGGCGGCGCCTTGGGCCCGATCTCGCCGCGTCCCTTGACCGTGAACGTGCCGCCCTGCTCGGCGAACGACGGTCCGTCGCGTTCGGCGGGCGGCTCGCCGTTGCCCCGGTCCGCACCCGCGGGAGGCGGGTCCTTGACGACGTTCTCGCGGGGCATCTCGACGGGGCCGCCGGCCCACTCGCCGGAGGCGCCGGTGACAGCGACGCCGTCGAAGGTGGCGGTGGCCAGGGTCGGGCGCTCGCCGACCGACGTGCCGCCCGGCTGCCGCTCGACCTTGATGTCGGCCGGCGAGGCGACGAAGAGCCCGATGAGCACGTCGTGGGGCAGCGCGGCCGCGGTCACCTTCGCGACGCGGGTCCAGGTGGTGCCGTCGGCGGACTGCTCGCCGGTGACGGTGTTCCCGGCGCGGGTGAGCCGCAGCCACACCGGCGCCGCACCGGCGCGGCCGCGCACGTCGGTGCCGTAGTCCTGGCTCAGGTGCACGCCGGTACGCCGGGCGGCGAACAGCGACACGTACCGCGAGCCCGATGTCAGGCCGTCCTTGAGCATGAGCCCGGCCGCCGCGTCGACGCCGTTGTCGGCGATGGTCGCCACCCGGACCGTGATGCTCCCGTCGCCGGACAGCGGCCGGTGCACGAACTCGAACTCGTCCGACACCGGCCGCCCGTCCGGGCCGACTACGAAGTTGCGGTGCACGTTGGCGTCCGTGCCGCCGCTGGAGGAGGCCAGCAGCCCGAGCCCGACGATGAGCACGGCGGCGCCGAGCAGCGCGGCCGCCCACCGCCGCACCGTGCGCAGCTTCGTCCACTCGGCCAGCAGCGCGGCGGTCATGCCGCACCCGCCCGGGCGGCGAACTCGGTCTCGTCGCGGGTCAGCTCCATGTAGGCCTCCTCGAGGCTCGCGCGGTGCCGGTGCAGCTCGGAGAAGGCGACCCCGGCCGCGGTGAGCGCCGCCGACACCTGCGCGGAGGGCATCCCCTCGACGGCGAGGCGGTCGGTGCCGACGGCGGCGACCGTCCCGCCGGCGTTGGCCAGGACGGTCATCGCGCCTTCCCGGTCCTCGGTGCGCACGTCGACGCGGTCCTTCGAAGCCCGCTCGATGAGCTCGGCGACCCCCACGTCGGCGAGCAGCCGGCCGCGGCCGACGACGAGGAGGTGATCGGCGGTGTCCTCCAGCTCGCTCATGAGGTGGCTGGAGACGAGCACGACCCGGCCCTCGGCGGCCAGCGAGCGCAGCAGCTGCCGGATCCACACGATGCCCTCCGGGTCGAGGCCGTTGACCGGCTCGTCGAGCACGAGGACGCGCGGGTCGCCGAGCAGCGCGGCGGCGATGCCGAGGCGCTGGCGCATGCCGAGGGAGAAGCCGCCGGCCCGCCGCCGCGCCGCCGTGGCGAGCCCGGCCAGCTCGAGCGCCTCGTCGACCCGGCGGCGGGGCAGGCGGTTGCTGTGCGCGAGCCAGAGCAGGTGGTCGCGGGCGCTGCGCCCGGGGTGCACGGCGGCGGCGTCCAGCAGGGCGCCGACGTGCGTGAGCGGGCGGCGCAGCGACCGGTACGGCACGCCGTTGACCAGCGCGCGCCCCTCGTCCGGCGCGTCCAGGCCCAGGATCATGCGCATGGTGGTCGACTTGCCCGCGCCGTTGGGCCCGACGAAGCCGGTCACCTCGCCCGGGCGCACGGTGAAGCTGAGGCGGTCGACCGCGACGACCGAGCGGAAGCGCTTGCTCACCGCCGACACCTCGATGGATGGTTGCATGGGCTCGACGCTATGCGGCGGCGGGCCCCCGGTCGTCACGCCGCGGAGCGCACCCGCCGTCCCCCGCACGAGCTACGCGCGGGTGTCACCGCAGGGGGACGCCGTCGCGCCAGCGGGCGACGACAATGTCCCTGTGCAGCGGGCGATCGGGTGGGCGAGCCGGACGGGGCGCGCCGTGGTGTCGTCCCGGCCCTGGCCGTTCGCCGCGGCGGCGGTCCTGGCCCTGTTTGCGGCCGACCTGAGCAGCGTGCCCGGGCTGCTGCTGGGGCTCGCGATGACGATTCCCCTGATGTGGTACCGCACGGTGCCCGCCCTCGCCGCCGCGCTCATCGCCGCCGGGGTGGTGGTGAGCCTGCTCGCCGGCCGGGTGCCGCCCGCGGCCGGCATCGCCGCGCTGGCCGGCGCCTACCTGGTCGTGGGCCTGCGCTCGGCGCGCGCGTGGATGGTGATCCTCGTCGTCCCGTTCGCGCTGCTCGCCCTGTTCCCGGTGGCGGTCGCCCCGGCGAGCGGGTCGAGCAGCGGCACGGTCGGCGCGGGCCAGGTCCCCGGCTCGCAGGCCGACGCCCGCGAGCAGCCGGCACGGGGGCCGGGCGGCGACGCCGACACGCAGCCCGGCGCGGACCCGGGCGAGCAGGGCCGGACGTTCGCGGTGACGCTGCTGCTGCTCACCGGCGGCGCGGTGGCGTTCGGCGCGATGAGCCGGTCGCGGGCGGAGACGGCCCGCCGCACGATCGACGAGCGGCGCGTCGCCGACACGCTGCTGGACCACGCTGCCCGCGGCGAGCGCGCCCGCATCGCCCGGGAGCTGCACGACGTCGTGGCGCACCACGTGTCGATGATCGCCGTGCAGGCCGAGGCGGCCCGGCTCACCACGCCCGGCCTGCCGCCGGACGGCGGCAAGCGTCTGCTGGCCATCGGCGACACCGCCCGGACCGCGCTGACCGAGATGCGCCGCCTGCTCGGCGTGCTGCGCGAGGACGCGGGCACGCCGCCGGCCCGCCGGCCGCAGCCGGGCCTGCGGCAGCTCAACGAGCTCATCGACGAGGCCCGGGCGTTGGGCGGGGCGAGCACCCGGCTCATCGTGCGCGGCGCGGTCGCGCCGCTGGACCCGGGGGTCGAGCTGACCGTGTACCGGATCGTGCAGGAGGCCCTCACCAATGCCCGCCGCCACGCGCCCGGCGCCGCGGTCGACGTCGAGCTGGACTACGGGCCGTCCGAGCTGCGCGTCCGCGTGCGTGACAACGGCCCCGGGGCCGCCCGCGGGCCGGACGTGCCGGGAGAGCAGGGGCACGGGCTGACCGGCATGCGGGAGCGGGCCGCGATGCTCGGCGGCAGCGTCGAGGCGCGGCCCGGATCGGTCGGCGGGTTCCTGATCGAGGCCCGCCTGCCGATCCTGGCGGGCGACCGGGCGGAGGCGCAATGAGCGGTACGGAGCGAAGCGGAGTGGCCGCTCATCGTGGACACAGGTTCAGCTCATACCGCTGCCGGAGCGAAGCGGAGGTGACGGAATGAGCGGTACGGAGCGAAGCGGAGTGGCCGCTCATCGTGGACACAGGTTCAGCTCATACCGCTGCCGGAGCGAAGCGGAGGTGACGGAATGAGCGGTACGGAGCGAAGCGGAGTGGCCGCTCATCGTGGACACAGGTTCAGCTCATACCGCTGCCGGAGCGAAGCGGAGGTGACGGTATGAGCGGTACGGAGCGAAGCGGAGTGGCCGCTCATCGTGGACACAGGTTCGGCTCATACCGCTGCCGGAGCGAAGCGGAGGTGACGGTATGAGCATCCGGATCGTCGTGGCCGACGACCACGAGCTGGTGCGCAACGCGTTCGCGTCGCTGCTGGACACGCAGCCGGACTTCGCCGTCGTGGGCACCGCGGCCGACGGGCGCGAGGCGGTCCGCGCGTGCCGGGAGACGGGGCCCGACCTGGTGCTCATGGACGTCCGGATGCCGGTGCTGGACGGGATCGAGGCGACCCGGCAGATCCTCGCCGCGGCCGGTGCCGCGCCGCGGGTGCTGATGCTGACCACGTTCGACCTCGACGAGCACGTGTACGACGCGCTCAGCGCCGGCGCGAGCGGCTTCCTGCTCAAGGACGTGACCGCCGAGCGGCTCTTCGACGCGGTCCGGGTCGTGGCGGCCGGCGAGGCACTGCTCGCGCCGACGGTGACGCGGCGGCTCATCGCCGAGTTCGCGCGGCTGCGTCCGCACGCCCGCCCGCCGGGGCCGGCGTTCGGCGCGCTGACGCCGCGGGAGACCGAGGTGCTGCGGCTGCTGGCCGGCGGGCTGTCCAACCCGGAGATCGCCGTGCGCCTGGTGGTCAGCGAGGAGACGGTGAAGACGCACGTGAGCCGGGTGCTGGCCAAGCTCGGGTTGCGCGACCGGACGCAGGCGGTCGTCGCGGCCTACGAGCACGGCCTCGTCGTGCCGGGATCCGGCTCAGCGTAGGCGCCCGACCACGATGAGCGGCCTACGAGCACGGACTCGTGCCGGGATCCGGCTCAGCGTAGGCGGCCGACCACGATGCTCGTCTCGGTCTCCTCGTCGGTGACCGTCGCCGGGTGCAGGCCGGCGGCGCGCAGGACCCGGTGCGCCTCGTCGAGCTGGGCGGTGCCCGCCTCGCACAGCAGGGCGCCGTTGGGTGCGAGCCACCCGGGCGCCTCGGCGGCCACCCGGCGGAACACGTCGAGGCCGTCGTCGCCGCCGTCGAGCGCGGCCCGCGCCTCGTGGACGCGGAACTCCTCGGGCAGGAACGCGATCTCGGCCGTGGGCACGTAGGGCACGTTGGCGAGCAGGATGTCGACCCGCCCGCGCAGGTCGGCCGGCAGCGGCTCGAACAGGTCGCCCGCGAACACCTCGCCGGTGACGCCGGCCAGGTTGCGCTGGGCGCAGTCGACGGCGACAGGGTCGATGTCGGCGGCGACCAGGCGCGCACCCGGCACGCCGCGGACCACGACGAGGCCGAGCGCGCCGGTGCCGCAGCACAGGTCGAGGACCGTGGCGCCGTTGCGGATCAGCGCGCGGGCGGTCATCGTCAGCAGCTCCGTGCGGTGCCGTGGGACGAAGACGCCGTCGGCGATGTCCAGGCGTACCCCTGCGAAAAATGCGTGACCGAGCACGTGCTCCAGCGGTGCGCCGTCCGCGCGGCGGGCCACCATGGCCTCCAGCGCCTCGTCGTCGGCGGCCGCGGCGAGCAGGTGGCCGGCCTCCTCCTCGGCGAAGACGCAGCCGGCGGCGCGCAGCCGGGCCACGACCTGCTCGTGTGCGCGCGGGCTAGGCATTGAGATACGCCAGCACGGCCAGGACCCGCCGGTTGTCGTCCTCGGAGGGCGGCAGTTCGAGCTTGGCGAAGATGTTGTTGATGTGCTTGCCGACCGCCTTCTCCGTCACGAAGAGCTGGGACGCGATCGCCGCGTTGGAGCGGCCCTCCGCCATCAGGCCGAGCACCTCGCGCTCGCGCGGCGTGAGCGCACGGGTCGGCGCGCCGGCGTTGCGGGCCAGCAGCTGCGAGACGACCTCCGGGTCCATGGCGGTGCCGCCGGCGGCGACCCGGTGTACCGCATCCACGAACTCACCGACCGTGGCCACCCGGTCCTTGAGCAGGTAGCCGACCCCGCCGTTGCGGTCGGAGAGCAGTTCGCGGGCGTAGAGCTGCTCCACGTGCTGCGACAGGACCAGCACCGGCAGGCCGGGCGCCTCGGCCCGGGCGGCGATGGCGGCGCGCAGCCCCTCGTCGGTGAAGGTCGGCGGGAGGCGCACGTCGACGACGGCGACGTCGGGCCGGTGCGCCAGCAGCGCCGCGCGCAGGTCGGCGCCGTTGTCGACGGCCGCGACGACCTCGAACCCGTACGCGCCGAGCAGCCGGATCAGCCCGTCGCGGAGGAGGGCGAGATCTTCGGCGATGACAACGCGCAAGGCAGCTCCATGGTCAGCACGGTCGGCCCCCCGGGCGGGCTGTCGACGCGGAGGCTCCCGTCGAACGCGGCCAGCCGCTTCTCGACGCCGGCCAGCCCCGAGCCGGCGCGGGCCGCCGCGCCGCCCACGCCGTCGTCGCCGACGCTGACGTAGAGGGCTCCCCCGAAGTAGGTCAACGATACCCATGCGGCCGTGGCGCCGCTGTGCTTGACGACGTTGGCGAGCGCCTCGGCCGCGGCGAAGTACGCGGCGGACTCGACCGGCGCCGGGGGCCGCCCCGGCAGCTCACCGTCCACGGCCTCGACCGCGACCGGCAGCGGCAGCGTCAGGGCCAGGGCCCGCAGCCCGCCCAGCAGGCCGCGCTCGGCGAGCACCGGCGGGTGGATGCCCCGCACGAGCAGCCGCAGCTCGGCGAGGGCCTTGGTGCTGGCCTGGCGGGCCTCGGCGATGAGCGCCTGCGCGGCGTCCGGGTCGTGCCGGACGAGGTCCTCGGCCATGCCCAGGCTCATGCCCAGCGCGACGATGCGGGCCTGCGCGCCGTCGTGCAGGTCGCGCTCGATGCGGCGCAGCTCGGCGGCCTGCGCGTCGACGACCTGCGTGCGCGTCTGGGTGAGCCGGTCGACACGCACGGAGAGCACTGCGCTGCGGGTCGGCCCGAGCAGGCTGTGGTCGTACCGCGCCAGCGCCCACTGCAGCCACGGCCCGCAGTACAGGGCGCCGGCCGTGATCAGGGCGCCCTGCGGCGGGACGAGCAGGAAGTCGGCGAGGTCGTCGACGGGCCACGTCACGCCGTAGCCGTAATAGCCGCTGGCCGCGCTGGCGATGACCGGGACGAGGACGACGCCCTGCACGCCGTACAGCAGCGCGATGAGCCCGGCCAACCCGCCCGCGAGCCCCAGCGGCGCCCCGCCGACGAGCCACAGCAGGTCGCGCCACGTCGCCGGGTCGCGCACCAGCCACATCCACCGCCGCGGCGAGCCGATGAACGCGCCGGCGGGCCGCGGCCGGTAGGGCCGGGGTATCTCGACCCCGGCCCACTCACGCGCGAGGTCCCGCCGCGCGTCGGCGTAGGCGCGCACCAGCAGCTGCACCAGCGGGGCGAACACGAGCCCGACCCCGAGCACCGTGGTCAGCCACGAGAACACGGTGAGGATGACGAGGAACAGGTGGATCGGGAACGACAGGATGCCGACGAGCGCCACCCGGCCGATGCTGACCAGTCCTCGGCGTGCGAACGGCCACCAGGTCATGCAGCCATTCTGTCCGCGCGAGGGTGCCGCGGCAGTAGGTCTAACCCCCCAAAGTTCCCTCAGGCGTACAGGCCCCGGCTGTAGTTGGCCTCGGCGTAGTACTCCTCGAGCTGCTCGACGCTCTCGGGGGTGTCCTGCACGCTCTTGACCAGGTTGGCGTGCGAGGGCAGCTGCTCGGGCGTCCAGGTCTCGGGCTTCCACAGCTTCGAGCGCATGAACGACTTCTGGCAGTGGAAAAAGATCGTGTCGATGTCGACGACGAGCGCCAGGACCGGCCGGTGGCCCTCGACGACGAGCTCGTCGAACCAGGGCGCGTCGGTGAGCAGCCGGGCGCGGCCGTTGATCCGCAGGGTCTCGCGGCGGCCGGGCACGAGGAAAATCAGCCCGACGTGTGGGTTGGCCAGGATGTTGTGGAAGCCGTCGGCGCGCCTGTTGCCGGGGCGCTCCGGCACGGCGATCGTGCTGTCGTCGACGACGTAGGTGAAGCCGGGCGGGTCGCCCTTCGGCGAGACGTCACAGTTGCCCTGCGCGTCGCTGGTGCCGACGAGGACGAACGGCGACAGGGCGAGCCAGTCGCGGTCGGTCTGGCACAGGCGCGGGCGCTCCTTGGACTTGGCCCGGGGCATCGGCGACCCGAGCAGCTCCTCCAGTTCCTGTTCCGAGGTGATCTGCATGGGACCAGCATAAGGGCGGTAACAACCTGTAACAGAGCAAGTATTGTACGGCCGGACGTGTGCCATTAGCTTCAGCTCATGACGGGACAACGCACCGACGCGTACCTCGACGACCGAGCGCACGTCTTCCACTCGTGGTCGGCCCAGCGCAGCCTCGATCCGGTCGTCGTGGCCGGCGGCGAGGGCGCGACCTTCTGGGACGAGTCCGGCCGGCGGTACCTCGACTTCGCCTCGCAACTGGTCAACCTCAACCTCGGCCACCAGCACCCCCGGGTGGTGGCCGCCATCCAGGAGCAGGCCGCGGCCTTGTGCACGATCGCGCCCACGTTCGGCAACGCGGCGCGCAGCGAGGCGGCCCGCCTCATCACCGAGGTCGCGCCCGGCGACCTCAGCCACGTGTTCTTCACCAACGGCGGCACCGAGGCCAACGAGCACGCGGTCCGCATGGCCCGCGCCACCACCGGCCGCCACAAGATCCTCGCCGCCTACCGCTCCTACCACGGCGCGACCACGGGCTCGATCACGCTCACCGGCGACCCGCGCCGCTGGGCCAACGAGCCGGCGATGCCGGGCGTGGTGCGGTTCTTCGGCCCGTACCCGTACCGCTCACCCTTCCACGCCGACAGCGAGGAGCAGGAGACCGAGCGCGCCCTGGCCCACCTCGAGGAGGTGTTCACCCTCGAGGGCCCGCAGACCATCGCCGCGGTGATCCTCGAGTCGGTCGTCGGCACCAACGGCATCCTGGTACCTCCCCCCGGCTACCTCGCGGGCGTGCGTGACCTGTGCGACCGCCACGGCGCCCTGCTGATCGCCGACGAGGTCATGAGCGGCTTCGGCCGCTGCGGGGAGTGGTTCGCCGTCGACCGCTGGTCCGTGGTACCCGACCTCATCACGTTCGCCAAGGGCGTGAACTCGGGCTACGTCCCGCTCGGCGGCGTCATCCTCGGCCCGCGGGTCTACGAGACGTTCGCCGAGCGCCCGTTCCCGGGCGGCCTGACGTACTCCGGCCACCCCCTCGCCTGCGCGGCCGCCGTGGCCACGATCGAGGTGATGCGCGAGGAGTCCATCCCCGAGCGCGTCCGCGACCTGGGCGAGCGCGTGGTCCGCCCGCGCCTGGAGAAGCTGCGTGAGCGCCACCCGAGCGTCGGCGAGGTCCGCGGCCTGGGCCTGTTCTGGGCGATCGAGCTCGTCCGCGACCGCGACACCCGCGAGATGCTCGTGCCCTACAACGCCTCCGGCCCCGCCGCCGCCCCGATGGCGGAGGTGATCGCGGGCTGCAAGTCCCGCGGCGTCTGGCCCTTCACGCACTTCAACCGGGTCCACGTGGTGCCGCCGCTGGTCATCACGGAGGACGAGCTCCTGCAGGGCATCGACGCGATCGACGACGCCCTGGACGCCGCCGACGCCCACACGACCTCCCTCTGATCCCTCCCGCCCTCGTCGCCGCGCCACCTCCGCGGCGACGAGGGCCGGCGGGGAACAGCTAGGCTAGGGCAGTGACATCGGTCGAACTGAACACCGGCGTTCCGCACTCTGCCCGCATCTACGACTACCTGCTCGGCGGCAAGGACAACTTCGCCGCCGACCGGGAGGCCGCGGCCGGGATCACCGTGGACTGGCCCAACCTGGCCATCTCCATGCGGGCCAACCGCAACTACATGGCGCGGCAGGCGCGGTTCATCGCCGCCGACCTGGGCATCCGGCAGTTCCTCGACATCGGCGCGGGGCTGCCGACCGCGCCCAACCTGCACGAGGTCGTGCAGAGCGTGGCGCCGCAGAGCCGGGTCATGTACGTCGACAACGATCCGATCGTGCTCGTGCACGCCCGTGCGCTGCTGACCGGGTCGCCGCTCGGGCGGACCGCCTACCTCGACGCCGACCTGCACGATCCCGATGCGATCGTGGCGTCGCCGCAGTTCCGGGAGACGTTCGACCTGTCGCAGCCGGTCGCGGTCAGCCTGATCGCGATCCTGCAGTTCATCGTCGACGAGACCAAGGCGCGGCGGATCATCGAGCGGCTCATGGCGCCGCTGGCCGCCGGCAGCGTGCTGGCACTGTCGACGGTTACGGCCGACAGCGCGCCGGACGAGGTCAACAAGGGGGTTGCCGCCTACGTGGCGCGCGGGATCGACGAGAAGGCGCGCGACCTGAGGACGGTCGAGGCGCTCTTCGACGGGTTCGAGCTGATCGAGCCTGGCGTGGTGCTGGTGAACCACTGGCGGCCGGACGCGGCGGCCGCCGCCGTACCGGACGAGCACGTCCACATGTACGGCGGCGTCGCGCGTAAGCAGTAAATCAGGCGCCGCCGGCGGTCAACGTGACCGTCGCGGGCTTGAACGAGTTGCCGTTGACGTCGACGCCGGCGGCCTTCGCCGCCGCGACGGCCTGGTTGATGTACTCGTTCGTGTGGTCGAGGCCCTCGGGCTTCTTCTTGAGTACCGTGTCGCCGGTCTGGTTCTTGGTGTTGAGCGAGATGTCCACGGTGCGCGTCCAGTCGCCCTCGCTCACCACGCCGATGCCCAGCGGTGCCGGCCACACGAGCTTGTTCACCTCGTTCATCTGCCACAGCTGGTGTGTCTTGCCGAGCTTGGAGCCCTTGGCCACCACCATGTCGCGGCACTGCTCGGGGTTGTCGCGGCAGAAGGCCCAGCCCTGGATCGTCGCCGTCAGGAACTTCACGGTCTGGTCCTGGTACGCCTTGTCCTTGAGCTTGTCGGTGTTGGCCCAGACGGCGTCCTGCAGCATCGACGTGCCGACGTCCTTCCAGTCGATGATGGTGAAGTCCTCCGGCTTGTACAGCTGGCCGGTGGCCGGGTTGGTGGCCTCGAGCAGCTGCGCGTACTCGTTGTAGGACATGGCCTGCGCGACGTCGATCTCCTTCTTCAGCAGCGCCTGCATGTCGAACTGCTGCTGCACGAGGGTGACGTCCTTGCCGGGGTTGAGCCCGGCCTTGGTCATGCCGGCGAAGAGCTCGTACTCGTTGCCGAAGCCCCAGTTGCCGACCTTCTTGCCCTTGAAGTCGGCCGGGATCTTGATGTTGGAGCTGGCGAAGGCGACCTGGTAGGTGCCGGAGCGGGCGAAGATCTGCCCGACGTCGGTGATGCCGGCGCCCTGCTCGCGCGAGGCGAGGGCCTTGGGCACCCACGCCACGGCGTAGTCGGCCTTGCCCTGCGCGAGGACGGTCTGCGGGACGATGTCGACGCCGCCCTCCAGCAGCTGCACGTCGAGGCCCTGCTCCTTGTAGAAGCCCTTGTCCACGGCGGCGATGTAGCCGGCGAACTGGGCCTGGAAGAACCACTGCAGCTGCAGCTTCACAACCTTGGTGCCGCCGCTGCTCGTGGCGGTCGGCGTGGTGGGCTCGTCGGCGGTGCCGCAGCCGGCCAGGGCGAGCCCTGCCGCGACCACGGCCCCGATCAGGGGCACTCTCTTCACAGGATCCTCCGGGGGTACCGTTGAAAAAAACTACGAACGGGCCTTCCAGGGCATCGCGAGCCGCTCCAGCAGCAGGGTGGTCAGGTAGAAGGCGAGCCCGAGGGCGCATGCTCCGGCCACGAACGCCCACGCACGGGGATACGCGGTGAACGCGGCGGCGGAGGTGATGCGCGCCCCGAGCCCGTCCTGCAGCCCGCCGAAGTACTCCGCGACGACCGCAGCGATGACGGCCAGCGACGACGCCTGTCGCAGGCCGGTGAACAGGTGTGGCAGCGCGCTCGGCAGCCGCACCAGGCGGGCGAACTTCCACCCGCCCGCGGCGTAGCTGTCCATGAGCTCGCGGTGGGTCGGGTCGACCTCCCGCAGGCCGCGCAGCGTGTTGACGAACACCGGGAAGAACACGATGATCCCGGCGACCAGCCGGCGCGGCACGCTGCTGGTGGAGTCGAACATGTTGTTGAGGATCGGCGCCAGCGCGATGATCGGCAGCGCGTTGACGACCGCGGCGAAGGGCACCGAGACGTCGCTGAGCCACCGGGCCTGGCTGGTCAGCAGCGCGGCCAGCACGGCCACGACCGTGCCGCCGATCAGCCCGGCGAGGGCGTTGGCCCCGCTGGCCAGGGCAGCGTCGAGGACGTTGCCGCGCTGCTCGACGAGCTCGGCCCAGATCGCCGAGGGGGCCGGCAGGATGAACGGCGCGATGCGGCCCAGCTTGACGGTGAGCTCCCAGCCGGCGAGGCCGAGCACGCCGACGACGACGGGCGGCAGCACGGTGCGGGCCCACCTCATGACCGCAGCGCCTTGCGCACGGCGGTGACGGTGTCGAAGTAGGCGGTGGACTGCCGCGCGGCCTCGTCGCGGGAGGGCAGCTCGACGTCGATGGTGGCGACGATCCGGCCGGGGCGGGCCGACATGACGACGACCTTGTCGGACAGGAACACCGCCTCGGAGATCGAGTGCGTGACGAAGACCGTCGACGTTTCCGTCTTGGCGCAGATCTGCAGCAGCTCGGTCTGCAGCCGCTCGCGCGTCATCTCGTCGAGGGCGCCGAAGGGCTCGTCCATGAGCAGCAGCGGCGGGTGTACCGCAAGAGCCCGCGCGATCGCCACGCGCTGCTGCATGCCGCCGGAGAGCTGTGCCGGGTAGTGCCCGCCGAAGTCCGACAGCCCGACGAGGCCGAGCATCTCCTCGGCCCGGGCCCGCCGCTGCTGGCGCGGGATGCGGCGCAGCTCCAGCGGCAGCTCGACGTTGCGCCGCACCGTGCGCCACTCGAACAGCCCGGCCTGCTGGAAGGCGATGCCGTACTCCTGGTCCCGCCGCGCCTGCCGGGCCGGCTTGCCGGCGACGGTGAGCGTGCCGCTGGTCGGTTCGATGAGGTCGGCGATAAGCCGCAGCAGCGTCGACTTGCCACAGCCGGACGGCCCGATGAGGGAGACGAACTGTCCGCTGTCGACGGTGAGGTCCACATCGGACAGCGCGGTGACCTCGTCGGATCGGCCCGCGTTGAAGACCTTGGTCACGCCCGCGATCGACACCGCGGTCATATCACGTTCACCTCTACTCGGCGGCGGTGGCGCATGAGGGGGATCTCGAGCAGGCTGACGAACCCGGCGACGGCCAGGCCCAGCACGGCGGCGCCGAGCATGGCGGTGTACACCTTCGCGGGGTCGGAGGTGGCCTCGCGGGCGTACTCGATGACGAGCCGGCCGATGCCGCCGCGGGTGCCGGTGGAGATCTCACCGACGACCGCGCCGACGACCGCGGCGGCGCCGGCCAGGCGCAGGGCCGGGAACAGGAACGGCAGCGCCGAGGGCAGGCGCAGCTTCACGAACGTGCGCCACCAGCCGGCGGCGTAGCTGCGCATCAGCTCGACGCCGCTTGCCGGCGGGGACTGCAGGCCGCGCAGCAGGCCGACGGCGACGGGGAAGAACGCGAGGTACGCCGCGATCGTCGACACCGTCATCCAGTCCTGCCACGGGTAGGGGCCGAACGACAGCCGGCCGCTCCAGCCGGCGACGAGCGGTGCGAGTGCGACCAGCGGTACCGTCTGGGACAGCACGACATAGGGCAGCAGGCCGCGCTCGATGACGCCGAAGCGCTGCATGAGCGCGGCGAGCAGGAAGCCGACGAGGACGCCGGCGGCGAAACCGGCCGCGGTGATGCCGAACGTGAACAGGCAGGCGTCGAGGACGACGCGCCAGATCGGGCGGCCGCCGGCGAGCTCCGGGTGGCCGAGGCGCTGGATCACGGTGTACAGGTGCGGCATGGAAAGGTCGTCGGTGCGGGGCAGGATGTGCACCCCCCAGAGCGCGGTGCCCTCGGGTGCGCCGACCGCCTTGTAGCCCTCCCAGAGGGCGACGAAGGCGGCGAAGCCACCGAGGGCACCGAGAACTCGTCTCATGAGACGACCGGGATGACGTGCTCGCCGTAGGCGGCGAGCGTGGACTCCTTCGCGTCGTGCTGCAGGTACAGGGCGAACTGGTCCACGCCGAGCTCCTTGAGCTCGGCGAGGCGTTTGAGGTGCTGCTCGACCGGGCCGAGGATGCAGAAGCGGTCGACGACCTCGTCGGGCACGAAGTCGGTGTGGACGTTGCCGGCCCGGCCGTGCTGTGCGTAGTCGTAGCCGGTGCGGCCCTTGATGTAGTCGGTGAGGACCGCCGGGACCGCGCCCTGGGCGCCGTAGCGGGCCACGATGTCGGCGACGTGGTTGCCGACCATGCCGCCGAACCAGCGGGTCTGGTCGCGCTGGTGCGCGAGGTCGTCGCCGACGTAGGCCGGCGCGGCCACGCAGAACTTGATCGCCGCCGGGTCGCGTCCGGCCTGTTCCGCCGCCGCGCGGACCGCCTTGATCATCCAGGCGGCGATGTCCGGGTCGGCCAGCTGCAGGATGTACCCGTCGCCGACCTCGCCGGTCAGCGCGAGCGCCTTGGGCCCGTATGCGGCGACCCACACCTCGAGCCGGCTGTCGGGCGCCCACGCGAACTGCAGGTCCCGCTCGCGCAGGCGCACCGGCCGGCCGTTGCCCAGCTCCCGGATCACCTGCACGCACTCGCGCAGCTCGGCGAGCGTGGTCGGGCGGGCGCCCAGCACGCGCACCGCCGAGTCGCCGCGCCCGATGCCGCAGATGGTCCGGTTGCCGTACATCTCGTTGAGGGTGGCGAACAGCGAGGCGGTGACCGTCCAGTCCCGGGTGCCGGGGTTGGTCACCATGGGCCCGACGACGACGCGTTGCGTGTCGGCGAGGATCTTGCTGTAGATGACGAACGGCTCCTGCCACAGCACGTGGGAGTCGAACGTCCACACGTGGCTGAAGCCGGCCGCCTCGGCCCGCTTCGCAAGCTCGACCACGCCCATCGCGGGCGGGTCGCACTGCAGCACCACCCCTATGTCCATCGTTCACCGCACCTTCGGGAAGCCGAGGTCGACCTCGGAGGTGGCCGGGTCCGGCCAGCGGGAGGTGACGACCTTGCTGCGCGTGTAGAACTGGATGCCCTCGGGCCCGTACATGTGCAGGTCGCCGAAGAGCGACGACTTCCAGCCGCCGAAGCTGTAGTAGGCGACCGGAACCGGCACGGGGACGTTCACGCCGACCATGCCACAGATGACGTCGTACTGGAACTGCCGGGCGGCGCCGCCGTCGCGGGTGAAGATCGCGGTGCCGTTGCCGTACTCGTTGTCGTTGACGAGCTTCACGGCCTCGTCGTAGGACTCGGCGCGCACGACGGACAGGACGGGGCCGAAGATCTCGTCGGTGTACAGCGGCGAGCCCGGGCTGACCTTGTCGACCAGCGAGGCGCCGAGGAAGAACCCGGGGCCCTGGCTGACCGGCGCGTCGCGCCCGTCGACGACGACCTCGGCGGTGCCGGGGTCGGCGAGGTAGCCGGCCACCCGGTCGCGGTGCTCGCGGGTGATGAGCGGCCCCATCTCGGCGGCCGGGTCGGTGGCCGGTCCGACGGCGATGCGCCCGATGCGCTCGCTGATCGCGGCGACGAGCGGATCGGCGACGGCGCCGACCGCGACGACGACGGAGACGGCCATGCACCGCTCCCCCGCCGAGCCGTAGCCGGCGGAGACGGCGGCGTCGGCGGCCGCGTCGACGTCGGCGTCCGGGAGTACCACCATGTGGTTCTTGGCGCCGCCGAGCGCCTGGACCCGCTTGCCGGCGCGGGTGCCGGCCTCGTAGACGGCCCGGGCGATCGGGGTGGAGCCGACAAAGCTCAGCGCCTGCACGTCGGGGTGGGCGATGAGCCGCTCGACGGCCTCGCGGTCGCCCTGCACGACGTTGAAGCAGCCGTCGGGCAGCCCGGCCTGGCGCAACAGGTCGGCCAGCAGCAGCGAGGCGGACGGGTCCTTCTCGCTGGGCTTGAGCACGAACGTGTTGCCGCACACGAGGGCGTTGCAGAACATCCACATGGGCACCATCGCCGGGAAGTTGAACGGCGTGATGCCGGCGACGACGCCCAGCGGCTGGCGGATGGAGTACACGTCGACGCCGGTGGAGGCCTGCTCGCTGTAGCCGCCCTTGAGCAGGTGCGGGGCTCCGGTGGCGAACTCGATGTTCTCCAGGCCCCGGGCCAGCTCGCCGCCGGCGTCGGCGACGGTCTTGCCGTGCTCGGCGCTCACCAGCGCGGCGATCTCCTTGCGGTTGGCGTCGACGAGCTCGCGGAAGCGGAACATGACCTCGGCCCGGCGCGACAGCGAGGCGGCCCGCCATGCCGGGTAGGCGGCGAGGGCGCTCGCGACGGCGGCGTCGGTCTCGGCGGCGGTGGCCGCGACGACGTACGCCTGCTGCTCGCCGGTGGCCGGGTCCCAGACCGGCAGCTGCCGGCCGCTGGTGCCGGACACGGCCTGACCGTCGAGCCAATGCTTGATCTCACGCATGTTGTTGCCCCTAAACCAGGTAGTCGGACAGGCCTCGGCGGAGGTACTGCCCGTGACCCTTGCGGCCGTGGTAGGCGTCGCCGGAGACGATCACGGTCCCGCGGGAGATGACCGTGTCGACCTTGCCGGCGATCTCGTAGCCCTCCCAGGCCGAGTGGTCCATGTTCATGTGGTGCGTCTCGACGCTGATGCGGGTGCGCGCCGTGGGGTCGTAGAGGACGATGTCGGCGTCGGAGCCGGGCGCGATGACGCCCTTGCGCGGGTACAGCCCGAACATCCGCGCCGGCGTGGTGGCGACGGTCTCCACCCAGCGGGACAGAGACAGCTTGCCGTCCACGACGCCCTGGTACAGCAGGTCGACGCGGTGCTCGACGCTGCCGATGCCGTTGGGGATCTTGGAGAAGTCGCCGATGCCGAGCTCCTTCTGGTCCTTGAAGCAGAAGGGGCAGTGGTCGGTGGAGACCACGGACAGGTCGTTACTGCGCAGGCCGCGCCACAGGTCGGCGCGGTGGCTCTCGTGCTTGCTGCGCAGCGGGGTGGAGCAGACCCACTTGGCGCCCTCGAAGCCGGGCGCGCCGAGCTGGTCCTCGAGGGTGAGGTACAGGTACTGCGGGCAGGTCTCGGCGAACACGTTGCGCCCGAGGTCCCGTGCGGCGGCGACCTGCTCGAGGGCCTTGGACGCGGACAGGTGCACGATGTAGAGCGGGCAGTCGGCGGCGACGCTGGCCAGCCAGATCGCGCGGCTGGTCGCCTCGGCCTCGAGAGCCTCGGGGCGGGTGAGGCCGTGGTGGATCGGGTCGGTCTCGCCGCGCTCGAGCGCCTGCTTGACGAGCACGTCGATGGCGGGGCCGTTCTCCGCGTGCATCATGATCATGGCGCCGTTGTCCCGCGCCTTCTGCATGGCCCGCAGGATCTGCCCGTCGTCGCTGTAGAAGACGCCGGGGTACGCCATGAAGAGCTTGAAGCTGGTGATCCCCTCGTCGGCGACGAGCTGGTCCATGGCCTTGAGCGACTCGTCGTCGACGCCGCCGAGGATCTGGTGGAAGGCGTAGTCGATGTGGCACTCGCCGGCCGCCTTGGCGTGCCACGCGGCCAGGCCGTCCTGCACGACCTCGCCGGTGCGCTGCACGGCGAAGTCGATGATGGTGGTGGTGCCGCCGAACGCCGCCGCCTTGGTGCCGGTGTCGAAGGTGTCGCTGGCGAAGGTGCCGCCGAAGGGCAGCTCCATGTGGGTGTGCGCGTCGACGCCGCCCGGGATCACGTACTTGCCGGTGGCGTCGAGCACCTCGAAGTCGCCCTCGACGGGCCCGTCGCCCGGCATGAAGATCGCGGAGACCTTCTCGCCGATGACGAGCACGTCACCCGGGATCGCGCCCTGCGGCCCGACGACCGTCCCGCCCTTGATCAAAATGCCGGTCACGGCTGCACCAGCTCCCCGTAGGCGTCGGGGCGGCGGTCGCGGTAGAACTGCCAGCGGTCGCGGACGGCGGCCAGCAGGTCCAGGTCGAGGTCGCGGACGATGAGCTCGGGGTTGTGCGCGTCGCCGACCTCGCCGACGAACTTGCCCTCGGGGTCGACGAAGTAGCTGGTGCCGTAGAAGTCGTTGTCGCCGAGGGGCTCGATGCCGGTGCGGTTGATGGCGCCGATGAAGTACTCGTTGGCCACGGCGCTGGCCGGCTGCTCGAGCTGCCAGAGGTAGGCGGACAGGCCGCGGCTGGTCGCCGAAGGGTTGAACACGATCTGCGCGCCGTTGAGGCCGAGCGCTCGCCAGCCCTCCGGGAAGTGCCGGTCGTAGCAGATGTAGACGCCGACCTTGCCCACGGCGGTGTCGAAGACGGGATAGCCGAGGTTGCCGGGGCGGAAGTAGAACTTCTCCCAGAAGCCCTTCACCTGCGGGATGTGGTTCTTGCGGTACTTGCCGAGGTACTTGCCGTCCGCGTCGAGCACGGCGGCGGTGTTGTACAGCACGCCGGGCTGCTCCTGCTCGTACATCGGCAGGACCATCACCATGCCGAGCTCGGCGGCGAGGGCCTGGAAGCGCTCGGTGGTCGGGCCGGGGATCGACTCGGCGTACTCGTAGTAGGCGGAGTCCTGGACCTGGCAGAAGTACGGGCCGTAGAACAGCTCCTGGAAGCAGATCACCCGGGCGCCCTGTGCGGCGGCCTGCCGGGCGTAGTCCTCGTGCGCCTTGATCATCGATTCCTTGTCGCCCGTCCAGTTGGTCTGGACTATGGCGGCCCGGATGACCGTCATGGCTGCCCCTCTCTGGTCGTCCACAAAGGCCGGTTGCGGGGTGTGTCCGGTGGCTTGGGGTGACCTTGTCTTGGGTCGGATGCCGTAGGACACTAACGACACAAATCTAGGCGGACAATGGTCCGACCGTTACAGAATGTTTCGGAGATGTAATTTGCTCGCCCTTATCGCCGGGGCGGTCGACGACCGCAGCGCCCGGGGCATCGCGGCGGCCGTGAGCCGTCTGGTGACCGCGGGGACGCTGCCGGCCGGCACCCGCCTGCCCACCGTCCGCGACGTCGCCCGGGAGCTCGGCATCAGCCCGACGACGGTCAGCGAGGCGTGGCGCAGCCTGGCCCGGGCGGGCGCCATCCAGACCCGCGGGCGCTCCGGCACCTTCGTCGCCGGCCCCTCGGTACCCCGGCAGCGGCTGCGTTATGCCCAGCTCGGGTCTCTGGGAAGCGTCAGCGAGCTGCGCGGAGGCCTGCAGCGCGACTACTCCACCGGCGTGCCGGACTACGACCTGCTGCCGAGCCTGACCGAGGCCCTCAAGCGCATCGGCGACGCCCGCCTGACCACCTCCTACCTCGACGGCGCGGTGCTGCCCCGGCTCGAGGAGGTGCTGCGGGAGCGCTGGCCCTACCCGCCGGAGCGCCTCACCGTCGTCGACGGCGCCATGGACGCCCTCGACCGCGTCACCGGCGTCGTGGTCCGCTTCGGCGACCACGTCCTCGTCGAGGACCCGGCGTTCCCGCCGACCCTGGACCTCCTGGAGACGGTCGGCGCCACCGTCGTCGGCGTGCCGATCGACGAGCACGGCCTGCGCCCCGACGCCCTCGCCGCGGCGCTGGCCACCTGCGAGCCCGTCGCCGTCTACCTGCAGCCGCGCGCGCACAACCCGACCGGCGCGAGCATGACCCAGGCCCGCGCCGACAAGCTCGCCCGCGTCCTGGCCAAACACCCCGGCGTCACCGTGATCGAGGACGACCACGCCGGCGGCATCGCCACCGCCCCGCCGGTGAGCCTCGGCCGCCGCCTGCCGGAGCGGACCGTCCACGTGGTCAGCTTCTCCAAGAGCCACGGCCCCGACCTGCGCCTGGCCGCCATCGGCGGCCCGGACTCGGTCATCACCGCGGTCGCCGACCGGCGCCTGCTCGGCCCCGGCTGGTCGAGCCGCCTGCTGCAGGCCGTCCTGGTGGAGCTGCTCACGGATCCGGCGACGGTACGCCAGGTCGAGCACGCCCGCGACGAGTACGCCCGCCGCCGCACGCTGTTGCTCGACGCCCTCGGCGCCCGCGGCGTGACGGCCACGGGCGCCGACGGCATCAACATCTGGATGTCGGTGGCCAGCCAGCAAGTGGCGATGCTCACCCTCGCGGCGCACGGCATCGCGGTCGCACCGGGCGCCCCGTTTGAGGTGAGCCACCTGGACACCGACCACGTCCGCATCACCGCGGGCCTGGTCAGGGACGATTTCGAGGCCCTGGCCGACATCTTCGCCGAGGCGGCCGGCGCGCCCACGCGCGGCAGCGGCCCCCGCAGCGCCAACCACCCCCGCGGCTGGCGCTGACTGTATTCAAGCTCGCTGCGCTCGCGGTGGGGGAGCTCCGCTCCACCCACACCCGCGCCGTCGCCGGCGCCGCAGCCGCCCTGAACGCCCTTCGTGACGCTCGCGACAGGCCAGGGCCCGGGCCGGGCGGGCTGGCATAGGGTTGCCGGGAACGAAAGGACGGCTCCAGTGCGCTATGTGGCGATCGGCGACAGTTTCACCGAGGGCATGGGCGACGAACGGCCGGACGGCACACCGCGCGGCTGGGCCGACCTCGTCGCCGCCGGGCTGGCCGCGGCACACGGCGGCGACGTGCAGTACGCGAACTTCGCCATCCGCGGGCGCCTGCTCGAGCCGATCGTCACCACCCAGCTCGACGCCGCCCTCGCGCTGACGCCGCTGCCGACCCTGATCACGCTCAACGGCGGCGGCAACGACATGATGCGCCGCGGCTCGGACCTGCACCGGCTCGTCGACCTCACCGAGCGGGCGGTGCTGCGCTGCGCCGACGCTGGCGTGCGCCTCGTCGTGCTCAGCGGCGCCGACCCGTCCGAGCACCTGCCGTTCGGCAAGGTGCTGCGCGAGCGGGCGGCGCAGCTCACCGAGGCCGTCCGCGAGCTGACGCTGCGTCACGACCTGCTGTTCGTCAACTGCTTCGGCGACATCGAGCTGCGCCGCGCCGCCTACTGGTCCGGCGACCGGCTGCACCTCAACGCGCACGGGCACCGGCGGGTCGCCGGGCTGGTGCTGACGGCGCTCGACGCGGCCGGCGAGGACTACCGCGTGCCGGCCGCCGCACCGGCGGGCCGCCGGCTGCTGGCCGAGGCCCGCTACTACCGCGAGCACGTGCTGCCCTGGGTGGCGCGCCGGCTGCGCGGCACGTCGTCGGGCGACGGCCGCGCCGCCAAGTACCCGGACTGGACCGCCGCCGCCGGCTAAAGCAGCGCGGCGGTCTGCTCGGCGATCGAGTACTCCTCGTCGGTGGGCACCACGCACACCGCCACCCGGGCGCCGTCGGGGCTGACGATCGGCTCGTTCGCCGCGTTGCGGGCCTCGTCGACCTCGATCCCCCACGCCTGTAGGCCCGACAGCGACGCCGCGCGCACGGCGGGGGCGTGCTCGCCGACGCCGGCGGTGAACACGATCGCGTCGAGGCGGCCCAGCACGGCGTGGTAGGCGCCGACGTACTTGCGGATGCGGTGGCAGTACACGTCGAAGGCGAGCGCGGCGGCCTCGTCGCCGTCGGCCCGGCGCTGCAGCACGGTACGCATGTCGTTGACGCCCGCGAGGCCGAGCAGGCCGGCGCGGCGCTGCAGGGTGTCGTCGACGGCGGCGAAGTCCATGCCGGCGACCCGGTTGAGGTACGCGCCGACGGCCGGGTCGACGTCACCCGACCGGGTGCCCATGACGAGGCCTTCGAGGGGCGTCATGCCCATCGAGGTGTCGACGCTGCGCCCGCCCTGCACCGCGGTGGCGCTCGCCCCGTTGCCCAGGTGCAGCACGATCAGGTTGAGCTCCTCCAGGGGCCGGCCGAGCAGGGCCGCGGCCCGCCCGGAGACATAGGCGCACGAGGTGCCGTGAAAACCGAAACGCCGGATGTCGTACCGCGCGGCCAGGTCCCGGTCGATCGCATAGGTGGCCGCGGCCGGCGGGATGGTGGCGTGGAACGCGGTGTCGAACACGGCCACGTGCGGCACCGACGGCAGTTTCTCCCGCGCCGCCTCGATGCCGGTGATCCCGCCCGGGTTGTGCAGCGGCGCCAGGGGCACGAGCTTGCGCAGCGCGGCGAGGACCTCGTCGTCGACGATCACCGGCTTCTCGAAGCGGGTACCGCCGTGCACGATGCGGTGCCCGACGGCCTCGATCGGGGCGTCGCCGAGCCCTTCGAGCACCTGTTCGAGGGCGGCGGCGTGGTCGGGGACGCCGCCGGGCTCGCCGATGCGCTCGACGAGGCCGCGCTCGCCGGCCGCCGGGTCGTCGAGGTCCACGACGCGGAACTTCACCGACGAGGAGCCGCTGTTGAGCACCAGGATCATGCCAGGCAGACTACTGCCGTGGCCCGTATCGTGTACCTCGTCGAACTCGGACCGGACTCCGGCAAGTCGGCGGTGGCCCTCGGCCTGGCCGAGCTGCTGTCGCGCAAGGTTCCCGGCATCGGCGTCTTCCGGCCGGTCAACCCCGCCTCCGACGATGTTCTGCTGGAGTTGCTCCGTTCGCGGTACAGCATCCGCGACGAACGCCTGTTCGGCGTGAGCCAGGCCGAGGCGTCGCAGATGCTCGCGGAAGGCCGGGCCGAGGAGCTCGTCGGGCAGATCGTCGAGCGGTTCCGCCCCCTGGCGCACCAGCACGACGCCGTCGTGGCCATAGGCACCGACATCGACGACGACCTGGCGTTCAACGTGCGGCTGGCCAACGAGTTCGGCGCCGTCGTCGTGGCCGTCGTCAACGGCTCCGGCGCTGACGAGGCCGCGCTGGACTCGATGGCCAGGCAGGCGTACCACGCGCTGACCGACCTCGACGCGACCGTCGCCGCCGTGGTGCTCAACCGGACCCCGGAGGCGGTGGCGGCCCCGAAGCTGCCGGTGCCGTGCTTCGTCATCCCCCACGTGCCGACCGTCGCGGCGCCCACCGTCGCCGAGGTCGCCGCGCACCTCGGCGCGAGCGTCGTCACCGCCGGCGCCGACCCGCACACCGCCCTGGGCCGCGACGTGCTCGACTACGTCGTCGGCGCCGCCCAGGTGCCGGCCCTGCTGACCCACCTGACCCCCGACTGCCTGCTCATCACCCCCGGCGACCGCAACGACCTGCTCGTGGCCGCGGGCGCCGCGCACGCGTCGGGCCTGGTGCCCCTCGCCGGGATCGTGCTGACCCTCGGCATCACGCCCGACCCCGCCGCGCTGGCCCTCTTCGAGCGCCTGAACCCGGGGCTGGCCGTGCTCACGGTACCGACGGCGAGCTATGACACCATCGAGTCCTCCACGCGCATGCAGCACCGGCTCTCCCCCGCCAACCCGCGCAAGGTCGAGGCCGCACTGGGCGCGTTCGAGTCCAATGTGGACACCGCGGCGCTGGCCGACGTGCTCGAGCTGACCGCCTCGGCGCGGGTGACGCCGCTGATGTTCGAGTACGACCTCATCGACCGCGCCCGCGCGGACAAGCGGCGGCTGGTGCTGCCCGAGGGTACCGAGGAGAGGATCATCCGCGCCGCGGACATCCTGATCCGCCGGGGCGTGGCCGACCTGACCCTGCTCGGCGACCCGGCCGTCATCCGGGCCAGGGCCCGCGACCTGAGCGTCGACCTGGGCGCCGCCGAGCTCGTCGACCCGGCGACCAGCCCGCTGCGCGAGCGGTTCGCGTCCGTCTACCGGGACCTGCGCGCACACAAGGGCGTGACGCTGGACCTGGCCTACGACGTGGTCGGCGACGTGTCGTACTTCGGCACGCTCATGGTGCAGCTGGGCCACGCCGACGGCATGGTGTCGGGCGCGACCCACACGACGGCGGCGACGATCCGCCCCGCGTTCGAGATCATCAAGACCGTGCCGGGCCTGAGCGTCGCCTCCAGCGTGTTCTTCATGCTGCTGCCCGACCGCGTCCTCGTCTACGGCGACTGCGCCGTCAACCCCGACCCCGACGCCGAGCAGCTGGCCGACATCGCGCTGTCCTCGGCCGACACCGCGGCCCGCTTCGGCGTGACGCCCCGGGTGGCGATGCTGTCGTACTCGACGGGCACCTCCGGCGCCGGCGCCGACGTCACGAAGGTCGCGCAGGCCACCGCGATCGTCCGCTCGCGCCGGCCCGACCTGCCCGTCGAGGGCCCGATCCAGTACGACGCGGCCATCGACCCGGCCGTCGCCGCCACCAAGCTGCCCGGCAGCGCGGTCGCCGGCCAGGCGACGGTGTTCGTGTTCCCCGACCTGAACACGGGCAACAACACGTACAAGGCCGTGCAGCGTTCCGCGGGCGCCGTCGCGGTCGGCCCGGTGATGCAGGGCCTGCGCAAGCCCGTGAACGACCTCTCACGGGGCGCTACGGTCAAGGACATCGTGAACACGGTGGCGATCACGGCGATCCAGGCTCAAGGCTCCTAGCGTTTTTTGTCGTACCGTGGGGGCACGATGGAGACATGATTGCGAGACTCTCCACCGTCGTGCTGGACACCTCGGACCCGCACGGGCTGGCGCGCTTCTACTCCGAGCTGCTCGACCTGCCCATCACGAAGGTCGACGGCGACTGGATCGACATCGGCGACGGATCCGCGCGGATAAGCTTCCAGCTGGCGCCCAACCACATTCCGCCGCAGTGGCCGGACCCCAACTATCCGCAGCAGCTGCACCTGGACATCTGGGTCGACGACATCGACGCCGCCGAGGCCAAGGTGTTGCGGATGGGCGCGCAGCTGCTGTCGTCGAAGGAGTCGGGCTTCCGGGTGTACAGCGACCCCGCCGGCCACCCGTTCTGCCTCGAGCACGACTAGGCTTACGGGTCGACTGTGGCCTTGTCGGGGCAGCCGTTCTTCTTCTGCCAGGCGTCGAGCTCGGCGACGGGCGACTTCTCCTTGCCGGCCTTCCACGCGTCCAGATACGACCAGGGCCAGATGACCCCGCGCCGCGTCCACCAGTCCCCGGTCTTCGCGCACGCCGGCGAGAGCCCGAAGTGGATGTGGCAGGCGCTGGCGTCCCCGGTCCGCCCGACCTTGGCCACCGGCTGCCCGGCCTGCACCTTGGTGCCGGCCTCGATGCCGTCGTTGATCGAGGAGAAGTGCGACATGTAGTACCGCGCACCGTCGTTGCCGAGAATCGACACCGACAGCCCCCCGCGCGACGACCCTTCGTTCACCTTGGCCGTCCACGTGTCGACCTTGGTGACCTCGAGCACCGTCCCGTCGACGGGCGAGAGCGCGTTGAGCCCGCAGTTGGCAATGATGTCGCTGGCCGGGTAGTCGTGATGGTCGTGCGAGTACGACCCCTTGCCCTGCAGCGGGAACGCATGCTTGGCGGTGCCGGCACCCGGCGCCCCGCTGGCGGCGTTGCCCCCGTTCGACGGCGCGAGCCCGGCGTTCGCCCCCGGCGGCGCGGAGCCGTCGCCGACCTGCCGCCCCTGTGA
The DNA here is from genome assembly GCF_039537565.1 of Dactylosporangium darangshiense. Taxonomy (NCBI): domain Bacteria; kingdom Bacillati; phylum Actinomycetota; class Actinomycetes; order Micromonosporales; family Micromonosporaceae; genus Dactylosporangium; species Dactylosporangium darangshiense. Next base: position 78,420 of record NZ_BAABAT010000023.1, read on the forward strand.
CTCCTGGGCGACGGGCGCCTGATCGGCCGTGCCGGCGTCGTCCCCGCCCCCACAGCCGGCTGTGCCAAGGGCGACCACGAGCGCCAACCCGGCGGCAAGACTCACACGCAGCGCAGACATCGCCCGCCACCCTACGCGCCGCCGTGTCGCCGCCCAAGCCGCCGCCGCCCGCCCCACCCGGTCGGTCCCCACATCCTGACCGATCGACGCCTCGCTCCGCCTCCGCCCGGCACCGCGCCCTTCCCCGTCCCATGCTCCCGCGGCCCGCCCTCGCTTTCCCGCCCCACGCTCTCGCGCCCTTCCCCGCCCCGCGCTGCCGCGCCCTTCGCCGCCCCGCGTTCCCGCGCCCTTCGTCGCCCCGCCTTCCCGCGCCCGGCCCCACCCCGCGCCGCGTTCCCAGCGCCCGGCGCCGCCACGCGTTCCCTCGCCCGGCGCCGCCCCGCGCTGCCGCGGCCGGCCCTCGCTGTCCCGCTCTCGCCGCCGCACGCCCGACCCTCATTCTGTCTCCGCACCCTGCCTCGCGTTCCCGTCCGCCTCCGCGTTTGGCCACCCGGCGCGGCGTCCGCGCGCCTCAGTAGCGGGCCGCGTAGCTCGTCGGGGGTTCGCCGAACATGGCGGTGAAGTCGCGGATCAGGTGGGCCTGGTCGGCGTAGCCCAGTTCGAACGCCAGGCCGGCCCAGTCGATCGGCTCGCGGCGCGCCATGCGCTCGGTGATCTCGTGCAGGCGGAAGCGGCGGATCACCCATTTCGGACTCACCCCGGCGTGTTCGGCGAAGAGGCGTTGGAGGCGGCGGGCGGGGACGCCGTACCTGGCGGTGAGGTGGTCGACCCGGCGGAGTTCGGGGGTCGCGGCGATGTCGGCCAACCACGCCGCCACCTCGTCGCCGATCGGGTCGGGCGGCGGGAGGCGCTCACGGAGGAACCGCTCGACCTCGGTCGCCATCGCCGCCACGACCGTCGGGGGGTCCGGGGTCTCGCGCAGCGGGGCGGCGTTCAGCCGCGGGAGGGAGTCGCCGAACACCGCGGCGGCGGGCACGGCGCGGTCGGTGATCGACTCGACGGGCGAGGCCAGGAAGCGGCGGAAGATGCCGGGGCGGAAGGTCACGCCGAAGACCGCGCCCAGGCCGGACAGGGTGCGGCGGACGCGGCCGCGGGAGGCGCCGCGGACCATCGGCGGAGCGTCGGTGGAGAAAGTGAGCTGCACGCTGGGGTACGGGACGATCAGCTGTGCGTAGTCGGGTTCGCCGCGCAGGTCCCAGCGGGCCCACCAGTACCGTGCGACGAGGGGCGCCAGGTCTTCTGTGGCGGGGGCGAAGCCGTGGCTCTGGAAGCGTGACCACGCCCCGGCCAGTTCGCGGCTGTCGCGCATCATGGGTCATCCTGCCAGGCACTGTGTCGCGTTTGTTCAAGACTCGTGGGGTACCACTGCGGGATCTTCGACGGCATGGAGAAGCACTTGTTGCTGCGCGAAGCGGCGCTCGGGATGCTCGCGGTCGTGGACCGGGTCGGCGCCGGGGACCTGGGGGCGCCGACGCCCTGCGCGGGGTGGGACGTGGCGGCGCTGCGGGGGCACCTGCTGGAGTGGGGGCCGGCGCTGGAGGGCGCGGCGCGCAAGGAGAGCGTGCCGCCGGGCGCGGCGTACGACTCGCTGCGCGAGCAGGTCACGCGGCTGGCGGAGGCGTGGGGGGAGCCGGCGGCGTGGGCCGGCACGACGCGGATGGCGACGGTGGAGCTGCCGGCCGAGGTGGTCGGCGGGATGGTGCTCGGCGAGTTCGTGCTGCACGGCTGGGACCTGGCCCGCGCGCTCGGGCTGCCGGTCACGTGGGACGACGAGGTGCTGCGCCTGTTGTACGCCGAGGTCGCCCGCTCCGCCGATCAGGGGCGCTCGATGGGGGTGTACGCCGCGGAGGTGCCCGTCCCGTCCGGCGCCTCGCTGCTGGCGCGCACGCTCGGGCTGAGCGGCCGCGACCCGGACTGGACTCCGTCGTCGCTCAGCCGCTCGTCGTAATGCGCCGTCCGGTCCGCGTGCCCGGCTCGTCGTAGTCCGGTCAGGCCCCGGGTCAGGTGCCGTTGCGGCGGCGCCTGGTCCGCGTGGCGGGCTCGACGCCGAGGGCCTCGATCGCGGTGCATGTGTTCTCGAGCGGGTCGTGCTCGTCGAGCGCGACGGCGACGGTGCGCAGCATCGAGCGGAACGCGGCGCGATCGTCCTCCGGCAGCGAGCCGAGCACCCGGTCCTCGACGTGGCGGAGCTTGCGCTGCAGCTCGCAGAGAGTCGCGCGGCCGGCCTCGGTGGCGATGATGCGGCGGGCGCGGCGGTCGGCGGGGTCGGGCTGCCGCTCGATGACGCCGGCCTTCTCGAGGTCGTCGAGCAGGTACGTCATGACGGTCCGGTCGATGCCCAGCTTGTTGGCCAGGGCGAGCTGCGTGCACGGGGTGCCGTCGACGGCGGAGGTCAGCACCTGGTAGCCGCGCGGCCCGCCGGGCACGTCGGCGATGACCGACTGGGCGCCTTTCGCGTAACCACGCAGGAGCACGCCCAGCGCCCAGCCCAGGTCCGACTGGAGGTCGACGTGGGGGTGAGCCGGGCTCTCCGGCGCCTGTGTCATGCAGCAATGATAGACAGCTCACTCACGCTTGCCGACAGATGTTCTGTGGAGCAGACTTTCTGTGTTGCCACTGGACTTCGTGGAGGTACCGCGACATGCATCTCTTCCGTCTCGACGCGAGCATCCGGACCGCCGGATCGGTCAGCCGCGCGCTGGCCGACACCGCCGAGAACGCCTGGCTCGCCGAGCACCCCGGCGCGAGCGTGACCCGGCGCGACCTGGGCCGGGACCCGCTGCCGTCCGACCTGTGGGCGAAGGGCGCCCGCGCAGTGGTCGACCCGACCGCCCCGCCGTCGCCGGACACCGCGGCCCTGGTCGAGCGCCTCGCGAGCGAGCTGGTCGAGGCGGACGCGTTCGTGTTCGCGGTGCCGCTGTACAACTGGGGCGTCCCGTCCCACGTGAAGACCTGGCTCGACCTGCTCATGCTGGACAAGCGCTTCGGCTCCGGCGGCGACCAGCCCATCACGGGCCGCCCGGCGGTTCTCGCTCTCAGCCGCGGCGGCGGGTACGGCCCCGGCACCCCGCGGGAGGGCTGGGACCACGCGAGCCCGTACCTGCGGCGCATCCTCGGCGACGTCTTCGGCCTCGACCTGCACGTCGCCGAGGCGGAGCTCACGCTGGCCGAGGTGACCCCGGCGATGGCCCCGCTGCGCGGCCTGGCGGCGGACCTGCTGAAGACCGGCCACGAGCACGCCGAGGCACACGGCCGCCGCCTGGCCACTCTGACCCAGGCCGCCTGACCGGCATTTTCTCTCCACGATCACGCGAAAACGCGGGGGACAATCCGGACATCCGCATCATGGTGGAGACATAATGTACTCATAGGTACGTTTTCTCTCCACGATCACGGCAATGTCCGATCTCGAGCCGTCGTTTTCGCATGATCGTGGAAACAAAACGTCGCGCGGGAACTCGGTTCGCGAGGGATGTTCTGCACGAAATATCCAGACGCTGGCGCGTCCGAATATTTCGGACTTATGCCCTGCCGGGGTATAAATCCGATAAGTCATGACGCGCGAGCGTCGTGACTTATCGGTACTCGCACGTCATTTGCGCACCGCCGGCGACCATCCGCACACCGCAGAACTCGCCCGCGCACCGCAGGTGAGCACCCGCGAGTGCCGCAGAACTCCCCCGCGCGCCGCCGGGGACCATGCGCACAGCAGAACTCCGCGCGCACCGCGGGCGAGGGCCTGCGCGCCGCAGAACTCCTCCGCGGACCCCGTGCCAGCTCCGCGCGCACCACAGACGGATCTCGCGAGCTTCGCGGACGAGCCGCGTGAGATTCGAGAAGCCGACACCCCGGCCGCCTCGGCCTCGGCGGGCCGCAGCGCCCCGCGCACCGTCCCCGCGGACGAGCCGCGAGAGAAGCGAGAAGCCGGCACCCCGGCCGCCCCTGGCCGCCCGCAGCGCCCGACGCTCCCCCGCCCGCGAACGAGGCACGGGAGAAGCGAGAGGGGCGAGTCAGCCGCCCAGATTGGGCAGGTTGTTGGTCAGTTCGATCGCCGTGTGGATCAGCGACTGCAGCCGGGCCGTCAGCGCCAGCAACAGCTGGTGCGCCGCCGGGCCCGCGTGCACGGCGGCCTCGCGCAGCGTCTCGAGATCGCCCTGGACCTGGCTCAGCTGGCCGGGCAGGTCGCCGGCGCCGCGCTCCAGGGCCTCGGCCATGTCGGCCAGGCTCACGCCGTTGGCCTCGAGGACCTTGATGGCGGCAATGCGCTCGATGCACGAAGCGTCGTACAGCCGGAAGTTGCCGGCCGTGCGCTGCGCCGACTCAATCAGGCCGAGGCCCGTGTAGAAGTCGACGGTGCGGGTCGACACGCCAGCTAGGTTGGCGAGCTCCCCGATCCGCAGCAATCTTGACACGATCCAACCCTACAGTGCCGCGTGCTAGTGTGCCCGCCATGGTTTTCAGGAGCCTGCGCCGCCGCATGGGCGTGGGCGGGCCGGCCGTCGACACGGTACTAGACAATCCTGTGACCCGCCCCGGGGACGCGCTGTCGGGAGCGGTGTGTCTCATCGGCGGCGAGCGCGACGTCGAGATCGAGCGGATCGTGCTGACGCTGGTGACGAGGGAGGGCGCGAGCACCGCGGAGCTCGCGAAATTGGAAATCGAGAACCGTTTCCGGCTGGGGGCCGGCGAGCTGCACGAGGTACCGCTGCGGCTGCAGATCCCACTGCGGACGCCGGTCACGCACGTCTACGGTGAGCGGGTTCCCGGGCTGGCGGTCGGGGTTCGCACCGACCTCGAGGTCGCGTTCGCGGCCGATCCCGAGGACATGGACCCGGTGGCCGTGCACCCGCTGCCCGCCGAGGCGGCCGTGCTGGAGGCGCTGCGCGAGCTGGGGTTCCGGCTGAAGTCCGCCGACGTGTCGCAGACGTTCGAATTCTGGACGGCGCCGCAGTACCAGGACATCGCCACCGAAATCGCTGTCGGCTTCGTGACCAGGGCCGACGAGCTCGAGCTCGTGCTCGACGGGCGGGCCCGCACGCACCATGACCGGCGCGAACACGTCGACTGGACGGCCGAGGTCGACCGGCTTATGCGACAGATAGGGCACAACTGACGATTGAGGTCCACCTGACCGGGCCAGGGCGTCGATCGGTCGACACGGTACCGTTAGCGGCACAGGGGTTGACAGCAGTTGACGACGGACGCAGGAGGCGGGGCATGCGAGAGCTCGTCGTGGTGGGTGTGCGGGCGCAGACCTGGCAGAGCCGTCCCGTAGTCCTGCTGAAGGAGGAGGCCTCCGGCCGGCACCTGCAGCTGCCCGTCGAGGGCGGCCCCCGCAGCATGGACGAGCCGATCAGTGCCGAGCTGTTCCAGCGCGCGCTGACCGCGCTGCGGGCGCCGCTGCGGGCCGTCGAGGTCGTCGCCGCACACGGGCCGTTCCAGCTCGTGCTCGGTGAGGGCATCCGCGTGCCGGCCGCGCCGCTGGAGGCGATCGGGCTGGCCCGGCACTGGGGCGTGCCGATCGTCACGACCGAGGAGCTGCTCAACTCGGCCGCGGTCGCCGCGCCCGAGGGGCCGACGCAGCCGCTCGACCTGACCGCGCACATGGAGAAGCTGCCGTCGGGGCGCGCCACCCTGCTGATCCGCAAGGGCGCGGAGGCCGGCGCCGAGTTCGCGCTCGACGGCGACGTGGTGCGCTGCGGCCGCGACTCGGCCAACCAGATCGTCCTCGACGACAACACCGTGTCGCGCAAGCACGTCGAGTTCCACCGCAACAGCGGCGGGGTCGGCTACTCGATGCTCGACCTGGGCAGCCTCAACGGCACCTATGTCAACGGCGAGCGGGTCAAGAGCGCCAACCTCACCGACGGCGACGAGGTCCAGGTGGGCAAGTTCATGCTGCAGTACAAGCTGCGCTGACCCTGCCCCCTCACCAGTTCGACGGCTCGTAGTCCTTCAGGAAGCAGCCGTAGAGGTCCTCGCCGCGCTCGCCGCGCACGATCGGGTCGTAGACGCGCGCCGCGCCGTCGGCGAGGTCCAGCGGAGCGTGGAAGCCCTCCTCGTGCAGCCGCATCTTCGTCGGGTGCGGCCGCTCGTCGGTGATCCAGCCGGTGTCGACCGCGGTCATCAGGATGCCGTCGGAGAGCATCTCCTCGGCGCTGGTGCGCGTCAGCATGTTCAGCGCCGCCTTCGCCATGTTGGTGTGCGGGTGGCCGGGCCCCTTGTACCGCCGGCTGAACTGCCCCTCCATCGCCGAGACGTTCACCACGTACTTGCGCCGCGCCGGCGAGGCCGCCAGCGCCGTGCGCAGCCGGCTCACGAGGATGAACGGCGCCGTCACGTTGCACAGCTGCACCTCGAGCAGCTCCAGCGGGTCGACCTCCTCGACCGTCTGCACCCAGCTGTTGGAGTCGGCCAGGTCCGGCACGAGCCCGCCCGCGTCGATCGCGCTCAGCGCCGCGATCTTCTCCGGCGTCGTGTTGCGGCTGGTCAGCGCGAGCGCCGTGAGCGCGTCCGGCGGGATCAGCGTCGGCGCCACACCCGCCTCCAGGGTCAGCTCCGCGTGCGGGTCGGCCTTGTGGAACGTGACCACGTCCGGCATCGGCCCGTCGAGCATCAGCGGCGCGGACTCGGCCGCCACCAGGTGCGAGTACGACCCGGCGGTGCGCTTCACCGTCTGCGCCGCGTTGTTGATAAGAATGTCCAGCGACCCCTGCCCCGCCACGTCGTCGGCGAGCGCCGCCACCTGGGCCGGGTCGCGCAGGTCGATGCCGACGATGCGCAGCCGGTGCAGCCAGTCGCCGCTGTCGGGCATGGCGGCGAAGCGCCGCACGGCGTCGTTCGGGAACCGCGTCGTGATCGTCGTGTGTGCGCCGTCGCGCAGCAGCCGCAGCGCGATGTACATGCCGATCTTCGCCCGCCCGCCGGTCAGCAGCGCCCGCCGCCCCGTCAGGTCGGTGCGCTGGTCGCGCCGCTCGCGGTTGAGCCTGGCGCACGACGGGCACAGCTGGTGGTAGAACGCGTCCACGTCGACGTACCGCGTCTTGCACGTGTAGCACGACCGGGCCCGCAGCAGCTTCCCCGCGCTCGCCCCGATCGTCGGCGACACCAGCGCGATGCCCTGCGTCTCGTCGTCGATGCGCCCCGGCGCGCCGGTCGCCGTCATCGCGGTGACCTGCCGGTCCGCCTCCGTGACCGCCGCCCGTCGCTCGCTGCGCCGCTGCCGCTTGACGGTCTTGTACAGGTGCGAGGTGGCCCGCCGCACCAACTGCACGTCGGGGTGGTCGGGCGGCAGCTGCGACAGCTCGTCGAACACGGCAAGGCAGATCGCCAGCCGCTCGGGGTCGACGCCGGGCCCGAAGTCAGTGGAGGGGGTGAGGTCGTGCGGGGTCACGCAGGAACTGTACGCACCGCCCCCGCCACCGCACCAAACCGAAAACGGGCCGGCAATTTCCATGACTCGGACCGCGTCACTTGCAGACCGTTGTTCCCACCAGACACCGCTGCGGGCCTGGCGGCCCTCCGCTGCCAGGCCCGCGGTGTCAAGATTGAAAAGCGCGAACCTGCCGGGCGACCGGGCGCAGCCACGGCACAGCGAGCAGGATCACAACCGGCGGCAGGACGAAGCCCGCCCGCGTCGAGGCGAACGAATCCAGGATCGCCCCGGCCAGCGCCGCACCCGCCGCCGCCCCGACCGAGAACGCCGTGGCAACCCAGGCGAACGCCTCCGCCGCCGTCCCCGCCGGCGCGACCCGGTCGACCGTCAGGAACGTGGCCGCGAGCAGCGGCGGCAGGCAGAACCCGCACAGGATCGCCAGCGGCACCATGAGCAGCGCCGACGCCGGCGTGAGCAGCAGCGGCAGGTACCCGAGCCCGAGCAGCAGCCCCAGCAACGGCAGCCGCCGCCCGTCGACCTTCAGCCGCGTGTTCACCAGCCCGCCGATGAGCGCACCGACCGCCTGCGCGGCCAGCAGCCAGCTCGACCAGGACCGGTGCCCGACCGTCTCGGCGTAGTCCAGCAGCGCCACCGGCAGGCTGCCGACCCCGGCGCCGACGAGGACGACCGCCGTCAGCATCAGCCGCAGCGACCCCGAGCGCAGCGCGCCCGCCCAGTGCCGCTCCGCCGCCTCGCCCCGCCAGCCGCGCACCACCGGCGTTGTGACGAACCACACTGTCCCGAGCAGCTGCAGCCCCGCCGTCGCGTACACGCCGGCGACCCCGCCGCCGATCGCCACCGCCGCGCCGGCCACCAGCGGCCCGAGGATGAAGATGAGCTCCTGCACGGCGATGTCGAGGGTGTACGCCGTCGGCACCTCCTCCTCGGCCAGCAGGTCCCGCCACAGCACCCGCAGGCCCGCCTCGAACGGCGGCGCGCCCAGGCCCGCCAGGAGCACGGCCAGCAGGGCGGCCCACAAGGGTACACCCTGGGCAAGCACCACGAAACCCGCCGTGGACACGGCGGCGCCGAAGAGCATCACCGGCGGCTGCCGCAGCCGGTCCGCGATGCGCGCCAGGACCGGCCCGCCGACGGCGAGACCGGCCGTGTACACGCCCACGAGCAGCCCCGCCGCCCCGATCGACAGGCTCTCCCGCGCGTACAGCAACAGGGCCACCGGCGCCGCGCCGAGCGGCAACCGCCCGAGGGTGCTGGCGGCGAGCACGCGGGCGACCTGCGCGGCGCGCAGCACTGCGGTGACCGACATGGTCGTGATCATGCCACGCCCACCGGGGCAGGGACTTTGTGTGATCGATTCACGGATGCCTGACCTGGGCGTACTTGGGTGTCCGGGCCGGGTCCGCCTCCGCAACACCGCGATCGGGTTCCACCGCACAACGGCGAACCCAACATCGCCCGAGCCACCAGACGCGCCAACCGCCGCCCCAGCGACCTGATCGAGGCCGTGACCAGCAGCTACCCGACCGTGCAATGACCCTGCCTTCGAGCACGGCAGTTTCGGCCACAGAGCGCCACGCGGCTGCGGTCCCGTGCATACCTCGTTGAAGGCGTGAAGTTCAATCGTTGCCATGACGAATCGGGGGCGTCGCCGGGGAACACGGGTGGCTGGGTTCACGGTGGGCGTCATGCTGGCCGGGACCGCGCTCGCCGTTGCGGTGGTGGCCGGGTGGAACACGGTGCGCAAGCACTCGGACTGTCGATATCAGGCGCAACAGACCGCCGACCACAACATCACGCAGACGCTGGCGAGTCTGGCGACGCAAGCCGGTGCCGTGGAATCGCGCGACGGTGTCAACACACAGCTGGACTATGTTGCGTCGGCCATCAGCAGCAAGGGCGGCGTGGTGTACGGGCGGACGGTCAGCCGATCCCACCAGGAAGGCACGCTCGACGTCACGTTTGTCGTGCGTGACAACGGTGGCGGGTTGTGCTCGTCAACAGGCGACGTGCACACATGTGCGCAGTTCCATTTCCGGAAGGTCAGCGCCGTGTACAGCGACGTCACACTCAAAGCCGTGGATTGCCCGCCCGATCTGCGCCCCTCACCGTCACGATGACCGCGTGCGGCCGGCCGGCGGTCGACCCCGCGCAGGCGCCGCCCGCCACCGAGGGCATCCGGCTCTGCATGCCGCACACGGCGGCCGCCCCGCAACCGGCCCCGAGGAGATCAAGGCCCTGCAGGACGCACCGGGCCAGGACTTCGGGACGAAGTTCCTGAACCTGCTCATCGCGCACCAGCACAACGCGGTCGAACTGGCCCAGTAGCTCTCCACGACCGGCCGGAACGAGACGGTGCAGCAGTTCGCCGAGCGTATCGAGCTCTCCCGCACGCAGCAGATCAAGCAGATGCTGACACTGGCCGGCGCCTGACATGTTCGGACCACCCGGATCGGGGGCATCACTGTCCTCGGTCCGGTCACATGTCAGGAGGTCCGCGTCATGTCCACCACAGCATCCGAGGCCATGAGCCGCTGCCCTGTGTGCGGCGCCCGCGTCCACGTCAACGCCGGCTCCGCGACCCCACCCCACCAGCCCGACGGCAGCGCCCCGGGCACCGCCCAGTGCGAGGGCACTGGCAAGCCGTCGCGTTAGTCCCCGGTCGGCCAGACGAAGTCCTTGAACCCCGGCTCGAACGCCACGACGGGCAGCCGATACGCCCGGCACCGGCTGTCCGCTAGCCGCTCGAGGCGCTCCCACCCGAGGTTGTGCTCGTAGTACCGCACCGCGGCCCGCACCGACGCGGCCCAGTAGTCATCGACGACCACGATCCCGCCCGGCCGGACAATCTTGCGCAGGTAGTACAGGTCGAGAAACACCTCGTGAAACCGATGACTCCCGTCGACGAACCCCGCATCGACCACGACGTCCTGGGCGACGAGCCGCGGCAATGCAACGGACGAGGGCACCCGCATGAGCGTCACCAGGTGCTCGAGCCCACCCTCGACGAGCATCTCCCACCCGACATCATCGAACGCAGCACCCTGCAGCGGATCGACGACGTAGTGCCGCTCTCCCCCGGTGCGCACGAGCGCTTCCCCGATGGCCAGCGCCGAACTGCCGTACGCGAGCCCGACCTCCACCACCGACCGCACCCCTTCGTCGACGAAGAGGTCGCGGACGAGATCGCACTCCCGCCGCGGCAACGTCACCGTCTCGAAGTCCCCGGTGCCCCGACTCCGCGGCGGCCCTTCTTGGCCGAGCCTCTCCCGCACCCGCTGCACCCGCGCCAACTCCCCACCCATAACGCCAGTCTCCCGTGCCCCGGTCGCGGGCGATAAACCAGGTGACGCCGGTGTGCAGCCTCGCGACAATGGCCGACGTGGATGAGGTCGAGGTCGTCGTCGCCCATAACGAGCGCGCGACCCTGCGCGTCGGCGACGTGTTCCTGAAGATCGACGCCGATCAGGCGCGCATCGACGTCGAGGTCGAGGCGATGGCCATGGCGCCGATCCCGACCCCGGAGGTTCTGTGGCGCAAGCCGCCCGTGCTCGCGCTCGCCGCTGTCCCAGGCACGGCGCTCGGCCGCCTCGGCGAGCCGTCGGCCGCGTCGCCGGCGGCGTGGTCCGCGGCGGGTGCCGCCGTGCGGATGCTGCACGACGCGCCGCTGCCGCCGTGGCCCGGCCGGAGCCTCGACGAGATCGCATCGCGCCTCGACGTCGAATGCGAATGGCTCGTCACGAACGGCGTCCTTCCCACCGACCTGGTCACGCGCAACCGCCGGATCGCCGAGGCGGCCCTCCGGCCGTGCACGCCGGTGTTCACGCACGGCGACCTGCAGATCACCCACGTGTTCATCGACGGTGACGAGGTCACCGGCGTGATCGACTGGTCCGAGGCGAGCCGCGGCGACGCCCTGTTCGACCTCGCCACCTTGACGCTCGGACACGAGGAGCACCTCGGCGACGTCGTCGCCGGCTACGGCACGGACGTCGACCTCGACGTGATCCGCGCGTGGTGGTCGTTGCGAAGCCTGCTGGCGGTCCGCTGGCTGGTCGAGCACGGCTTCGACCCGTCCTCGCCGGGCTGCGAGGTCGACGTGCTGAGAGCCCGGATGTGAGGCCGCACACGCCCGACGGCTACGAGTAGTCCACAGGCAGGCAAAGACGCCCGCCGAGCGAGGGTGGGTGCGGGGTGAAACCGCGGATCACCCGTTTCATAACGGGCCTCCGGGCCTGGTCAACGGCACGATCATCCGCATGTTGCACCTCGACCCGGACAGCGTTCTCGTCACCACCGCCGCCGAGCTTCAGACCCGGCATCTCGAGCGGGATCCCGACGATCCCAGCCGCTGCGGCGCCTGCGGTGCGCTGCTGCCCTGCCCCGTCGAGGCGGCCGCCGCGCTCGTGTGCCGGGCCGGCGGGCTGTGGCTCGAAGGGGACACCCTCGTCGACGCGCTCGAACCGCCCACGCAGCTGATCGCGATCATTCCGGCCGAAGTCGCCTGAGCTCGCGGTCCTGGACCCGACGGCCGAGGCGCTGCAGCTCGTAACCCGAGAGGCTCTCCATGGGCAGGCCGCGGGCCGACTTGAAGGATATGCCGGCGTCGATGAGGGGCCACGCCGCCGGCATGTCCAGGGCCCTGTCGCTGTACATCTCCCACACCAGACGCGTTGCGCCATACGTGGCGAAGCCGCCGGGTGTCGCCGGCCACACTCGGCCTGCGAGCGTAAGCACACCGCCCAGAGGGTGGAGGTTCACTTGGATGCCGGGTCGGTCCCCGTCTCGCACAGGATTCCAGGCCGTGGACGCGGCGGCCTTGACGCCGAGAACGGGAAGGCCGGCGCAGCATCGCCAGCGTGTCGGACGCTGGCCCGGGCCATCGCGGCGACGCCGGCCAACCAGGCCGCCCCCAGCTGCCGGAGCTCGATGCTTCTCCGACCGGGCGCATCGCGGCGATCAGCATGTCTACCTCGACCGCGAGCCGCGGCTCCGGCAGTACGGCCTGCGGGCACTGGACGATCCCGGACTTGCCGGAGCCGGACCCGCTGTTGACCACACGATCCTGCGGCGGCGGCTTCGCCGAGCGCGCCACGGAGCCAAGAGTCGCCTTTGCGGATGGTGCCGGCGTGGTGATTGCCGGCGGATTCGTGGTTGCCGGGGCAGGCCGGCCAGGAAGCCGCCGGGGTCCAGCGTCGCGTACTGGTTCGAAGCGCCGAAACGGCTGGCCGCGACCTTGGCCCCAAGCCCGCTGCGGAACGGGTCCAGCTCGTAGCGGCCGTATCGGTCCAGGAACTGCAGCATGTCGGGAGGGTTGACAACTGCTTACTCTTCTGTCAGCAGATATGCGAATCTGTGAGTGTTAGTTTCATTGGGTGAAGCTTGCCGAGTGGGCGCTGTAATGGTGTGCACCCGCAGACCGCGTACGGCTGGTTCGGCGAGGGGACCATGCCGGTCCCCGCTCGGCGTCTTCCATCCGGCACGACTACGGTGGCCGAGCATCGGGATCGGTTCGCGCGGCTCGGAGCCGAGTATGTTGAGGCGGCGCCGGCCGCGCAGGGGCGCCGGCTGATGGTCGATCCAGCCGAGGTGGACGACGACCTGGTGCGGGACGTCACGGAGATCCTCACCAGCCTCTGCGCCCGACTGTACGGCCGCCGCGCCGCGGCGAACCGGGCCAGGCGCGCCGTGGCCGCCGCCACCGCCGAGGACGAGTCGTGAAGCGGGACGAGCCGCCGGCTGGCTGGACCGTGCAGGCGTACCGGTTCGCCCTGGACCCGAGTGACGCCCAGGTGCTCGGTCTGCGCCGCAACACCGGCGCGGCCCGGTTCGCATACAACCACATGCTGCGGCGGGTCAGTGCGGTCAAGGCACAGCGCGCCGCCGAGGCCAACTACGGGGTGGCCGAGGCGGACCTGACACCGTGGCAGGGCTGGTCTCTGCCCGACCTGCGGCGAACCTGGAACGAGATCAAGCAGTGGGTGGCGCCGTGGTGGGCGGACTGTTCCAAGGAGGCGTTCAACACTGGCCTGGCGAACCTGTCCGCGGCGCTGGGTCACTGGCACGCGTCCCGTACCGGCACCCGCAAGGGACGCCGGGTGGGCTGGCCCCGCGCCAAGAGGAAGCACGGTCGCAGGTCGGCCCGGTTCACCACTGGCGCGATCCGGGTCGACCCCGGCTACCGGCATGTGGTGCTGCCCAGGCTGGGTCGCATCCGCACCCACGAGTCCACCCGTAAGCTGGCCCGGCGGGTAAAGGTGGGCACCGCGCAGGTCCTGTCCGCCACGGTAACCGAGACCGCCGGCCGGTGGTTCTGCTCGTTCCAGGTCGTGGTCCAGCGTACGTTCGGACGGCGGGCGCACGCGCCGAGAGCCAGCCGGGTCGTTGGTGTGGACGCCGGGATCAAGCACCTGGCGGTGCTGTCCACCGGCGAACTCGTGCCCAACCCGGCGCCGTTCAAGGCCGTGTTGAAGAAGCTCGGCAAGGCCCAACGCCGGGCCGCCCGGCGGATCGGACCCTACGACCCGCAGACCAGGCGCAAACGAACCGCGTCGAACCGGTGGCGGCGGGCACAGGACGCGGTGGCCCGGCTGCACGCGACCGTCGCGGCCGTGCGCGCCGACTCGTGGCACCACCTCACCACCCGCCTGGCGCAACAGTTCACCACAGTCGTGGTCGAGGACCTGCACGTGGCCGGGATGGTCCGCAACCGCAAGCTGGCCCGGTCCCTGGCCGACGCCGCTCCGGCGACGCTGCGCCGGCACCTCGGCTACAAGACCGGCTGGTACGGCAGCATCCTGCACGTCGCCGACCGGTGGTACCCCAGCTCCAAGACGTGCTCCGCCTGCAAGACGGTGAAACCCAAACTGTCGCTGGCCGAGCGCACCTACCACTGCACTACGTGCGGACTGTCCCTGGACCGCGACGTCAACGCCGCAAGAAATCTTGCCGACCTCGTGCGGCACGTCGACCTGGAGTTGCTGGGCGACGCAAAAACAGGACGTGGAGCCTACGTAAGACCCGTAAGACCTGCACCCGCAGGCGGGGCAGCGGGCCGTGAAGCGTCAAGACCGGCTCACCCGGTCAATGTCGCCCGGCAACGGACGACTGCCAATCGTGAGTCACATCTACTCACCGAGAGGTAACGGAACGGGGAACGCCTTCCGCGCGGCCGAACTATCGCACGCCGAACTCTGACGGACGGCTCTGTCCGTCAGAGATCTGCGACGGTGGGTCGAGCCAGGGAGGTACACCGTGCGCAGCGGACGCCCGCCACGGACGCCCTACGGCTACCTCGCGCCCGACTGGGCCCCCGTGCGCAGCTGGGAGTGCACCAACGAGGGATGCGGCCGCACGAGCGAGCCGACCGACCCGAAGTTCGAGGAGCCGTGGGCGCACGAGGCCCGCGGGTACCGAATCCGGCAGCAACTGCGCTCGGCCGACCCCACGGCACATGCCGATCAGCACGTCTGGGCGTACAAGGACGCCTGGCTGCACGACGAGGAGGCGGCGATGGGCGCGGCGGTGACCCGTGCCGACCCGCTCGGGCTGCGCGTGTCCTACGCCGACGTCGCCGCGACCACCCGCAACGGCGCCGTCGTCTGCATCGCGGCGGCGAAGGCCGGCCGGGACGACCTGCGGGCGCTGCTGCCCGGCGTCGAACCGGAGGGCGCCGGTGAACAACCGTACGGGGCGCCGAGCTACTCGTCGGCGTTCGCGTACACGGGGGCCTGACGATGCAAGACGGCGGCACAGAAGGGTGTGGCGATGGACCGCATGGCGGAACCGGCGTTCGTCGGCCGCGGCGAGGAACTCGACCGGCTGCGGCTCAGGCTCGCCGACGTGCGCGACGGCGAGGCGCGCACGGTGCTGGTCAGCGGCGAGGGCGGGGTCGGCAAGAGCCGGCTGCTGCAGGAGTTCATCGCCCTGGCGCGGACGGCGGGCGCACACGTGCTGCACGGCTCGTGCGACGAGTCGCTGGACGGGACGGTGCCGTACCTGCCGCTGACCGAGGCCCTCGACGGCTTCGAGCGCGACCACGGCGACGCCGCCGGCGAGCTCGGCGGCCCGTCGTACGCGATGCTGGCCGGGCTGTTCGACGGCACCGCGCAGGCCGGCCCGCTCGGCACGCAGCCGCAGGTGTTCCTCGCGGTACGCCGGATGCTCGACCACATCGGCGACCGCGCGCCGGCCGTGCTCGTCCTGGAGGACCTGCACTGGGCCGACCCGTCGACGCTCGGTCTCGTCGGCGCCCTCGCGCGCGCCCGGCCCGAGGGGCGCCGGGTGCTGCTGGTGTGCAGCCACCGGCCCGTCGGCGCCATGCTCGACACGCCGTTGTGGAAGCTGCTGGGCAACGCCGACTTCCTGCGCCGGGTCGAGCAGTTCCCGCTGCCGGTGTTCACCAAGACCGAGCTGCGCCGGTTCATGACCGACATCGCCGGGCGGCCGGTGCCGCCGGAGCTCGTCGAGCGCTGCCTGGCCTGGTCCGACGGCATCGCCTTCCACGCCGAGCTGCTCATGACGACCGACGTGCTCGACCGCCCGGCCAGCGAGCTGCCGCGCGAGGTCGCCGACGTGATGATGGCCCAGGTCGCCCGGGTGTCGCCGGCAACGCGCAAGGTGCTGCGGGTGGCTGCGGTCGCCGGGCGGCGGATGAGCCACGCGCTGCTGCGCACGGCCAGCGGGCTGCCGTCGGGCGAGCTCGACGACGCGCTGCAGGAGTGCCTCGACCAGCGCATGCTCGTCGACGACCAGCCCAGCGGGGTGTACCGATTCCGGCACGCGCTGCTGCGCGAGGCGGTGTACCGCAGCCGCGCCACCGGCACCACCGCCGAGCTGCACGAGCGCATGGCCGAGGCGCTCACCGCCGACCCGGGGCTCAGCCTCGGCGACGCGGGCACCGCCGACGCCGAGGTCGCCTACCACTGGCACCAGGCCGGCCGGTGGCCCGACGCTCTCGCCGCGGCCGTGCGGGCCGGACAGGCGGCCCAGCGCACCCTCGCCTTCCCGTCCGCGGAGCTGCAGTTCGCCCGGGCCGTCGAGCTGTGGGACCGGGTTGCCGACGCCGAGGCCCGCGCCGGGCTGCCCCGCGTGCGGGTCCTGGCCGCCGCCGCGAACGCCGCCCGCTGGTCGGGCCATCTCGGCCGCGCGGTCGAGTACACCAGGGCGGCGATCGCCCTGGTGGACCCGGTCGCCGACCCGGACCTCGGCGGGCTGCTGCAGGAGCGGCTGGGCAACTACCTGTGGGAGGACGGGCAGCGCGGCGAGTCACCGGTGGCGTACGACGCCGCGGCCTGGCTGCTCGCCGACCGGCCGCCGTCGGCGGTGAAGGCGCGCGTGCTGGCCGCGCAGGCGCTCACCGACCTGCGCCGCGGCCGGCACTCCGACGGCCACACGAAGGCCGGCGAGGCCCTGGCGATGGCCCGGGCGGTCAAGTCGCGGGCGGCGGAAGGCCGGGCGCTCAACGTCTCCGGGCTGGCCCTGGGCATGCGCGACGACCCGGAGGCCGGCATCGCCCGGCTGCGCGCGGCGATCGACATCGCGCGGCAGGTGCACCACCTCGAGGACCTGTTCCGGGCGTACAGCAACCTCGGCCTCGTCCTCGAGCACGCCGGCCGGCTCGCCGAGGCGGCGAAGACCAACCTCGACGGGCTCGCCGAGGCCCGCCAGCTCGACCTGCAGGACAGCCGGCAGGCCACGGTGCTGGCCAACAACGCCGGCACCGCCCTGGCCCAGCTCGGCCGGTGGGACGAGGCCGAGGCGGTCATCACCGAGACGACGCAGAGCCGCCAGATCGGCGAGAGCCTCTACCCGCGGCTCACGCTCGCCGAGATCCTCGTCGCCCGCGGCCGCTTCGAGCAGGCCCACGACCTGCTCGAGTCGGTATCCGGCGCCGAGCAGGGCACCGACGTGCGCTTCCACGGCCCGCTGCACGCCTACCAGGCCGAGCTGGCGCTGTGGCAGGACCGCCCGGCCGACGCCGTCCGGCACGTGCGCGACGGCATCGCCGCCGTCGCGCCGAGCGAGAACGCGGTGGAGAAGCTGCGGCTGTACGCCATCGGCCTGCGCTGCGCCGCCGACCGCGCCGCCGCGGCCCGCACGCCGGCCGACAAGGCCGCCGCGCAGGCGACCGGCGACGAGCTCGCCCGGCTGGCCAACGACGCCGTCAAGGGCCGGGCCACGACCGCCGAGGTCGAGCAGCTGGTCCGGCTGTGCCGGGCGGAGCGGCGCCGGATCCGCGGCGAGGACGCGGCGGTGCTGTGGGAGGAGGTGGCCCGCGGCTGGGCCGGCCGCCGCTACCAGGCGGCGTACGCGCAGTGGCGCACCGCCGAGGCCGCGCACGCCTCCGGCGACGAGCCCCGCGCCCGCGAGGCCGCCCGGGCCGCCTACGCGACCGCCCGTGCGCTCGACGCCGAGCCGCTGCGCGCGCGGGTCGAGGCGTTCGCCAAGCGGGCCCGCATCGACCTCGCGGCCGCGCGCGAAACGGCGCCGCTGCCCTTCGACCTCACCGAGGCCGAGTACGCCATCCTGACGCTCATCAGCGAAGGCCACGACAACGCGCGCATCGCCGCGCAGCGCGGCGTCTCCCTGCGTACCGTCGAGACCCAGATCAGCAAGATCTACCGCAAGCTCGGCGTGCACAGCCGGG
Source organism: Dactylosporangium darangshiense (assembly GCF_039537565.1). Taxonomy (NCBI): domain Bacteria; kingdom Bacillati; phylum Actinomycetota; class Actinomycetes; order Micromonosporales; family Micromonosporaceae; genus Dactylosporangium; species Dactylosporangium darangshiense. Next base: position 96,521 of record NZ_BAABAT010000023.1, read on the forward strand.
CCGACGCGATCGTGCTGGCGCACAAGGACGGCCGGTTCGGCGGCGGCGCCCGACCCGTCCGTCAGAGAGAGGCATGACGCGAAGAGCGCTGCTGATCGGCGCACAGACCGGTGGGCTCGAGGGTGTCGACAACGACGTCGCCGCGATGGCCGAGGCGCTCGGGCTCAGGGAGTTCGAGGTCCAGACCCTCATCGGGACGGCGGCCACCCGCACCGGGATCCTGGAGGCGTACCGCGGGCTGATCTCCGCCGCGAAGCCGGGCGACGCGTGCGTCGTCTACTACAGCGGCCACGGCGGCCTGATCCGCCCGCCGGACGACGCGCCGCCCCCGGCCGACGACCCCCTGGGTGCCGGCCGGCCCGACCTGCAGTTCATCGTCCCCTCCGACTACCACGACTCGACGCTCGAGGACTTCCGCGGCATCACCGGCCGGGAGCTGTCCGCGCTGCTGGCGGAGCTGACCGAGGTCACCACCAACACCACGGTCGTGCTGGACTGCTGCCACTCGGCGCACATGTCGAAGCGGGCCGATCTCAAGGTCAGGGCCCTGCTGCGGCCGACAAGCACGCACGTGACGTACGACAGCGTCAGCCGGCACGACCAGGGCCGGGCGCCGGCGGTGCGCGGCTGGTACAGCAACCCCCACGCCGTGCGCGTCGTGGCGTGCGCGCCGCACGAGTCGGCGTGGGAGGGCACCAACCGCCACCACGTCACGATGGGCGTGTTCACCGACGCGCTCGCCCGGATCCTCGACGAGACCAGGGACCTGCGGGTCAACTGGGCGACGCTGCTGGACGCGGTGCGCCGCGAGGTGCAGGATCTCTCCCCGACCCAGCGCCCGGAGGCCGAGGGGCCGTCGGGGCTGCGGCCGTTCGAGGCCGACGAGGTGTACCCCACGGCGACCCTGCCCGTCGTGGTGACCGGCCCCGGCCGGATCCGGCTGCTCGGCGCGCCGCTCATCGGCGTGCAGCCCGGCGACGAGTTCGCCGTCATGCCCGCCGGGGCCGCGGACGCGGGCGACGGCGAGCCGATCGGCGCCGCCCGGGTCACGGGCCTGGCGCCCATGGCCGCCTCGGCCGACCTCGTCCTGGCCCCCGGCCGCACGCAGGTGCCCGCCGACGCACGCGCGCACCAGACCCGGGCCGTGGCGCCGCGCCTGCCGGTGCGCCTCCCGGACCACCCGGTGGCGGCGGACCTGCGCGCCCGGATGGCGCTGCGGCCCCTGCTGCGGCCCGCCGAGCCCGGCGAGGAGGCCGGCATCGCGGTCGAGGCCGCCGACGGCGGGCTCGTCGTGCACGATCGCGTCGGCCCGTTGCACGCGCCGCACCCGGCGACCGCCGCGGGCGCCGGCGAGATCGTCGCCAACCTCCTGCGGATCGCCCAGGCCACGGCGCTGCGCCGGCTCGAGCCCGACCCGGCCGGGCCGCTGCCGCACGGCGTGCGGGTCGAATGGGGCCGCGCCCGCGCCGGACAGCCCGAGCCGTTGCAGCTCACCGACGCGCTGCTCTACGCACACGGCGGCGAGCGCATCTACGTCGCGCTGCACAACGACGGCGACAACGACGTGTACGTCTCGCTCATCGACATCGGCATCTCCTCCCGCATCTTCCTGCTCACCGCCGCCGACCCGAGCGGGCGACGCCTTCCGCGCCGGTCGGCCTACGTCTTCGGCTGGAACGAGGACGCCGCCCGGCTCGACGGCGTCGCCGTCGAGTGGCCCGCCGGCATCCTCGCCACGCGGCCGCGCACGGAGACGATCCTGCTCGTCATCAGCGACGCACCGGTCGACGTGAGCGTGCTGCAGCAGGCGGGCGTGCGCGGGAAGAGCACGTCACCGCTGTCGCGCCGGCTCACGCAGGTCATGAACGGCGGCATGCGGGAGGTCGGGCCGGAGCCGGGCAGGCAGGCGCGCTACGCCCTCGTGCCGATCGACTTCACCATCGCACCGTCGGCGCCGCCCGCCCGCGAGGCGGCGGCGTTCCTCGTCGACGACCGCCCGTCGGATGAGGTGCGCCGGCTCGCGCCGCGCGGCGGGCCGCCCGTGCCGGTCGCCGTGCGCCTCACCGGCGTCGCCCTGCCGGGCGACCCGCCCCGCCGCCTCGACGCCGTCGTGGTCACCGGCAGGCCGGACGGGCGGCCGCAGTACCGCGCGGCCACGCTGCGCCCCGGCGGCGACCCGCTGCTCTACTCCGGCACCGCCGCCGACCAGCTCGACGTCGCCGTCTGGGCGACCCGGGACGCGCCCGGCCGCCCCGACCTCGCCGAGCTGCTCGCCAAGGACCTCGACGACGTCGCCGCGATCGTCGACGCCGCCGAGCGCGCCCTGCGCGACGAGTCCGGCCCCGCGACCGGCCTCTACCGCACCACGCTGCTGGCACAGGAGCGTTTCGGCGCCGGCGCACACGGCCGCCGGGCCGGCGACTGCACGTTCTCGCTGGAAATCGACCTGGAAATCGATCCGGAAATCGAGCCCGGCGCGTGAAAACACGCACGAGCCGTCCGTCAGAGAACAACAGCAATCCGGTACATCACATGACACGACGAAAGGGAGAAGCACCATGGCGAAGAAGCTGATCGTCGGGCAGTCCGAGTGGACCATCAGCGACGAGGAGGCGCCGGGCGTGGCCAAGCTGGTCCGCGAGGCGATGCAGAGCCGCACACTGGTCGAGCTGCCCCTGCTGGACGGCGCGGGCCGCGCGGTCACCGTGTTCCTCAACGGCGCCGTGGCCCCGACCGTGGTCCTCGACCTGGACGGCGTCCCGCGCCCGAGTGAGATGGCCTGACGCGCCCGGGCCGGGCCCCGCGCCGGGCCGGGCCCCGCGCGGGGCCCGGCCCGAACGCCGGCGTACGTAGGTCATACGTAGATCAACAGCGGCGTACGTAAATGCCGGTATCCGGCGCCCGAACATTTGAGCGCCCGGGCGTCGCGCCAGCAAAATCGAAATCGCAGCAGAAAACGACGCGGTTCCCCCGGACCCGGCATTCTCCCAGACAATACGCGGACCTTTCCGCGCATTGACGCATGCCCTCCGGCGAAACCGCGGCGACGCGATTTCGATGACGGAGGCGCGGACCCGTGACAAATAGCGAAGAACTGTCCGACGCGGCCGAGTTCGTCCGCAAGCTGGCTCGGGACGGCACGCTCGCGCGGTACGCGCGGGCGGTCGGGGAGCAGGAGCGCCGGTGGCTGCGGGCCGGCGCCTGCGAAATCGCCTTTCCGATCGTGTTCGGCAAGGTGACCCGGCGCATGGAGCACAACCGGGGGCACTTCCTGTGCGCCACCGCCGTCGAGCGGCTGGAGCCGGATTGCCTCGACCGGTTCCACAACGACGTGGAGTCGGTCCTGGACCACCTCTTCGACCGGGCGGAGGTGCCCATCGTCAACCTGGAGGGCTGGCTGACCATGTGCCTGCAGCGCGCCACGGTGGACGGCCACCGGCGCCGGCGCGGGGAACGGGGCGCACTCCAGCGCGCTCGTCCCCCGATCTGGCTGCAGCGGGCCCTCGGCAACGACCCGTGGCTGGTGGCGCTCGCCGAGGCCATGATCGACTGGGTCGGGATCGAAACGACCGCGGGCGCCGGGACGTGGCCCCTCACGTCGTGGGCCGAGCGGCGGGCCGCCGCGACCGGGGACCACTCCGGCGGCGAGGGGGCCACCGACCGGGACGTCGTGGTGGTGCTCGCCGCGATGCAGCTGCGCCAGCGGTGGTACCAGCGCAACATCGAGATTCCGCTCGGGCGCAAGCAGGCGCCGGTGTACGCCGCGCGGCGCACCGAGACCGGCGCGTACGTGGAGCCGGAGCCGTTGCTGCTCACCGAGCGGCACGAGCGCGACGACGCCGTCCTGCGCGAGCTGGCGGCGACGGCCCTGGACACCATCCGGGACCGGGTGCGCCGCGGCGAACGCCCCGAGGCGGTCGTCGCCGAGGTGCTCGGTGCCGTGTTCGGCGCGGCGCCGGCCGGCGGGGAGATGGACCGCAGCCCCGGCGCCGGCATGGGTCACGCGGAGCGGGCCGTGGCGCTCGTCGCCGACCCGGTGCGCTTCGCCCGCATCCTCGCCGCCGTCAACGAACTGCTGGCGGAGGAGCGCGGGGACTGAACAGGCGGCCCGCGGCCCCCGGGCAAGCGGGCAGGAGGGGGGCGGACGGTCCGTGAGCCCGGCCGGGAGTGCGGACCGTCCGTCAGAACAGCAAGAGCAACAAAACAGTTCCATCGAACCCGAGGAGCGCGAAGTGTCCGAAGCACCCGCAGCACCCGCCGACGACGCCGTCGCCCGGTGCGCGGTCGCGGTCATCCACGCGCGCTCGACCCACGGTCCCGCGCGCGAGGCCGCCGTCGACGACGCGGTCCGCGAGCTGGAGCGCGTCCCGGGCGACGGGCCCGCGACCGGCACCCTCGCCGCGGACCTCGTCCGCATGCTGCTGCGCCCCGACGGCCCGCCCGACGTGCAACGGCTGCGCGTGCTCGACCCGCTGATCGCCCGCGCCGACCGGCACCCCCCGGCCGATCCGGACTGGCCGCGGATCCGCGCCGCCGCCCGGCTGACCGCGCTGACCCGGGCCGCCGCCGTGTTCGAGATCGACGACGCGCGGGAGGCGCTGCGCCAGGCCGACGAGATCGCCGCCGAGCACCCAGGCGACCCGGCCGTTCAGACGCTGCACCACACCTGCCGGATGGGCCTGGAGCTGCTCGCCGGCCTGCAGGACGGCGACGAGGGCATCATCCGTGACCTGCCCGGGCGGATGGGCCTCCTGGACGGGTTCGCCGCCGGGCACCCGGAGGCGCAGCGGCTGCTGTCCACCGTGACCACGATGTCGGAGGTCCTCGCCGCACAGCGCCGCGGCGACCACGACGCGGTCGCCGCGGGCATCGCCCGCCTCGAGGGCGTCGACGGGATCCCCGGCCTGCCGGAGCTCGACGGCGGGCACTCCCTGAGCGACCTGCTGCGCGCCTTCATGCCCGGATCCGCGCCGCCGGCGGCGCGGACCATCGACGGCGAGGCCACGACGGCGCCGGCGCCGAGCCTGTGGCCGAGCGGCGGCACGGAGGTGCTGCGCCGGATGGCGGAGCGGCCCGGCGCCTCGCCCGCCGAGCGCGCGATGTTCCTCACCGCCGTCGGCGGGCTCGCGCTGAAGGGCGGCGAGGAGACCGACCCGCAGGTCATCGCGGCGTCGCTCGCCGACCTGCGCGAGGGCCTGGCCCAGGCCGATCCGGGCGACCCGCGGCGGCCGTTCTACAAGGCGTCGCTGGCCCTCGGGCTGTGGCAGCGTGCCCAGGCCGACGGCTTCTCCTCCGACCTCGACGAGGCCTTGGAGCTGCTGGAGCAGGCGCGGGCCGAGGCCTCCGGGCCCGACGACCCGGCCTGGAGCCTCATCAACGGGATGCTCGCCGAGGTACACCGCCTCAACGGCGCCGACCACGCCTCGTCCCGCCGCGCCGGCCTGGACGGGCTGCGCAGCTACGCCTGGCGGGTGCTGCTGCAGCCCGACCCGCTCGCCGCCCGGATCGCGGCCCGCGACGCCGCCAAGGACGCGATGGACATCGCCGCCAACTGCCTCATGGACCACGAGCTCACCGACGCGCTGCGGGCGCTCGACGCCGGGCGCGGGCTGCTGCTCTTCGCCGCGACCGAGCTGCGCGACCCGACCACCCGCCTCGTCGAGGCCGGGCACCCGGAGCTGGCCGCGCGCTGGGCCGCGGTCGCGGGCAAGGACGCGCCCGCGCAGCTGCGGCGCGAGGTGATCGACGTCCTCGCCCTGCAGTCGGGCGTCCTCGACACGCCCGGGCTCGAGGAGATCCAGGCGGCGCTGTGCCGGCTCGACGCCGACGCGCTGGTGTACCTGGTGCCGGGCGCCCCGACCCGGCCGGGCTGGGCCGTGATCGCACCCGCCGAGGGCCGGCCCAGCTACATGGCCCTGGCCAACCTGCTCGTGGACGACAGCGTCGACGTCGAGCGGTACCTCAACGCCATCACCACCCGCGAGGTCAACCGCGAGCCGGTCGAGCTGCACGACAGCCTCCACGGGCTGTGCGAATGGGCGTGGAAGGCGGCGGTCGGCCCAGTGATCCGGCCGTTCCTCGACGCCGCCGGGGCCGGCCGCGTGCCCCGCCTCGTGCTGGTGCCGATGGGCGAGCTCGCCCGCATCCCGTGGCAGGCCGCGCGCGACCCCGAGGGCGTCTACGCCGTCGAGCGGGTCGCGATCTCCCAGGCGGCGTCGGCCCGGATGCTGTGCGACTCGGCCGCCGCCGCGCCGGTGCCGCTCACCTCGGCCGGGCTCATCGTCGCCGACCCCGACACCGGCGGGCGCGCCGCCGAGCTGTACGCCGCCCGCCTCGAGGCACACGCCGTGCACCGCTCGTTCTACCGCGGCGCCCGCTACGTCGGCCGGCTCCCCGACGGCACCGTGAGCCGCTCCGGCCCCGGCTCCCCCGACGACGTCCGCGAGTGGCTGCGCGCCGACGACGCCGAGGCCGGCGCGGTGCTGCACCTGGCCTCGCACGGCGTCATGCGCGCCGGCCCGCAGGAGGCCTCCTCGCACCTGCTCCTGGCCGGCGGCGAGATCCTGGCCGCGGACGAGCTCGTCGGCCTCATCGCCGCCAACCGCCGGGCCGTGGGCCTGGTCGTCCTGGCCGCCTGCCACACCGGCCGGTCGGTGCACGGCTACGACGAGGCGTACAGCCTCGGCACGATGTTCCTCGCCGCCGGCGCCCGCACGGTGCTGTCGACCCAGTGGAGCGTGCCGGACCAGGCGACCTCGCTGCTGATGTACATGTTCCACCACCACCTCATCGCCGAGCGCCGCCCCGCGTGGGACGCGCTGCGCCGGGCACAGCTGTGGATGCTCGACCGTGACCGGCGGGCGCCCGAGGGCATGCCCGAGTCGCTGCGCGAGATGCTCCGCGGCCACACCGACCCGGCGCGGGTCGCGGCGTGGGCCGGCTTCATCCACTGGGGACAGTGACCGACCGGAAGGCGAGTTTCCGATGGACGACCGAGTCACCGCGCTACGAAACCGGCTCGCCGGGCTGTCGGGCGCGGCGCGGATCCACACGCTGCTCGAGCTGGGCCAGGCTCTGGCCGACCGGTACTGGCGCACCGGCCCCGGCCGCCCGGCCGGCCTGCCCGACCTGGAGGGTGCGATCGCGGCCTGCCGCGAGGCGCACGGCCTGATCGACCCCGCCGCCGCCGTGCGGGGCAACGTGGCGGCCAACACCGGCTGGATGCTCGGCGTCCGCCACACCGTGCACGGCGGCCCCGTCACCGACCGCGAGGACGGCATCGCACTGCTGGAGGAGGCCCTCGCCTGCGCCGGCCTGGCCCCGATGCTGGGCGCCATGGCCCGGGTCGTGGCCGCACAGCTGTACCTCGGCCGCGTCACCGAGGAGATGGGCTCCTTCGACGCGACCCGCCTGATGTCCGGCGGCGCGACGACCACGGTCGCCGACGCCGACCGCGCCGCCGCACGCCTGCGCGAGGTCCTGGCCGGCCCCGCCATGAACGCCGAGATCACCGCCGCCGCCGAGGGCATGCTCCCCCTCGCGGAGGCCCTGCGCGACATGCTCGAGGGCTTCGGCGGCGGTGGCGGCCTCGCCTCGTTCGACCTGAGCCGCATGATGAAGGCCATGGCGGCGGCGGAGCAGCTGCGCCAGACCATGGGGACGATGCCGCGCCCGGCGAGCTCCATGGCGTCGCCCGCGCCGTTCCTGTCCGATGCCCTGGCGGCCGCCGACCCGCTCGACTACCCGGTCGCCGTGGTCCGCGACACCTCGGCCAAGACCGCGACAGCGACCGCTACCGTGCCACGCCCGCGGGCCGCACCGCCGCCACCACCCTCGGACGCCGCCCGCGCGGCCGTGCGCCGAAGGCTTTCGAGCCTCGCCGGTACCGCGGAGGGCCAGCCCTGGGACCACGCGCTGCGGCTGCTGTTCGCCGACGCTGCCGCACTGCCGCGCAAGGACGTCGACGCCCTGGTCGGCGGCGCGTCGAACGCCGCCGACCTGGCCGAGCCCGACGACGCCGGCGTCGACCGCCTGCTGCTGGCCGTCGCCCTGTGCCTGCGCCACGATGACGACGACCTCGATGCGGCCGTGCGGCACCTCGTCCGCGCCGTCGAGCTCATCCCGGACTGGCACCAGGCCGCCGGCGCCGCGGTGGAGGCGTTCGGCGCGCTCGTCGACCCCGAGCGTCCGTTCGCCGGGCCGATCGGCGACCTCGCCACGCTGCCGCTCGGCAAGCGCGGCGGTCGCAGCGCGGTGGACGTGCTGTGCCGCGCGCACGCGGCGATCCGCTCCGGATCGCCGGTCGACCCGGAAAGCCTCACGGACGCCCTCGATGCGCTTCCGGAGGGGCACTCCCTGCGGCCCGCGCTGGCCCGGGCGATCGGGCAGGTCCGGCTCGCCGCGGCCGTGCACAGCGGCGACCCGGACCGCATCCGTGCGGCCGCCACCGAAGCCCTGGCCCCCTCACCCTTCGCCGACGCGATCGTCGCCGTCACCGGCGACGACCTCGATGCGCTGCGGGCGGCCGGCGAACGCATCGCCGCCGGGCCCGATGCCGGCGGACCGGCGCTCGCCGCGGTGGTGGGCGCCGTCCGGCTCTACGACGAGGACGACGCCGGCCTGAAGGGCGCCATCGAGGCACTGGAGTCGGCGGCGGCCGGGCTCGACGACATCGGGTCGGGGCTGCGGACGCGGACCTGGCGGCGGCTGGCGGCGGCGTACCGGCGGCGGGGAGCGGCCGGGGACGCCGAGCGCGCCAGGGCCGCCGCCGTCGCCGCCCTCGACGGTGCCGACCAGGATCCGGTGTGGGCGGCCCGGTTCGCCGGTTGGATGCTCGCCGACGGGCGGGCCGAGGACGCCTTCCGAGCACTCGAGATCGCGGCCTCGCCGGGCGTTGCGGCCGGTGCCCGCGCGGAGTCGGCGTGGCTGGCCGGGGACCTCGTCGAGGCCATGATGGGGGTGGGCGCGGCCGGGGTACCGACGCCGGAGACGCCCGAAACGCAGGACGTCGCGGCGGCGCTGCGGAGCATGGGTGCGGCGGCACTCGTCTACCTGCACCCGACCGACGAAGCCGGGCGCACCGTCGGCGTGCTGTGCCTCGACGCGGCCACCGAGCAGCTCGACGTCGCCGCCAACGTGCCGGTCACCGACCCGCTGACGTCTGGCGACCCGACCTGGCCCGCCATCGTCGAGCGATGGCGCGACGGGGGCGGCGGGGTGCGGCGGCGGGCCCGGATCCTGGTGGCCGCGGGCGACGGGCCGGTCGGCATACCGCTCGCCGCCGCCCGCACCGTGAGCGGCAAGCGGGTCGCCGAGGAGTTCGACGTGTCGCGCGTCGCGGGGGGCGCGGAGGCGGTGCGGCTGGCGGGGCTGGAGGTGCGCGCGATCGCCGTCGAGCCCGTCTTCGTGATCAACCCGCGGGGCGACCGCGAGGAGGACATGATCGACGTGCTGGTGCTGCGCCGGCTGTTCTACCCGCGCTCGGTCTGCCTCGGCCGCGCGCTGGAGCCGGTCGACGGCGCCGGCGAACCCGCGGAGCTGCTCGACCGGCTGCCGGGTGCGTCGCTGCTGCACCTCGCGTGCGGGGTGCGGGTCGACGACGGGACGGCCGTGCTGGAGCTCGCCGGTGGGCGGGTGCTGGCCATCGCGGACATCGCCGCCGCCGGCGGGCTGGCGATCCTGCCGGCCGCGGGGCACGCGGCGTTCACGGCGCTGGCCGACGCGCTGCTGCGGGCCGGGTGCACGGGGGTGGCCGGTTGGCAGCGCGGTGTGCCGCCGCCGGTCGCGGCGCTGGCCCAGTTCATGCTGCATCTGGCGCTGGTCGAAGGGGCGGCGCCGGCGGTCGCGGTGGGTGCCGTGCAGCGGTGGATGATCAACCCTGACCGCACCGTGCCGGCGGACCTGCCGACCCCGCTCGCCGGGGTGGCGCGGGCCGTGGACCTGACCGAGCCGGCGCTGTGGGCGTCGCTGACCTACCGGGGGCGGTGAGCGTGGACAGCGAACGGCCCGAGGGCCCCGACCCGATCGGCGAGATGCTGCTGCGTGAGCTGCGCGGCGCGGTGGAGGCGCGGCGGCGGGCGGGCGACGACCCGGTCGAGATCACCGCGGACCTGACCGGCCGGCTGCACCGGGTGCGCGCGTTGCGCGCCGAGCAGGCCGACCGGCTCGACTAGGCCTCGAGCAAGCGAGGTTCGGGGCTGAGCGGATCAATGCAAACTGACCACAGACAGCCCTTGGTTGTTGATGTTCTTCCCTCGACAAGAAAATGATCAACCAAGGGCTGTCTCCATGATCGACCGAGGTCCACGCCCGACCGCCACATGTTCAAGACCAGGCTCATTCATGAGAACAAGGTTAGGCGGCGAGGCAGTCGCCACACCTTGACCTTGTGGTCGTTGCTGGCGGTGGCCATGGTCTTGCCGTCCGGGCTGAACGCCACCGACGAGACACTCTGATGGTGGTCGGTGAGGGTGGCGATTCGGGTCGGCGCGGCCGGGTTGGCCACGTTCCACATCATGACCGTGCCGCCCTGGCCGGTGGTGGCCATGGTCTTGCCGTCCGGGCTGAACGCCACCGAATACCCCCAGTCTTTGTCGTCGGTGAGGGCGGCGATTCGGGTCGGCGCGGCCGGGTTGGTCACGTTCCACATCATGACCGTGCCGTCGAGGCTGGCGGTGGCCATGGTCTTGCGGTCCGGGCTGAACGCCACCGACAACACACACTCCTGGTGGTCGATGGGGGTGGCGATTCGGGTCGGCGCGGCCGGGTTGGTCACGTTCCACAAAATGACCGTGCCGTCGAGGCTGGCGCTGGCCATGGTCTTGCCGTCCGGGCTGAACGCCACCGACAACACATTGTTGGTGTGGTCGGTGAGGGGGTCGAGTCGGGTCGGCGCGGCCGGGTTGGCCATGTTCCACACGATGACCGTCTTGTCGAAGCTGGCGGTGGCCATGGTCTTGCCGTCGGGGCTGAACGCCACCGAACGCACACCCTCGTGGTGGTCGGTGAGGGTGGCGATCCGGGTCGGCGCGGCCGGGTTGGCCATGTTCCACACCATGACCGTCTTGTCGAGGCTGGCGCTGGCCATGGTCTTGCCGTCCGGGCTGAACGCCACCGACGTCACCGAGTCCTGATGGTCGGTGAGGGTGGCCATCCGGGTCGGCGCGGCCGGGTTGGCCATGTTCCACACCATGACCGTCTTGTCGAGGCCGGCGCTGGCCATGGTCTTGCCGTCCGGGCTGAACGCCACCGACGTCACACCGTTCTGATGGTCGGTGAGGGTGACGAGCGCGACGGGGTTGGTTTGAGCCGTTAGAGCGATCACCACGATCACCGCGACGATCACCGCGAGCGCGGAAGCCGCAGCAACGGCGAGCCGTCGACGACGGATCCTACGTACCGGAACCGCCGAAGCTTCGACCTCGGCTCCAGGTTCGATCGGCGCTGCGGCAGACCCGGGCGGCTCCAACGCCTCGGGTACCTGCTGCGTCTGCACGGCGGTCGGGACCGCCAGGACCGGCCGATCGGTACCCAGCCCGGCCGCACGGGTCTGCTGATAGCCCCCGAGCCCGGTCATGCTGGCAAGCTCGGGCACCGGTGACACCGGCGCGGGCGACACCGGGACAGGAGAGGACAGCGGGCCCGGCGAGATCGGAGCGTGCGGGTACGGCAGGCCGAGCGTCGGCGCAGGCGACGCCGGCAGCTGCGCCCCGGCCGGTGTCGAAACCTGCGGCGGTACCGAATGCAGTTCTCCGCTCAGCAACGACCGTGCCCTGGGGTGCGGCTCGGCGCCCGCCACATGCAAGGTGCCACCGGCCACGATCAGTTCGGGCTGCTCGATCACCGTCGGCGCGACCCCCAGCGACTGGTGCAGCAGTGTCGCGGGTAACGACATGCGGCTGGAGCCGCCAACGAGGAACACCGCCGCGATCTGTTCGGCGCCGATCCCGGCATGACGCACCGCCAGCCGGGTCGCCGCAACCGTGCGGTCCAGCAACGGCCGGGCCAGATGCTCCAACTGCTCCCGCCCGAGAACCGCCTCCACGCCGAGAATCGGCACGTACATCGTCGTCATCGACGTGCGGGACAGTTCCTCCTTGCCGGCGCGCACATCGTCCCAGAAGGCACGCGACGCTCGCCGGTCGTCCGCGGTGACCGGCGCAGTGAGCCGCCGCCAACCTTCCGCGTCGGAGGCGCCGTACACCGCACCGAGATACCCGACGATCGCCGCGTCGACGTCCAAACCGCCGGCGTCGACGATGCCACCATCGGCCAGCACCTCGAACCCGCCGGCCGTGCGCCGCACCACCGACGCATCGAACGTGCCCGCCCCGAAGTCATAGACCACCAGGCAACCACCCACCGGCACCACATGACCGAGCACATGCACGTAGTACGAGGCGGCGGCGACGGGCTCACTGACCAGCACCGCCGCCGGTAGGCCCGCGACGGCGGCGGCCTCCGCCAGCGTCTGCCGGCGCGGGGTGCCCCAACCTGCCGGATGGGCCAGCACCAGCCGATCAACCGGCGCACCCGCCACCCGGACCGCCTCGTCACCCACCCGCCGCAGCACCGCACCGATCAACTCGACCACGGGTACCGCCCGCTCACCGAGCAGCACGTCACCGTCGTCGATCCGAGCCTTCGGATGCGCCTCGAACGCATCCGGCCGGGCACGTGACGCCCGCACCGCATCACGCCCGACGAGCATCTCACCACCCGCAGCGACGCAGACCGCGGACGGCAACAACGGCGTCTCACCAAACAGCAGCGGCACCGCCCGCCCGTCGTCCAGCCCGACGACCGCCACGGTCGACGATGTCCCGAAGTCGACGCCCAGCACCACCACGGCAAGGTCATACCACAGCGGCAGCACCGCGATCGATATCCAGCACGCCCATTGCGAGCACTTGTGACCATTCGACGGAGACTGCCTCCACCGCGCAGAGACCTCGCTCCATGTGCTGGAGCACACCCACGATCCGAGCCCGGGTTCCGCAGTTCGTGGGTTCCTCGACACCGTGGTCCGCGCCCCCGAACCTCGCTTACTCGAGGACTAGGCGTCTTCCTCGCGTTCCTTGTCCTTGCGTTCCTTGGACGCCTCCGCGGCGTTGAGCCGGCGGAGGCGGGCCAGGCGCTCGGTCAGGTCGGCGGTGATCTCCTCGGGGTCGGTGCCGGACTCGCGGGCGGCCTGGCCGGCGGCCTGCAGCTCGCGGCGTAACACCGCGGCCACGCGCTCGGCCTGCTCGTCCCCGGCACCGCTCGCGGACGCTTCGCTCTGCGATGCGCCCGCCCCATCGGGCGTTCCGGGACTGTCGGTCATCACCCAATAGTGGCAGATGAGGTCGTAAGCGGCCTGCAAAGCGAACCGTTCTACGTACCGTCATGGCCCGACTCCGGAATAGCCTCGTCCGTTTTCCTGGCCCGGCTGTCGATCTACGCCCATGACCGGCCCGAAGACCGTGCAGTACACCAGTTCGCCCCGTTCCATTCTGCAACCACGCTGACGACACTCCACTTGACCGTTTCCGATCCGCCGAGCGCCGGCCGGCGGCCGACAACGTTCGAGAGGGAACCGCATGCTCGCCGTCTCCGCCCCGCGCCGCCGCGCCGACGAGGTGCGAACGCTAGCGCGCCGTGGTGTCCTGGCCGCCACCGTCGCGAAGGCGGCCCCGGCCGAGCGCGCACGGCTCACCGGCGGCACGTACGACATCGCCTGGCCGGTGGTCTTCAACGGCCTCACGCAGGGCCTCGAGCGCCGGCGCGGGCACGTGGGGTGCGCGACCTCCGTGCGCCAGCTCGCCGACGACTGCCTCGACCGCTTCGAGGACGACGTCGAGGCGGTCGTGCACGACGTGGTCCGTTCGGCCCGCAAGCCGATCACCAACCTCGAGGCGTGGATCGCGTCGCGACTCAACGCGGCCACGGTCGACGGCCACCGGCGCCGCCGCGGCGACCTCGGCGCGCTGCAGCGGCCCCGGCCGCCGAAGTGGCTGAGCGCGGCGCTGGGCGACGACCCGTGGCTGGTCCACCTCGCGGTGCAGATGCTGGTGTGGGTCGGGCAGCCGGCGACCGCCGGCGCCGAGCTGTGGCCGCTGGAGAGCTGGACCGCCGAGCGGGCCGAGCACACCGGCGACTGGGCGGCCGGGCGGGCCCTCGTCCGGCGCGACATCGACCGGGTGCTCGAGGTAATGCGGCGCCGCCCGGACTGGTACGCCGCCTATGTGGAGCGGCCCCTCGGCCGTAAGGAGGCGCCGGTGTCCCGTTCCGCGCTGCCCGTGGTCCCGGGCACCGAGCAGCCGATGCTGGCGCTCGTCGACCCGGCCGACCTCGACGACGCGTACATGCGCGCCCTCGCCTACGAGGCCGTGGTCGCCATCCGTGGCCGGATCGCCCGCGGCCTGCCGGCCGAGCGGGCCGTCACCGACGTCATCCGGCTGGTGTTCGGCGACGACGCCGACATCGCGATCGACCGCGCGCCGCACGGCGGCGATGCCGGCGGCGAACGGGTCGTGCGGCTGCTGCGCGACACCGGCGAGCGCAACCGCATCGTCGCCGCCGTCCTCGCCATCATCACGGACGAACCCGACCTGTAGAGCCGGCGCTACCGCCCGAGGTGGACGAAGGCGGCCCAGGCGCGGGGATCCTCGGCGCCGGGCACGTTCGCCAAGGCGGGCGGCATACCCGGTGGTGGCGTGCGGTCCGCGTCGATCATCCACAGCTGGGCCCGGCGCAGGGCCCCCACCGGCTCGCAGCCGTCCACGGACAGATGGTGGTGCAGCAGGTACATCAGCACCGACGTGTCGACGTCCGGCACCGTCCACAGCGTGCCGAACACGGTGTGTGCCCCGCCGGCGAGGAACGCGGCCGCGAGGCTGACCGCCTCGTCGTGTGCCGTCCCGGTGACGCCGGTCGAGCAGGCCGACAGGACCACCCGGTCGATGTCGACGCCGGTGCGCCGGGCCGCCTCCAGCAGCCGCCGGGTCGGCAGGTTGCCGCCGGTGAGCGCCAGGTGCGCCTCGACCGGGCGCGCCGGGTCGACCCGGCCGTGGCAGGCCAGGTGCAGCAGCGACGGTCCGCGTTGCGGCGCGGCGACCCAGTCGAGCACCTCGTCGGGCGTCGCCCGCTCCAGCAGCGTCCCGCCCGGGTGGAACGCCGCGTGCACCGCGCTCGCCTCGGCCGCGGCGTAGGGCAGGTCGCCGCGCGGGTCGCCGACGATCAGCGCGGACGACGGCCCGCGCAGCGGGTGCTGCGCCGAGGCGCAGAACATGCGCGCCGACACGCCGTAGGAGATGACGGCGTCCTGCAGCGCGTAACGGCCCTCGTGCGCCGCCGCGTGCCACGGCACCAGGCTCAGGTCCCCGGTCGGCACGAGGACGAGCCGCACGGGCCGTTGCAGGTGCCATCTCCTCGTGTACTGCAGGAGCGGCCCCATCGCGGCGCTCCAGGCCCACCGGCACACCTCGTCGAGGCGCCGGCCCTGGTCCTGGTCCTGGTCTTGGGGGCCGGTCACGACCAGCTCCCGCACGTCGCCGGTGGGGCCGCCGGGCGCGTGCCCGGGCTCCAGGCCGGGCAGCGGCAGCACCTCCGCGCCGCCCGACACCGGCACGATCACGGCGTACCCCGGCTGCCACTCGTCGGTCGCGGCGAGGTACACCAGCGCATCGGCACTGACGGCGGCCAGCGCCCGGCGGATCTGCTCCGGGCGCACCGGCGCGAACGCGTCGGCGCTGAGCGCGTGCAACGCCCTCTCCCGCAGGTCGTCGGGCACGATCGAGGCCGGCGTCGCGCTGCCCCGCCCGCCGGAGTCGCGCCAGCGCGCCGCGAGGTCGTGGTGACCGGCCTCGGCCAGCCGGTCGGGGATCGACCGGGAGGCCGCCGCCGCGTACAGCGTCAGCCCGCGGCCCGCGTCGAGGGCCGTGACGAGGTCGTCGTACGCCTGGTCCTGCACGCACCACGAGGCGACCAGCCGCGACGCGGCCGCCGCCGACCGCGCGGCCTGCAGCGCCAGCTCGTCGTCGGCCTGGATCAGCACCTGCCAGGTGCTGGTGCGCAGGCTCGACAGGCCGTGGCGCCGGCTGCCGGGCCGGTCGTTGTACCGCACCGCGACCGCGAGGCACCTGGTCAGGTCCGGCCATCGCGGGTGGTGCGTACCGCCGGCGAGCTCGCAGGCTTCGCGCAGGTGCGCGGCCGCGCGGCGGGCGGCGCCGGCCCGCTCCGCCGGGACCACCTCGGCCAGGGCGGTCTCGGCCTCGCCGGCGGCTTCGAGGGCCGTGATGCGCTGGTCGGCGGTGTTGTCGGGGAACCGCGCGATCATGGCGGTGGCCGCGGCGGCGATGCGCCGCAGCTCGGGCCCGTCGCGGCGGGCCAGCGCCCGGCGCTGAGCGACGACCAGCTGCACGATCTGCGCCGCCGCTTCCAGCGCTCCCCGCGGCGGCTCCCGGTCCGCGACCGGCCGGCCGTCGAAGCCATCCAAGCCGTCGAGCATGGCACCCATGAAGGCGAGGTCGGGCACGGCGGCCGTCAAGCGCCGGGCCTCCGCCACGGCGGCGCGGGAGGCCTCGGCGTCGCCCGCGCTGCTGTGGTGCTGCGCGTCGATCATGGCGGCCAGCGCGGCGGCGGCCGCGTCGCCCTCGCCGCCGCGCAGCATGGTCACCGCGGCTCGTTGTGCACCCAGATCGCCGCTGTTCACCGCCCGCTGGGCCAGCAGCGGGGCCATCAGGGCGGTCGTGTCCAGACCGGGCAGCGAGCCGGCGAGGCGCTCCAGGTCGCGAAGGGCCTGGTGCTGCTCCGCGCTCGACCCGGTCAGGAACGTCAGCAGCGCCGCCGCGGAGTCCAGCTCGACCCGCCAGCGCGGGTCGGGCATCACGACGTGCGCGTACGACGAGACGAGCGCACGGATGTCGGCGAGGAGGCGCTCCCGGTCGCCGGTCGCGACCTCGCCGTGCAGCACCGCGGCGAGGGTGCCGGCCAGCCGCGCACGCCACATCTCGTCGGCGTGTGCCGCGTCGCGCAGCACGGCCTGCGCCTGCGCCGCGGCCGCGGCCAGCCGCTCCTTGGGCACGGTCCCCTGCCCGGCCAGGATCGACATGCTGCGCAGCCGTTCGCGCATGATGCGCACCCGCTCGTCGTCGTCGGGCCCGGCAAGGTCGGCCGCGTCGAGCCAGCGCAGCGCCTCGGCGTGCTCGTCGCGCAGCGCGTGCACGGACCCGAGCAGGTAGCGGGCCTCCACGCCGAGCGGATGGCCGGGGCCGGTCGCGCGCACGGCCGCATGGGCCACCTGCAACGCCTCGTCCAGGTCGTGCGGCGAACGCCCCCGGTCGGCCCGGTCGAACAGCAGGTGCCCGCAGCCGACGAGCGCGAAGGCCTCCGCATCGACGTGGTCGTTGACGAAGCGCCACAGCTCGATCGCCCGGTCGCGGTCGGCGGTGCGCTGCCGGTCGCCGTCGAAGCGTTCCTGGTACACCCAGGCCAGACCGCGATGCAGCAGCAGCACGGCGAGGAGGTCGTCGTCGCCGGCCCCGGCGATCGCCTCCTCGCCGGCGGCGACGGCCCGGTCGAGGGCTTCGGGCCGGCCGAGCGCCGCCTGGTCCCGATAGCCGTGCATCAGGTCGGCGACGGCGCGCGTGCGGTGTGCCGTGCCCACCGGTACGTCTTCCAACGCCTCCGCGAGGGTCGCGATGCCCCGGTGCAGCCACTCCGGATCGCCCTGCGCCGGCGCCTGCCGCATCAGCGCCATCCCGTAGAACATGCGCACGAACGGGTGGCGTGCGGCCGGCTCGGCCAGCGCCGCGACCAGCCGGTCGACCTCGGCCCGGGCCGCACCGTCGTGCACCACGGTGCCGGCCACCGTCTCGAACCGCAGCCAGTACAGCTGCGCCAGCTGCCATTCGGTCTCGACCCGGTCCGGATCGTCGTGGCTCTGCTCGCCGCGCAGCACGCTCAGCCAGGCGATGGCCCGCTCGTACTCGACGACATCGTCGTCGTGCATCGCCAGCCGGGTGTGCGCGTCCGCCAGCCAGTACCACCACCACTGCCGGTCCTCGTGCCCGGGGAACCGCCGGATCGCCGCCTCGCACAGCGCGATCGCCTCATGGATGGGCTCGGCGACCCCGTCCCGACCGGCCAGGTCCAGCAGCGCACCGGCGAGGTTCCCCGCGGTCCCCGCCGCGTCGTACGACTCCGGCTCCACCGCGGCACCGAGCTCGCCGCGTAAGCGCGCGATCGCGTCGTCGAGCGACTCTTCTTCCTCCACACCCAACTACTGACGGACACCGAGGTCTAACGGCGCACCTTGAACCTCAGGTGCAGCACCCGGTCGCCCTGGATGACCTCGTGGGGATCCTCCAGCAGGTGCTGCCCGCCGATGCTGCCGAAGTAGCGTTTGCCCGACCCGAACACCACCGGCACCACGTCCATCGCCACCTCGTCCACGAGGCCGGCCGCGAGGATCTGGCCGCCCACGTCGCCGGCGTTCACGGCGACGGTTCGCTCCCCGGCGAGCTCCCGGGCCTTGGCGATCGCCTCCGTCACGCTGTCGACGAAGTGGTATGACGCCTCGGGGTGCCAGCCGTCGGGCTTGGGCCGGTGGGACACCACGACCACGTGGTCGCCCGCGGGCGGCCGGCCTTCCCAGCCGTTCACCAGGTCGAAGAGGTTACGGCCCATCACGATCGTGCCGATCGACGCCCAGATCGGCCCGACGTAGGCGGCCGATGCACGGGAGACCTTGAAGCCGGTTCCCGCTCCGGAATGGTCGTACCCCTCGTCGCCGACATCGGTGATCGGGGTGTCGCCGTTCCAGTACCAGTCGTGCAGCGGCCCGACGTCGTCGTGCTCGTCGGCGATGAAGCCGTCCACCGACACCGAGTTGTTCATGATGACGATGCCCACAGGGTCTCCTCCAGTCTCCTTGCGCCTTCGCCTCCGATCCTGTCGGCCCCGGGGCGGCCGGGCATGTAAAAAATCAATCGGCGGGCATCGGGCCGCTGTCCGGCGCGAACCCCGGCTCGGCGGGGAACCTGCGCCGCAGGGCCAGGTACTGCGTCGGGGCGTGGCCGGTGAAGTCCTTGAACTCCCGGCTGAAGTGGGCCTGGTCGAAGTAGCCCGCCGCATGGGCGAGCGCCGCCCAGTCGACCGGATGCCGGGCGTCGACGGACAGGATCAGCCGCGCAAAGCGGTAGATCCGCGCCACCCGCTTCGGTGTGACCCCGACATGGGACTTGAACTGCGCGGCCAGGTGGTTGCCGCTCACCCCGGCGGCATCGGTCAGCGCACCGACCGATACGCCACCGTGGGACGTCTCCAAACGCCCGCCCGTGTGCCGGACCAGGTCGAGACCGCGCGGCGGTTGCCCGGCAAGCCGCGTCCGCAGCTCCTCCTCCAGCACCCGCAGTGTCTCCGTGGCCGATGCGCTCTCGCCGACCCGGTTGCGAATCCGGTCCAGCGACCGTTGCCAGACGTCGCCGGCCGGCACCCAGCGGTCGCACAGCTCGGTCGCCGCCACGTCGACGAACGGCGACAACCCCCAGGGCTTGAAGTGCACCCCGACCAGCCGCACCCGAGCGGGGTACTCGACGACGAAACGCCTGGTCCACAGGCCCATGAACCACCCGTCGGTGAACACCGCCGGCGGCACCGACGGGTCGCAGTCCCACAGGCGGGCGGGTTCGCCCAGGTTGAGGAACAGGTGCGCCGACGGCATCGGCGGGACGTTCATCCGGCGGTGGCGCGGCGGCCCGGTCAGGCAGTAGATGTCGTCGATGAACCGGTCGAGCGGCGGGGCGGGCACCCGGCTCACGTACTCCATGGGCTCAGTCTGCTCGACAAGGGTCCGGTTTGCGCGATACCGGGTTTTGACAACCGCCGGGCCGGGCCGGTCGCACCTAGTAAGCGAGGAGGGTGCGATGCCCAGCGGGGAAGGCGATGAACAGCGGCAGTTCCGGGAGTACTTCACAGCCCGGCACGACAGTGTGCGCCGCACGGCCTACGTCCTGTGCGGAGACTGGCACTGGGCCGACGACCTGACACAGAACGCGTTCATGCGGCTCGCGGTGAGCTGGTCCAAGGTCCGGGACCGCGGCGCGCTCGACGCGTTCGTCCGGACCTGCCTGGTGCGGGCCTATCTGGCCGAGGCGCGGCGGCACTGGCGGCGCCGGGAGTCCAGCGTGGCCGACCCACCCGATCGGCTGGCGCCGCCCGGTAGCGCCGAGGGCACCGAGGGCCGGATGGCTTTCGCGGCGGCGCTGCGGCGGCTGCCAGCGAGGCAGCGGGCGGTGCTGGTCTGCCGCTTTTACCAAGACCTGGACGTGGCGGCAACGGCAGCGGCACTGGGCTGCTCGGCCGGCACGGTGAAGAGCCAGACCGCCCGTGGCCTGGCCCGGTTGCGCGAAGTACTGCAGGAGGACGGGGAGATAACGATGGCCGGTGATTGGCGATGACGAACCTTCACACGCGATTCGAGGACCTGGCGGGAACGTCCGGGCCACCAACCCGGCTCAGCGCCGACGCGGTATACATTGCGGCGCACCGCCGCCGGCGCCGCCGGCAGACGACGTGGACCGCCACCGGTGTGCTGGCCGGCGCGCTCGCCCTCGGCGTGGGCCTGCAGATGCTGCGCCCGGCCCCGGAAGCGCCGCAGCCGGCCCAGCCGACCGGCGGCTCGGTGGTCTCGGTCGCCGCCACCGACGCCAAGCACCTGTACGCCGGCGTGCGAACCTGTCCCGATGACGGCTGCAAGATCCAGCTCATCGGCTCCGACGACGGCGGCCGCACCTGGACGGTCCGCCAGGACGACTTCGGCGATGGCCAGGTCGACGCGCCGGCCCCTGGTGTGCTGGTGCACGTGACCGAGAGCGAGGGCGACCCGTCCGCTCAGACCGGGCCGAAGATCGTCTACACCTACCACGTCAGCACGGACGGCGGCCGGACCTGGCGCGACCTACAGGCCGTCGGCGAGGCCGTGGCCGCAGTGCCCGCCAACGGCTGGGTCCAGTGTTCCCAGACAACCCTGGAACAGCCTTGCCGGCTACTCGCCGCCGACCCGGCCACCGGGCGCCTGGCCCCCCTGGCCGACCAGCCGCTGTTGAGTATCGGCCTGACGGCGGCCGCGCCGGGCTCGCCGGGCACCTGGATCACCGGCCACGCGTCGACCACCGACTTCCGCGCGGCCGTCGCACTCAGCCACGACCGGGGGCGCACCTGGTCGCTGCGCACCTTCGGCCCGGCGAGCGAGGAGAACGTCGCCGTGTCGACCGTCGACGGCATGACCGCCTACGTCGTCGTGTCCAGGGTGCAGTCCGCGACGGAACCGGCGGCAACGGCCGCAGGCAACACGCTCGAGGTTCTGCGCACCACCGACGGCGGCCAGACGTGGGCATCCACGGATGCCGGACATTCCCTGCCGAGCGTCTTCGGCTACATCCAGCAGGGCGACTCCTACGTGTCCGCCGACGGCAGCCACGTCGTGCTGTCGCGCGACAACGACCGGCAGCAGTGGTACGTCAGCAACGACAACGGTGCCACCTATCGCGCCGGGACGCCGGCCGGACTCGGCGACCACCTGACCGTGTCCGGAACGCGCCCACCGGTCCAGACCACCGTGCCCGGCGTGTACCTGGCGTTCGACGATCGGGCCGCCTACACGTCCGCAGACGGCCTGCACTGGACGCGCGTCGCGATCGAGCCCGTGTAGCGGCGTCACCCGCCGTCACGGGGTTCGGCGATACCGCGACCCGTAGACTGCCGAGCCGTACGGGTGCCCGGACGGCGACGAAAGCCGAAAGGCGCACAGCTTCCCGATCTTCATGCCCGGCCGCTGCATCATCGGCAGCTTGCCGACGTTGCGCAGCTCCAGCGTCACGTGCCCGCAGGAGCCGGGGTCGGTGAAGCCCGCGGTCGAGTGCGTGAGCAGCCCGAGCCGACGCAGGCTGGACTTGCCCGCCAGCCGGCCGGCGCTGGACGTCCGATCGGCCGCCAGGGTGAGGGCGGGCGCCCGGCCCGCCCTCACCTACCTCACCGCGCGAAGCGCCCAATCGCGGCGATCACGCCACCGAGGGCGATCAGGACACCGGCCAGCGCCGTGAGGACGGCGGCCAACCCGCTGATCGCCCCGCTGACCCACAGGACGATCACGATGAGGACAATTACGGCCAGCACCGCGAGCAGCGGAAACCACGGCCACATGCCGGGGAGCCGCTTTCGGGCAGGCCTACGGTGGGGACCGTTGTCCCCTTGTACTGTGTGCATTACGGAGTGGACTCCTTAGCGGTTCGCAGCCGGCTGGGACAACTTCGTGCGCGGGCCGCCGGTCTTGACCACCGGTGGCCCGCTCCTCATTGCTCTCCAAGCTGAACTTGTCAGAAGAGCCGAGGAGGCGGTCGCCCGCCTGCCGCACACTCTCGCACACAGAGTTTCTGGGACGCCTCCAGCAGCTCGCGCCTCATAACCTGGCGTCACCAAGGTCAGCCGGCAGCGGGCTGCAGCGTAACCGCAGGTGAGGCGGGTGGGGCGGTGCGCACGAGAACTGTCGTCGGTGTATCCCCGTTCCCGCTGCGTGCCCTCCGCGCCCAGTCGCCGGGCCTGCAGAGAGCCGCAGATCTGCTGGCGGCTGACCTGTACGTTCTCCATCTCCGATGCGGGCGAACGTGGTGGCCTCCCGCTCGATTGTTCGAGGGGTTGCGAACAGGACGGTGAACATCGTCGTGGGGAAGCCCATGGCCTTGTAGATCAGGCCCGTGTAGAAGTCGACGTTCGGGTACAGCTTGCGGGAGACGAAAAAGTCGTCGGCCAGCGCGATCTTATCCGGCGTTCTTGGCACACGATCATCCGCAAAGCGTTGCTGGTCAACGGATCGACTGGCCGCACTCATCACGTCCGCCCGCTATCGACACCCATGCCGTTCCATCTCCAGAACCAGCATGCCTGACCGGTCGGTCAAGGGCTGACCGACCGGTCAGAGCGATTCGGTGGTATTGGTCGCGGTGCCCCCCTTCCAGGCCAGCATGCCCGCCGCCCGGCTGAGGCGGTGGAGGGTAGCCGGGCGACGCCGCGGGTAGACCCTCTTCCACCGTTCGGCGGAAGGGCGGCGAACGCGATGAGTGGGCAAGCTCCGCCGATGCTGTTCCTGGTCGGCCAGGACGCCGAGGAGCTCGGCGCGTTGCGGCAGGCGCTCGAGCGGCGGTTCGGCGCCGACTACCAGGTCGAGGCGGAGACCGTCCCCGAGCGCGGGCTGTCCGCGCTTGCCGCGTTGAGGCAGCGCGGCGAGCAGGTCGCGGTGCTCGTCGCGGACCTGGCGTTGGCCGGCATGAGCGGCGATGAGTTTCTGCAGCGGGCACACGCGATGCATCCGTTCGCGCGGCGAGCGCTGGTGGTGCCGATCTTCAACCGCCCGGCCGAACAGGAGGTTTTTCGCGGCATGGCGCTCGGACGGGTGGACATGATCCTGATCAGGCCGTGGAGTCCGGCTGAGCACTGGCTGTACCCGCGCGTCGGCATGCTGCTCGACGAGTGGGTACAGGCCACCGAACAGCCCGGCGAGGTCAACGCGATGCGGATCGTCGCCGAGCCGGGCGCACCGAGCACGCACGCGCTGCGCGACCTGCTCCACCGCAACGCCGTCCCGTTCCAGTCGTTCCCGCCCGGCTCGCCCGAGGGCCAGCGCCTGCTCGAACTGGCTGGGCAGGACGGGCGGCGGTTACCAGTCTGCGTGTACTTCAACGGACGGGTGCAGACCGATCCGTCGGTCCCGCAGATCGCCGAGGCGCTGGGGTTCGGCAGCCGTCCCCGGCACAGCCGGTACGACCTGATCATCGTCGGGGCCGGGCCCGCGGGCCTGTCCGCCGCCCTGTCCGGCGCCTCGGAAGGACTGCACACGCTCGTCCTGGAACCGCACACGGTCGGCGGGCAGGCCAGCACCACCTCGATAATCCGCAACTTCCTAGGCTTCCCGTTCGGGGTCAGCGGCAAGACCCTCACGACCCTCGCCCGCAACCAGGCGTTGCTGTTCGGCGCCGAACTGGTCTTCAACCGTGCCGCCGGACTCCGCAGGCGCGGCCAGCAGCTGCTGATCACATTGGCCGACGGCAGCGAGGTGAGCAGCGGCGCCGTGGTGCTCAGCGTCGGCGCCCGGTATCGCCGGCTGGACGCGCCCGGTGTCGAGGATCTGGTCGGCGCCGGCGTGTTCTACGGCGCTGCGGTCAGCGAGGCGCCCGCCACCCGAGGCCAGCCCGTCTACATCGTCGGCGCCGGCAACTCTGCCGGCCAGGCCGCGGTACATCTCGCGCAGTACGCCGAACACGTGACCCTCGTGGTCCGCGGCGAAACACTGTCGTCGAGCATGTCGGACTATCTGATCCAACAGATCGCCATCCGGCCGAACGTCACCATCTGCACCAATACCCAGGTTGTAGGCGCCTCCGGGGCAGGGCGGCTGGAACGGCTCAGCCTGTACGACGCGGCGACCTGCCGTACCAAACCGGTCCCGGCATCGGCTCTGTTCATCCTCATCGGCTCCACGCCGCACACCGACTGGCTGCCCGCCACCTTCGTTCGAGATCAGTCCGGCTTTCTGCTCACCGGGCGTGAGCTGGTACGCCGTCAGCCGCCGACCGGCTGGCCGCTGACGCGCAACCCGCTGGCTATGGAGACGAGCGTCCCCGGCGTGGTCGCCGCCGGCGATGTACGGCACGGATCGACGAAGCGGGTGGCCTCGGCGGTCGGCGAGGGCGCCGCGGCCGTACACGCTGTGCACCGGCTGCTCGACAAACCCGCCGACCAGTAGCCGCCGAGCGAAGGTGGTCACCATGTGGGATGAGGTGGGCTTGCCAGCGGCCGGCCTAGCGTTGCACCATGCGGCTGGTGGTCGATCTGACCCGGTGCCAGGGGTACGGACAGTGTGTCTTTGCCGCGCCGGGGTGTTCCAGATGCACGGCGACGAAGCGGACCCGCCGCCGTACCGGCCCAATCCCGTCCTCCGCGGCCCACGGCACCTGCCCGTCGCCCTCGCCGGGGTCCGCTGCGCCGAGGATCGCCGCACGCGAGGCACTACCGGGCTCGTGGAGTCGGTCTCCTGAGGAGGCCGGGCCGGAAGGCTGACTCGTACCCCATGGAAACCAGGCCGGAGCGCAGCGCCGACGAGCTGAGGTGGCTCGCCGACGAACAGGCGTCGCTGGGGCGGATCGCGATGCTCATCGCGCGGGGATCGCCGTCGCCGGTGGTGCTCGCGACCGTCGCCACAGACGTGGGCCGCCTGCTGGACGCCGAGTCCGCGGCCGTGGCCCGGTACGACGCCGACGGCGCTGTACTGGTCGGCGCTTGGGACACGGCCGGCGACGCCGTAGCGACCGGCGGCCAGATCCCGCTCGGCGTCCGGGACGTCACCACGCGTGTCCACGAGACCGGCCGACCGGCGCGGACCGACGGGCGCTCGGCTGACTCCCGCGCAGCAGCCGCCGCGGTGCACGGCCACGCCGCGCGGTCGGCTCTCGGCGCGCCGATCACCGTCGAGGGCCGCCTCTGGGGAACGGTGGTCGTGTGGTCGCCGCGCGACGCGGGCTTCCCCGCCGGCGCGGAGGGCCACCTGGCGGTTTTCGCCGACCTTGTCGCGGTCGCGATCGCCAGAGCCGAAGCGCGCGACGAGCTTCTCCGGGTCGCCGAAGAGCAGGCCGCGCTACGCCGGGTGGCGACACTGGTCGCCCAGGGAGTGGGGCCGGAGCTGGTGTTCGCCGCGGTGGCCGAAGAGGTCGGCGCGCTCTTCGACGCCGACACTACGGTGATCGTGCGATTCGAGCCGGGCGGGGAGGCGACGCTGATGGGACGCGCCGGCTGCATCAGCCTCGAACCGGGGGCGCGCCGGAAGCTCGACGAGCGCGCCGCCCAAACGCCGGTGCGCGAGACCGGCCGCTCCGTCCGCTTCGATATGGACGACCCGGCGTCGCCGACCGTGCCCGCGAGCGCCCGCGCGGAAGGAATCCGCTCCGCCGTCGACGTTCCGATATCGGTCGAGGGTCGCATCTGGGGCGCGATCGGCGTCGGCTCCCGAGGTCGACGGTTTCCTGCAGATACCGAGCACCGGCTGCTCGAATACACCGACCTGATCGCACAGGCGATCGCGAACGCCGAAGCGCGCAGCGAACTGGCACAGACACGCGCGCGTCTCGTCGCCACCGCCGACGCAACGCGCCGACGCATCGAGCGGGACCTGCACGACGGGGCCCAGCAACGGCTGGTGTCGCTGGGACTGCAGGTGCGAGCGGCGCAGTCCGCGTTCGGTGCGGAGCTCGACGGCATCGCGGCCGGGCTGACCGAGGCGCTGGACGATCTGCGCGAGATCGCGCGCGGAATCCACCCCGCCATCCTCGCCGAAGGCGGTCTGGTTCCCGCCCTCAAGGCGCTCGCCCGCCGATCGTCCGTGCCTGTGGAGCTGAACATACGGACGTCCGTGCGGCTGCCCGAGCCGCTCGAGGTCAGCGCGTACTACGTGGTCGCCGAGGGGCTGACCAATGTGGCCAAGCACGCGCGGGCCTCCGTCGCCACGGTCACCGTCGAGGTCGTGGACGAGCAGGTACGCGTGTCGGTCCGCGACGACGGTACCGGCGGGGCGACCTTCACCGGCAGCGGCCTGGTCGGCCTCAAGCAACGCGTCGAGATGCTCGGCGGACGGATCTCCCTCGACAGTCCGCCCGGGGCCGGAACGATCCTGCAGGCAGAGCTGCCGCTCACCGTGGCCGACGACGGCATTGGCACGGGATCCGCATGACGCTCAAGCCCGGAACACCGGCAAGGCGGCGCACAGGTCCGGCAGGTCATGCCCAGCACGCATCACCGTGCCGTCCGGGCGCACGACGGCGGCGCATGCACCGCCTTGTATCAGCCACTGGTGTAGTTGACCGCCGGGTGAGGCGGCGACCAACACCGCGCCGCGGCGTTCGATCTCTGCTCGTTGCGCGGCGGACGGCGCGACGGACGTGACCACTGCAAACCGGCCTGCGGCCACGTCGTCGAAACGGCCGGCGCCGTCGACGACCGCGTTCGGGCACAGCGTGCCCGCCAGGGTGCGGCGCAGCCGTGGCCGCATCACCAGGGCGGATCGGCGCAGCGCCGGCGTCGCGCTGTGCATGGCCTGCTGCCTGAGGCCGGGTATGAGGCGCCACCGCGGCGCGACGACGCGGCGGGCGACGTGGCCGAACCGGCCGCCGCCCGTCATCGCGGTGCCGAGCAGTATCGCCAGCCTGATCATCGAACGGGCGTGGGCCTTGCGTTCGATCTCGTAGGTGTCGAGGACGGTGCCGGGCAGAGTCGCGCCGAGAACCCCGGCGAGCTTCCAGGCGAGGTTCATCGCGTCTCGCAGCCCGGCAGACATGCCCTGGCCGATGAACGGCGGGGTGAGGTGGGCGGCGTCGCCGAGCAGGAACACCCGCCGGTCGCGCCACCGGTCGGCGACCTGCCCGCGGAAGGTGTACTCGGCCACTCGGACGATGTGCAGCGCCTCGGCCGGGACGGCCTTGGTCCACGGCATGATCAGCGGATGCAGGTGGGTGATGTCGCGGTAGTGCTCGGCCGTCTCATCCGGCGTCATGCGGAACTCCCACCGGTAGCGGGTCTGCCCGACGCGCATGTACGTGGCCGCGCGGACGGAATCGCAGACCTGATGGACGCCTTCCCAATGGCCGAGGTCGGCGTCAGTGGCTACGTCGACGACGAGCCAGCGTTGCGTGAACTGCAGATCCTGCATGGTGGCGCCGATTGCGGCCCTGATGAGACTGTTGGCGCCGTCGCAGCCCAGGACATACTCGGCAAGCACGTGGTACCGCCTGCCGGTCGTCCGGTCCGTGACGTCGACCCGCACGCTGCCGGCCTCCTGGGTGAGCGTGGTGACCTCGGTGCCGCCGCGGACGGTCACGCTGCCGTACCGCTGGAGGTTCCCGCGCAGGATCGCCTCCAGCTCAGGCTGGTCGAACATGCTTCCCTCGGGATAGCCGTGCCGACCGTGCTCGCCGTCGCGCCGGAACTCGGCCAGCACCCGCATGCTGCGGTCGACGAGTCGCAGCCCCCGGTGTGGTCTGGAGATCGCGGCGAACGCATCGCGGAGACCGAGGCGCGCCAGGATGCGGTGGACCTCGTCGTCGAGGGCGACCGCGCGCGGCTGCGGGTAAACCGACGCCCACCGCTCCAGCAGCAGGCACTCGACGCCGTACTGGCCGAGCAGCGTCGCGGCGGTCAGCCCGGTGGGGCCCGCGCCGACGATCACCACGGGAACCGCGCTCACCGCGTCGTACCGAGATGGAGCATCAGGTAGGAGGCGACGAGGAGACCGCAGATGACGGCGGGGGTGGACTTCCGCGGGCCGTCGCCGTTGCGCAGGTGCACCACGACGGCTGCGCCGAGCAGGAGCAGCAGCCCGGCACCGGCCAGACCGCCGATCGGCGGCTCGATCAGGCCGGTGAGCAATCCCGTCGCGCCGGCGATCTCGAGCACGCCGATGCGGCGGTAGGCGGCGGTGGAAAACCCTGCCTCCGCGGCCCGCACGCGCATCGGCGCCAGGGTCAGGATTTTGGCCGTACCCAGGGCGAGGAAGACCAGGGCGAGCAGCCCCGCGAGGATGGCCGAAGCGAGTGTCACGACAGCACCACCAATCGCCATTCGATGGCATAACGGCCCAGGATGGCCTTGATGGCCGCCTCGTCGGTGGATGGAGAGACCTTGACGGTGGTTACGATGGCGCTGCCCTTGATTGTGGCTTCGATGTCGTGCACCCCGTCGATCTCGTCGAGTGCGGCGCGGAGCTCGCTACGGGTGGCGTCCGCCCGCAGCGCGAGCTTGTACAGCTTGCCCACGGCGGTGACGGGAAGTGCATCGAGGACCGTCACGGCCTTGGGCGCCGCGGCGGGGTCGGGCACCCGCTCATGTGTCCAGTCGCGCAGTTCGCTCTCGGTTACCGTGGCGCCGGGAGCGAGGGTGACGTAGGCGACGGGTACCTCGCCGGCATGGAGGTCGGGGCGCCCGACCGCGCCGGCCGCGGTGACCTGCGGATGGGCCAGCAGCGCGTCCTCGATGCTCGCCGGGTCGATGTTGTGCCCTCCGCGGATGATGAGGTCCTTGGCCCGGCCGGCGAGGTAGACGAACCCGTCCCCGTCGATGCCTGCGAGATCGCCTGTGTCCAGCCAGCCGTCAACGAGCTTGCCAAGGCCGTCCAGGACGTGGCCGTTCTCGCCGCGGCCGATGACGTAGCCGGGGAAGACCGTCGGGCCGCTGATAGCCAGCACGCCCGTCGATCCTGGGGGTAGCTCCTCCCAGGTTCCGTCCGCTCCGACATGCACCGCCCGCATTCGCTGATAGGGCAGGCGCTGCCCGACGGAGCGCGGCCGCGGCGCTTCGGGGAAGCTGCGTGCGCTCGCGCAGGTCGCCTCGGTCAGGCCGTATCCCTCGATCAGGCTTGTCCCGGTGGAGGCCCGGAAGCTGTCCCGGACCGCGATGGGCAGCGGCGCGGCCCCCACCATCGGGAATCGCAGGCTGCTGATGTCGGCGTCGACCGGGCACTGGGCCAGCGTGGCGTACACGGTGGGCACCGCGCTCATGGCTGCGATCCGGTAGTGCTCGACGATCTTCCAGAACTCGCCGTACAGGGCAGGGTCGCGGTAGCCCAGCGGACCGGCCCACACCACCGTCTGCCCCTTGAACATGGGCGCGAGCAGGGTGACGACGAGTGCGTTGACGTGGAACAACGGAAGGGCCGCGAAGGCCACGCAATCCTGGTCGAACAGATTGCTGGCGGCCAGCATCCAGGCGTCGGTGATCTCGTTGGCGTGCGTGTGCGCGGCCAGTTTCGGCGTGCCGGTGGTGCCGCCGGTATGGAACATCGCGGCCAGATCCGACAAGCGGGGCAGGTCACCGTCGAAAGTGGACGAGCCCATGGCGGCGGCGAGCTCGCCCAGATAGCCGACGCGCACGCCGGCGACCGCGGGCAGCGGCTCGGGCGTGCACGCCGCCTCGGTGGGCCGCACTGCCAGGATCGCGTCGAGCAGGCCGTCGCGGGCGAGCGCTTGCGCGGTGTCCCACGTGTCCGGCGCGAGGTCGGGCCCGGCCGTGATCAGGACCCGGGCACCGCAGCGTCCAAGGAGTTCGCCGAGGTGTGGCCGTGACAGGCTGCCGCCCAGGGGTACGGCGATCCCGGCGAGCTGTGCGGCCAGCGTCGCGGTGATCAGTTCGGCGCAGTTGGGTGCCATCACGGCGACCGCGTCACGCCGTCGGATACCGAGGTGGTGGAGCAGGTTGGCGTATCGGTGGACGTCGGCCAGGACTTCGACGAAGGTGCGGCTCAGCGGCTCCCGCCAGCGGGCGGCGTCCGGCAGGACGGTGATCGCCGTACGGTTGGGCCAGTGTGTCGCTGCTCGCGCGAGCAACGCGTAGGTCGATTCGGGCAGACCACGCGCCTCGAGCGGCACGGCCTCGATCGCGGCCAGGTCGTCGGGCGTGGCGTAGTCGGGCCACAGCAGGTCCTCGGTCATTGAGCGTGCCTCACGACCGTGCGCTGCCGGCCGAGATCGATCGCGCCGTCGTCGGTGGCGATCGCGGTCTCGACGACATCGCCGTCCTTCAGGTACTTCGGGTTGTGCGCCTGGCCGCTGAAGAAGAGCTTCCATTTCACCGCGGGTGGCAGCAGCGAGGCGACGAGCTCGACCGGCTTCGGCGGGGCACTCAGGGCCGTCCCCACGGGCGTGCCGGTCAGCAGCAGGTCACCGGCGTCGAGTCGCTGGAAGCGGGTCAGCGCCTGCAGCGTCTGGACGGGCAGGTAGATCATGTCTGCGGCCGTCATGTTCTGCCGGAGTTCGCCGTTGACCCACAGCTGCAGCCGCAGATCGGTGAACCGCTTGAGCTCGTCGGCGTCGAGCAGCACCAGCGCGGGCCCGACCGGGGTGAACGTCGGGTACGACTTGGCCTCGTAGAACTGCGTCTGCGGAAGCTGGACATCACGCGCCGAGACGTCGTTGGTGACCACCAGGCCCGCGACGTAGTCGGCGATATTGTCCGCGGTGATGGTCGTGCCGACGGGCGTCTCGCGGCCGAAGACGAGCCCGATTTCCGCCTCGTAGTCCAGCAGCCGGACGTGGGCGGGGCGGACTACGTCGTCGAACGGGCCGCTGATCGAGCCCGACGTCTTGCGGAAGAACGTCAACGGGACGGTCTCGGGATTGCCGTTCGTGTCCTTGACGTGCGAGGCGAAGTTCGTCATCTGGGCGACGACGCGGCAGGGCGCCGTCACCGGGGAGACCAGGGCAAGGCCGTCGACCGGGACGATGTCCCTGCTCGTCGCGGCCGCGAGGATCGCCTGCCGGTCGGCCAGCAGGGCGGCGGTGGTCGTGGCGCTGGTGTTCACCTTGGCGGCGCCGGTTGGGGTGAGCACCCACCAGGCGTCGGGAGTATGGACGACGGAAATGGTCACGAGGTGGCTACTTTCAACAGACCGCGGAGGCGGTTGAGGTCGAACTCGTTGTCCTGGCGCAGTGCGCCGATGACGGCGCGCAGCTCGCGAAACGCTTCCCGGCCGGGTTTGATGCCGAGGAAGTCCCTGGTCGCTGGCGGACCCCACTGGGCAAGCCCGGAGGCGCTCATCGGCGCCCAGCCCGGCTCGAGCGTGCAGTCGAACAGGTCGCCGTCGCTGAAGTGCTCGACCAGGAAGCCGTCCGGGTCGCGCCAGTAGTCGAAGAGCTGGCTGCCCTGGATGTGTCGGCCGATCCCCCAGGACCGCTGGTAGCCCCGCTCGAGCAGGTACTCGCCGCCGGCGGCCAGCGCGTCGAGGTCGGCGACCTGGTAGGCCGAGTGCACGTACCGGTTGGCCGGGCCGAGGACCATCGCGAGCGTGTGGTGATCGGTGGGCGTGCCCCCGCAGTCGCAGCGGATGAAGCTCATGACCGGGCCACGCTCGCGCTGTCCTCGGTAGTACAGGAAATCGCTGACGATCAGGCCCAGGTGCTCGAGATACCAGCTGAGCGTCGCGAGGTACTTTGTGGTCTGCAGTACGACGTGACCGAGCCGCTGCACGTTGGCCGGCTCGCGCGGGGGCCGCTGGGTGGCGTTCACCCGCGTGGCGTCGTGCCCGATGTTGAACGTGAGTGCCTGCTGGGCCGCAAGTGCGGGAAGCTCGTGCGTGCCGGATACGACGCGCACTCGCAGTCCGCTCGGATCCATCAGATCCACCGTCACCCCACCCAGGGTCTCCGGCAGCGTGGCGATCGTCCTGCCCGTAGCGTCCGCGAGCCGCACCACGTCCGTCGGTTCTGCGGCCATGAAGGCGGGGCCCATGAACCGCGACCGTGGGCCTCGGCGAATGAGCACGCAGGGCGAGCCCGCATCCGTGCCCCGCAGCTGCAGTTCGTCCTGGGTGCGCAGCGACGTCGTGAAGCCGAAGGCCTGGGCGAACACCTCGGCCCCATCAAGGTCGGGCTTCTGGAACTCCAGCCAGGCCAGGCCGCGCACCTTGACGATCGGGTTGCGCGCTCTGCCCGGATGCTCGCCCCGCAGGGCGCCCTGTTCGCTGTGCAGACCGGTGTGCGGATCGTGCTGGCCGATCATCTGACGCCTCCCTCCGTAACACTGACGAAATCGTCACTTACGAGCGTAGCGTCAGTCAAGGGACACTGACGATTCCGTCATTTCTGAAGGCCTTGGGTAGGGTGGGCACATCCGACCTTGGAGGAGGGCGCAGGCATGGTGGACCGGACCGCGGAAGCCCCGACACGCCTGGAACGACGCAAGGCCCACACGCGGGCCGCGCTGGTGCGTGCGGCCCAGACCTTCATCGCGTCCGGGAAGCTCAACGTTCCGATCCTTGAGCTCACTCAGACCGCGGACGTGGGAATGGGGTCGTTCTACAACCACTTCGACAGCAGGGAACAGCTCTTCCACGCCGCGCTGGAGGACGCCCTCGAGCGCCACGGCGCCCTGCTCGACGAACTGACGCAGGGCCTGGACGACCCGGCCCACGTCTTCGCTCAGAGCTTCCGCCTGACCGGGCGCCTCCACCGCCGGGAACCCGACCTCAGCAAGGTCCTGCTCAACTACGGCCTCGTGCTGACCACGTCGGACCGGGGACTCGCACCACGAGCCCGCCGCGACATCGAAAACGGCATCCACGCCGGCCGATTCAACGTTCGCGACCCCGAATTGGCGATGGTGACCGTGGCCGGCGCCGCGCTGTGCCTCGGCCAACTACTGCACGACCACCCGGAGCGCGACGACGCAGGAGCCGCCGACCAGGTCACCGAGGACCTGCTGCGCATGCTCGGCCTTTCGGCCGACCAGGCCCACGAGATCTGCCAGCGGCCGCTACCCGATCTCAAGGGGTAACGCTGCGCTGGACGTAGCCATCGGGCGGGACGTCATGCCTGGTTGGCTTGGGGTATGGCCGTTTCTCGCTGGGTTTCCGTGAAGGCGAGCATTCCCCGAAGCGTTGGTGGTTCGAGGACGGGCCGGTCGACCGGTCGGTTGGCCACCCGGCGTCTCACTCGGTCGTGACCGGGGATCGGCATAGCGTGAGCACGTCTGTGCGCCGGGTACGTCCAGCCGGTACGCCTAGATGTACTGACCATGAGCGTTGATGACACGGCGTGGCGGCTTGATCGATAGGAAGACCTCCGGCGAGGTGGAGTTGCGACGCTTCACCGAACCGGAGGTCTCATGGCCCACCGTAACGCCCGGCCGACCGTGCATGGCCGGCGACTGCTCATCCAGCGTGTCGTGGCCGCGCCGCCGCCATCCGACGCCGAAGAGCGACTGGCGCAGTTCACCGAGCTCGTCGCGACCGCGATTGCAACACCGAGAGCCGGGCGGAGCTCACACCGTCGCGGGCGCGGATCGTCGTGGTCGCCGACGAGGCTCGCCGCAGCATCGAACGCAACCTGCACGACGGCGTCCAGCAGCGCCTGGTGTCACTCGGCCTGGAAATGCGCGGTGGCGGGTGTAGCGATGGCTTTCACCCACAGCCGGCCGGGTACGGCAGCCCAGACCGGCGGCGCCTGGCAATAAGCCGTAGCGTGCCGGCCGTCAGGGGCAGAACTTGATCAGCGTGTCCGTCGTCTCGCGACTTGCCTTCAGCGTGGTGGCGACGTTGTCGTAGCCGTTGCCGGCGTTGTACTGCTTGAGCGCGGCGACGAGGTTCGCGAGCGAGGTACGCAGCTCCGGGCCTTGTGCCTGGCCGGCGATGGGTTCGAGCTTGCTGGCCCACTCGACCGCCGCGGCCCGCAGCTGTGCCAGGAGGGCATCGGCGCCGGCGGTGTCGCCCTGCTTGGACGCGTTGGTCTCCTTGTCGAGGAGATCGCTGACCTTGGCGCTGTACTCCAGGTGGACTTTCTTGACGTCCTCGCAGACTTTGGCGTCCGGGGCCGCCGACGCTGACGGTGAGGACGACGCGGCGGGCGCGGAGGCGCCGGCGGCGGACTGCTCTGCGGTGGTGTCGGCGCAGCCGGCGCCGACGACCAGCACCGCCGTCGCGATGAGCGCGGCCGTGAGGTGTCGCATGAGGGCGTAACTCCTTCGTGGACCAAGATCGGATGAACGCCGCCGGAGTGTATACGGGCCTCGACGTTCCCGTGCCCCTGGCCCATCGGGTGCGCGGCAGGTGAAGCGCCGGTCCGGAACAGGCCCCGCGCGACGGGTCACCATCCAGCGGGTCTTCGACGGCGCCGGAGCCATCGCGCACGGCACCCGTGTCAGTGACTTGGTCAAGGGCTCCGACGCCGTCGTCGTCGAACCGGTTTGTGGCGCGTCGGGTTGGGTAGGGCGGCGCGACGACGTTCCTGCCAGCGCCCGTCTTTATCCCGCTTGTTCCATCGATCCGCCTTTGCGAGTCCACTGCACCAGGTCACCGACCAACCGCCGGTACCCGCGGTTCACGGAAGGAGTGCCGACGGCCAGCATGGCGCCGCCATTAGCGGATGAAGACGAGCGGGGACAGCGGCGGCAGTTGCTCGGCCGCGGGATGCTACTGCTCTTCATTGCTCTGATCGGCTGTTTCACCGCTTGGGGCATAGCGCAGGACCTGACCACGCCGATGGTGGCGGGCTTCAAGCGCATCTTCCAGATGAGCACCTTCCAGGCGTCGCTGGTCCAGTTGGCGTACTTCGGCGCATACTTCCTGCTCGCGCTCCCGGCGGCCTTTCTCAACCAGCGCTTCGGCTACAAGACGGGAATCCTCACCGGACTGGGGCTGGCGGCGCTGGGCGCCTTCCTCTTCTACCCTGCAAGCAAGATCATGACGTACGAGGCGTTCCTGCTGGCCCTGTTTGCGATGGCCGCCGGCTGCTCGATCCTGGAGACCTCCGCGAACCCGTACGTCATGTCACTCGGCCCGGAAGAGACAGCGACCCGGCGACTGAACTTAGCCCAGGCATTCAATCCGCTGGGGACGAACATCGGTGTGCTGCTGGCCTCGACCCTCATCCTGCCCAAACTCGCGGAACCGGTGGACATCTCGTCGCTGAGCCAGGACCAGCTGCACGCCATCCGCGCGGGCGAGCTCGGCGCCGTGATGGCCCCTTACCTGGGGCTGGCCGTCCTGCTGGCACTCATCGCCGTCGCCATCGCGAGTCAGAAGGCACCGCCGATCGTCGAGGAGTTCCCCGACACCGGCCCGCACACCGGCGGCACCGGCCACCTGTTCGAGGTGCTGTGGCGCAGCAAGCGGTACCGCTTCGGGGTGATCGCCCAGTTTGCAAACGTCGCGGCTCAGGTGTGCACCTGGACGTTCCTGATCCAGTACGTACAGCAGGCACTGGGCGGCAGCCTGCAGAAGGGCGGCGCCTACCTTCAGGTCAGCTTGCTCGTCTTCCTTGGATCACGCTTCCTGATGACGTGGGTGATCGGTCGCGTGCGCGCCACCACGGTGCTCGCCGTGCTGGCCTTCCTGGCGGTGGTGCTGTGCTTGTTCGCGATATTGAGTCCCAACCTCGCAGGGGTCCTCGCCGTGGTCGCCCTGTCCTTCTGTCTGTCGCTCATGTTCCCGACAATCTACGGCGTTGCCCTCAAAGGGCTCGGGCCGGCGACCAAGTTCGGCGCCGCCGGCCTCGTGATGGCCATCGTGGGCGGCGCGATCATGCCGCTGGTACAGGGCAAGCTCGTGGACGAGACGAGCGCGGCGATCTCCTTTGTCGTCCCAGCGGCCTGCTTCGCCGTCGTCGGGCTCTACGCGCTCTACGACCTCAGGGCCGCGCCCGCGTCCGTCCGCGGGAGCACCCAGTCAGACCTGCCCGGGGACGCCGGGCCGAGCACCGTCACCGGGGGCGCGGCATGAACCGCCGGCGCCGCGCGGTCGCGGCAGTCGTGGTCGTGGCGCTCGCCGTGACCGGCTGCGGCGCGCAGAAGCCGACGAGCGCCACGACGGACACCAAGCAGCTCGAGGTCCTGTCGTGGTGGACCTCCGGGTCGGAGGCCGCCGCGCTGAACGTCCTTTTGTCCGCTATGCACCAGACGAATCCGAATGTCG
The DNA here is from genome assembly GCF_039537565.1 of Dactylosporangium darangshiense. Lineage (NCBI taxonomy): Bacteria > Bacillati > Actinomycetota > Actinomycetes > Micromonosporales > Micromonosporaceae > Dactylosporangium > Dactylosporangium darangshiense. Next base: position 132,996 of record NZ_BAABAT010000023.1, read on the forward strand.
AGGTCGTAAATGCTGCGGTCGCAGGCGGCGCCGGGTCACAGGCGGTCGTGGCGCTGGCCAAGCGGCTGCAGCATGGCAACCCACCGGACGTCTGGCAGACCTTCGCGGGCAAGTCCGTGCAAGGCTACGCCGACCGCGGCGTCATCCGCGACGTCGCGTCGGTCTTCACCGACGGTGGCCTCCGCGCGACGATGCAGCCGACCATCCTGCGTTCGCTCATGCACGACGGCAAGCCGTACGGGGTGCCGACGGGTGCTCATCGCAGCAACATGCTGTGGTTCAACATCTCGCTACTCAACCGAGCCGGCGTCACGCTGCCCTCCAGCGGCTATTCCCTCGCCGCCTTCCTGGACGGACTGCAAAAGGTCAAGGCGTCTGGAGCCACTCCCCTGTGTCTCGGCGGCAAGGACCCGTTCACCACCGTCGAGCTGTTCGAGAACGTGCTACTTAGCACAATCGGGGTGCAGGGCTGGCAGGACATGGCTGACGACCGCCTCAATTGGCGCAGCGCGCAGGTGCGCACGGCGCTGCGGACCTTCGGCGATATCCTCGCCTACGCCGATCCCGAGGCCGGCACGTTGACCTGGGACGCGGCGACAAGAAAGCTCGCCACCGGTGGTTGCGCCTTCGAGTCCATGAACGACTCGGTATATGGCGAGCTGGTCACCGACGGCGCACAGGATGACAAAGACTTCGGAGCTGTGGCGTTTCCCGGCACGGGCGACAGCTTCCTCGCGGTTGTCGACGTCTTCGTGGCCGCGACCAGGGCCAAGAACGCCAAGAACGCCCTTGCCTTCCTCAACGACATCAGTAAGCCGGCGACCCAGATTCCGTTCAGTAAGGCGAAGGGGTCGGTACCGGTACTCCGAAATATCGATATTTCGTCCCTGTCCGCCTACCAGCGGGATGCCTCGAAGAGCCTCTGGGGCTCATCGGTGCTGCTTTCGGTCGCCCACGGCGAGGCCATGAGCCCGGAGTTCCAGGAGGGCTTCTACGATGCGGTGTCGACCTACGCGCGTACCCGTGACCCGGACGCCTTCGCCCGGGAACTCGAAAACGCGGTCACCAAGGATAAGATCCCGCCACGCTGACCCGGCGGTCAGGCGTTGTCGCTCACCGCCCGGAGCACGGTCTCGACTCGATCGGCAACTCCTGTGAGCGAGCGGCAGGAGGCCGAGCACCAGGAGCCCCAGGTCTTCGACGGCGACGAGGGGCGGTGACGGCCGACGTCGCGGCAGCCGACAGCGGGCCTCGGGAGCCGAGCGAGGACGGGGGGCGGCGACCGAGGACCGTCGATGTACTCGAATATCGCCTGCCGGGCGGTAGCACGGGGTGGGCCAGGCTTGCCAGTGGATGAGTTCGGTTTGATCGTGGCGAAGAACGACTCGGCGACAGCGTTGTCCCAGCACGGCCCGCGCCGGCCGACCGACAACCGCACGCCGTGCTTGCTGGCAAGGTGGGCGTGCTGGGCGCCGGTGTACTGACTGGTTTCAACCAGTCGTCGCAACACCGGTGCTTTCCAGTGACAGTAGCTGTTCGTTCAAGGCTTCGGCAGGTGTCTTCCAGCCGAGTGTCCTACGTGGACGGGTGGTTGTGGATGGCGGCGATGGCGTCGAGTTCGTCACGGTTCCAGCGGGCCAGGTCGGCGCCCTTGGGAACTATTGGCGGAGCAGGCCGTTGGCGCTTTCGTTCGTGCCCCGCTGCCATGGGCTGTATGGGTCGGCGAAGTAGATCTGGATACCGGTGTCGATCGTCAGCTTGGCGTGTTGGGCGAGTTCCTTGCCGCGGTCCCAGGTCAGCGTCCGGCGCAATTGTTCGGGCAGGGTGGTGATGGTCGCGGCGATCGCGTCGCGGACCTCCTCGGCGCCGTGCCCGGCCAGGGCCGGCCCGTCCTTACCCCGGCTTCGGCGCCATATCCTTCCATCCGGGGCAGGTGCAGCAGCATCGTGAACCTGGTGGTTCGCTCGACGAGAGTTCCGATCGCGGACCTGTCCAGCCCGATGATCAGGTCGCCTTCCCACTGGCCGGGCACGGCTCGGTCGTCGGCCTCGCCGGGCCGTTCGCTGATCATCACCTCGGGGGTGACCATGCCGTCACGTCGTTTGCGCCCGCGAGCGCGCGGCACCCGCAGCGCGCGGCCGGTGCGTAGACACGCGACCAGTTCACGCTTCAGCGCGCCACGGCCCTGTATGAACAGGGCTGGCGTCCCGGCGCCCCGGTGTGTTGGAGCGTGTGTCGGTCACCGGATCCGCCAGAGCCGGACCGTGCCTCCTCTACCGCTGTTGGCGCTGGCGAAGATTTTGGCGTCGACGGGGCTGAAGGCCAGCGCGCCTGTAGCGAGGCCGCCGAGGTCGATCAGCCCTGTCTGATCGCCGGTCTCGACCGACCACAGCCGGATGGTGGAGTCGGTGCCGCCGCTGGCGATCGTCCGGCCGTCGCGGCTGACCGCGACGGAGTCGACCCCGCCGGTCTGGCCGGACAACGTCATCTGCCTCGGGTGGAAGGTTGTGGCGTCCCAGATCCGGACGGTGTTGTCCGCGCCGGCGCTGACGGCGTAGCGGCAGTCCGGGGTGTACGCCACGCCGTCCACCGCACCGGTGTGGCCACCGGTTCCGGGGGTGACCTTTCGCGGCGACGTTGTCCAGAACTGGGGTTCCTCGATGGGCCCGCTTGCCACGAAGCGGGTGGAGTCGCCTGGGCAGAACGCGATCGCGGGCCGGCTGGCCGCGAACCGCTCCGGCGGCGCGGGGAACGGCGCGCCGATCTGTTCGCCGTTCTCGATGGACCACAGCCGGACTTCTCCGGCGTAGTCGATCGATGCAACGGTGTCGTCAGAGCTGAACGCGACGGCGCTGATTCGATGCCCGTGGCCCGCGAACGGCGCGGTACCGCCCGCGCCCGTCATTTTTGCCAGTTTCCAAGGTTGGTGGGTCTCGGCGTCCCACAGATGGATGCGGCTGTCCTCGCCGGCCGAGGCGATGATCTTGCCGTTCGGGCTGAACGCCACCGTGTAAACCTCGCTGTTGCCGGCGATCGGGGCGCCAAGCGGCCTACCCGTCGCAGCGTCGTACACCCGTACTGTCTTGTCGACGCTCGCCGAGGCGAGCTTCGTGCCGTCCGGACTGAACGCCACCGACTCGACCGAACTCGTGTGATCCCGAAGCTCGTAGACGAGCTCGGCATCGGGTCGGTTCAGCAGCCGATACAGGGCCACCGCGCCGACACCGACGGCAAGGAGCAGGACGACAGCAATGGCGATGCGCCGGCGCGGGTCGGTCGCCCGCGCGCCGCCGCGCGGACCGGCATCGGGCCGCGCGTCATCTGTTCCAGCGGCAGGCGTCGCGCCGTCCAGCATGTCGACGGCACCCGCAGGCTCCGCCGCATTGACGAGCGCCGCCGCCGGGACGGCAGGCCCGCCGGGCGTGACACCCGCTGCACTCACCCGTGCCGCGGCTGGCGCAGCCGCAAGCGTGCGCAACAGCGGCGCGATCAGGCTCCCCTCGGCGACGACGAGCTCCGGCTGATCCACGATGGTCGGCGCGATGCGCAGCGTCCGGTGCAGCAGCGTCGCCGCCAGGGGGACCCGGGACGCCCCGCCGACCAGGAGCACTCCGCCGATCTCGTCGGGTGCTACGGCCGTCTGGCGCAGCACCTCGACAGTCAGCTTTGCGGTGCGCTCCAGCAGCGGGCGTACTGCGCGATCGAACTCCTCGCGGGTCAGGTGCAGGTCGGCGCCGACGAGCGGGACGTGCACGTCGGCGGTGGCGTGCCGGGTGAGCCGCTCCTTCGCAGCCCTGGCCGAAGCCCACAGTGCCCGCCGCGCCTGCTCGTCCTCGCTGGTACGCGGCCAGTCCAGCCGTCCCCAGCCGTCCGTGCGCTCCGCGGTCAGCGACCTCGCGTGCGCCACGATCGCCGCATCCAGGTCTAGGCCGCCGACGTCGGGCAGGCCGGCCGCGCTGATCACGTCGAAGCCCTCGACGGTTCGGCGGACCACGCTGACGTCGAAGGTACCGGCACCGAGGTCGTAGATGACGAGGCAGCGCCCCGGCAGTACGTCGCCCGCCGTGGCGAAATACGCAGCGGCGGCGACGGGCTCCGGCACGAGCCCGACCTCGCCCAGCCCGGCCCGCTCGGCCGCATCGGTGAGGATGCCCAGCCGGGTCCGTTGCCAGGAGGCGGGATGCGTGAGGATAACGGAGCCGGGGACCGCGCCCGACACCCGGCGTGCCTCCGCGGCGACCCGCCCGAGCACGGCCGCCAGCAGTTCCGCGATCGCGTACTCGCCATCGCCCAGCCACACCATGCCGTCGTCGATACGCCGCTTCGGGTTAGCCTCCAGACCCGCCGGATACCCGGACGCGGCCCGTTCGGCGTCCTGACCCGTCAGCAACCCGGAGCCGGGGCCGGCGAAGACTGCGGAGGACAACAACGGAGACGCGTCGAACAGCAGGTTCCGCACGCCGCCGTCTGCTCCGGCCAGGACGGCGACGGTGGTGGAGGTGCCGAGATCGATACCCAACCGGATCAGCACGACGTTAACGTATGAGTCAACGAGCCCGGACGATCTCCGCCGAACGGGCAGTAAACACTACTCCAGGCCCCGCGAACGTCGCAGGCTCGGCGAGCCGCCGCCAAGAACCGCGGCAAGGCCGCCCATGACGACGGGCGCGGTGACGAGCCACCGCCCAACCGCCCGCGCCGATTCCTGTGGTATTGCCGTGATGACGTTGTCGATGCTGTAGAAATAGGCGGTCGTCTCCCCGACGGCGAGCGTGAACACCAGCAGCACGGCCCAGCGGGCGACACCGATGGCGACGCTGTATCTGGCAGCGACGCGCAGCGGAAATGCAAGCTCCACCAGTGCGGCGACGAGCAGCGCGCCGACGACGAGGAACCGCGTCGCCGGGAACGCATTGTTCTCGTAGTGCACCGCCACCTCACCGTCGCGAGTGGTCACCGCGACCGCCACACAGATGACAACGACGAGGACGGCCGCGCACAAGGCCAGCGTCCGGACGGCGCGCGACGGGCGACGCCGCCCAGCGGTCGTGTCGGGCGCGGCGCCCGCACCCGGCGCCAACAGCAGCACTACGTCGAGCACGACGAGTCCGGTGGCGGCGACGGACCGGCCCCACCGGATCTCTTCGCCGCTGCCGAAGGTGTACGTGTCGGTGCCGAACGCGGTGACGATCCAGAGGACCGACACAGCGACCCCGCCGATCCGCAGGCCCCACTCGATAGTGGCGTTGCGGGACGCCCTGACACTTCGGGCACGTGCCGCCACGAACACCGCGGCGGCCAGCACCGGCGCCGCAAGGAATCCCAGCCAGAAGCCGGACAGCGTGACCAGGCCCAGGAGCGACCCGGCGGAGCGCGCATAGTTCACGTCCGAGAAGTGGATCAACGCCAGCTCGGGCAGCGAATGCTCAAAGATCACCCACGGCAGCGCCAGCCCGGCGAGCAGCAGGACGGTTCCGGCGGCGAGGGCGTACACCGACACCACGGCGCTGATCGCCGGTATCGCCGGCTCGGCGGCCGGTGCCGGGCCTCGCCCCGCGGTGTCGTTGACCAGCGCCGACGCCGACGCCGCGTCGGGTTGCGACCCGCCGATTGGCGTCACCTCGGCTGACCTCATCTCGACGTGGGTCATGTCAGCGCCCGCCGCGTCGACAGCTGGCGCGCCGACAAATGCGGCGGCCATGACCGGCGCCGGGCCTGCCGGCGCGGGCCCGGGGTCGCTGCTGAGAAGGGATGCGTCAACCAGGGCGGGCCCGGGCTCCGCGAGGTGCCGGACGGCCGAGGGCGGCACCTGCAGAGCGCCCTCGGCGACGACGAGCTCCGGCTGGTCGAGTGCGGTCGGCGCGATCCGCAGCACCCGATGCAGGATGGTGGCGGCGAGCGGAATCCGCGACGAGCCACCGACAAGAAGAACGCCGCCGATCAGCTCGCGCGGGACGCCCACCTCGCGCAGCAGGCCGAGCGTGAGCTCGGCGGTGCGGTCCAGGTACGGCCGGGCCGCCTGCTCGAACTCCTCCCTGGTCAGATGGATCCGCTCGTCCGCCAGGGGAACGTGCAGGTCGGCGGTTGCGTGGCGGGACAACTGCTCCTTCGCCTGTCGTGCGCCCCGCCACAACGCCTGACGGGCCTGCTGGTCGCTCGGTGTGCCGGGCCAGTCGAGGCGCTGCCAGGCGTCGCGGGCGCCGGCAGTCAGCGCCCGAGCGTGCCGAACCACCGCCGCGTCGAGGTCGATGCCGCCGATATCGTCGAGCCCGGCGGTACCGACGACCTCGAACCCGCCGGGCCCGGAGCGGACCACCGTGGCATCGAACGTTCCGGCGCCCAGGTCGTAGATCACCAGGCAGCGCCCGTCGGGCAGCGATGCGGAGGTAACTGTCATCAGGTACGCGGCGGCGGCGACGGGCTCAGGTACGAACCCGACGCGTTCGAGGCCCGCTCGTGCGGCGGCGGTGGCGAGCACGTCGAGCCGGGCGCGGCCCCAGGCCGCCGGATGGGTGAGCACCACAGTGCCGGCTGGCGCCCCGTTGGTTACCCGTTGCGCCTCGTCGGCGACCCGTTTGAGGACCGCGGCGATGATCTCGGCGACCGCGTACTCCTGCTCACCGAGCCACAGGGTCCCGTCGTTGATGCGCCGCTTGGGGTTGGCCTCCAGCCCTGCCGGATAACCGGCCGCGGCCCGTTCGGCGTCCTGGCCGGTCAGTAGTACCGCGGACGCATCGGCGAAGACCGCCGAGGACAGCAGCGGCGAGGCATCGAAGAGCAGCGGGCCAGTCCGCCCGTTCCCCCCGTCCAGCGCCGCGACGGTACTCGACGTGCCGAAATCGATCGCCAGCCGGTAACCCGCTCTGTCCATGCCGACACGGTAGTCAATTCGACCGATCTGTGGCAGACGCGATTTCGCAAGGGTTGGCGGTCCGCATGTACGTCACATCAACAATTGCCGACGGATACCTCCCTAACGTGTCGGAACCGACAAGTAGACCGACATTTTCGTGAGACGCCGACAAAGTTGGATGAGAACCTACATGTAGGTTCTCATCGCGTTTGTCGCTTGATCATGTGGTTATCAGCAACTCGGACCCGATTCTCAAGATCTTGTCACCTGGATTTCTCAAGATCTTGTCGCTTTCCTGCTACTTACCAGTTGATCCCCAAGTCGAGGGCCGTCGCGCCGAGTCGGGTTACGCGGATTGAGGCAGATCAGCCCACATTTCCCCGGTCGGATCGGGTCCACTGGCCTGCTGTTGGTAGCCCGTGCCGCAGCCGGAATTTCACGAACCTGACCCGGCTGGCCGCGGCGCCGGGCGAGCACAGTCCGCCGGCCCCGTGATGGGATGCGCCGCATGAACGAATCGCATCCGCCGGTGCTGGAGATGCTGTGAGAGGCGCGTGACCCCCGCCAGGCGCTCGACGGAAGGTTCGGCTTCAGCCAAGCGCAGGCGGCTGCCCGCTGGGTGGCGGACACGCTGGACGAGCGCTGGGGCGTTCGCGTCGACTCCTGCGAGCGGATCGTGATGAGTGGCGGCAACGCGCTGGCGTGGGTAGGCACGCCGTCCGGTCGGCTGCTCGCCAAGTGGTCGGTGGTGCCCGGGCGTTTCTCCCGCCTGGCGGAGCTAGCGCGGCTCACCACCTGGCTGGACGGCCGCGGGCTGCCGGTTTCGGCGCCCGTTCCCGCGCGAGACGGCCGTCTTCAGGCCGAGGTCGACGGTGTCTCGATGGGCCTGCAGCGGGTGATCGAGGGCGATCTCCTCGACACCGCCGATCCCGCTCAAGTGCGGGCGGCCGGAGCGGCACTGGCCCGGCTGCAAGACGCGCTGGCGGCATACCCGGACGCTGCTCGACCTCCCGCACTCGCCGTTGCGTGTGAGCCGTTGACGCAGCGGGTCACCAGCTGGCTCGACGCTCGCGCCGAGCATCTGCCGGCAGCGGCTCGCGACGTGCTGCGCGGGCTGGTTACCGCCGCTCCACCCGACCGGCTGCCGCGACAACTTGTCCACTTCGACTTCCGCTCGGCCAACATCTTGTTTGCCGACAACGAGGTCACCGCGATCCTCAACTTCGAGGAAGCCCAGCACGACCACCGGCTCGTCGAGCTGGCCCGCGCGGCGATCCTGCTCGGCACCCGCTACCACAACTGGGGGCCGGTGCCGGCCGAGGTCCGCACGGAGTTTCTCGCCGGCTACCAGGGCCGGACCCACCTGGCGGCAGTTCCTGGCAGCGCACACGATCCTGGCATGTGACTTCTCTTCTACCTGGCGTTGCAGCGCAAGTCACGGGTCTCACCTGCAGGGCCACCATGGGGTAGGCGTGACCCGGGCGCGGGGCCGGTAGAGCCGCGCACCACCAGCCGGGCGACCGGCTCGAGCGCCGGCGCGGGGAGCAGGCGCGGGTCCGCCATCAGCCGCAGCAGCAGGTCCATGCCGGCCCGGCCGACCTCCTCGCTGGGCTGGCCGACGGTGGTCAGCGCCGGGCTGACCAGCTCGGCCGGCAGGATGTCGTCGAAGCCGACGATGCTGATCCGGCCGGGCACCGCGACGCCGCGGGCGCCGAGGGCGTCGAGCAGGCCCAGCGCCACCAGGTCGTTGTAGGCGACCACCGCCGTCACCCCGGCCTCGAGGATCCGGTCGGCCGCGGCGATACCGCCGGCGAAGCGCGGCTCGACGTTGGCGGTCTCGACGAGGTCGACGCCGGCGGCGGCCATGGCGGTGCGCAGCAGGCACAGCCGGTCGCGGTTGGACCAGGATGCGCGGGGGCCGGCGACGTACGCCAGCCGCTCGTGCCCGAGCGCGACGAGGTGCGCGACCGCCTGGCGGATGCCCTCGCCGTTGGCAGTCGTCACCGACGGGATCCCGGCGACCCGCCGGTTGAGCATCACCATTGGCGTCTCGCGGGCCAGGGCCCGCAGCCGCGACTCGCTGGTGCGTGGGGCGCACAGCACGACGCCGTCGACCTGCTTGACGAGCGCGTGAACGCGGTCCGCCTCGACGCCCGCGTCCTCGTCGGTATCGGTGAGGAAGACCCAGTGGCCGGACTCCCGGGCGCGCGCCTGCACCCCCTTGACAACGGCGGCGAAGTACGGGTTGAGCAGGTCGGGCACGAGCAGCCCGACGTTGCCGGTGCGCCCGGTGCTCAGCGCGCGGGCCACCCGGTTGGGGTGGTAGCCGAGCTCGTCCGCCGCCTGCTCGATCCGCCGGCGGGTGCCGGGCGGCAGCAGGTCGGAGCCGGCCAGCGCCCGGCTCACTGTCGACGTCGATACGCCGACCGCCCGGGCGATGTCCTTGATGGTTACCGCCATGACCGACTCCTGGAAGTGAGTGCCGCGTCCACGGTTTGCTGCAAGGGGTCCGGGCGGGCGGCCGCGGGGCGCCGAACCCGCGGCCGCCCGGCCCGGACGATCAGGTGACGGTGACCCGCATGATCTGGTCGGAGCCGTTGCCGGCGCCGCCGTTGTTGTCGCAGTTGGTGGTGGTGAGCCAGAAGGCGTCGGCGCCGGGGATTTTGGTGACGGTGCGGAGGCGGCCGTAGGTGCCGACGTAGTAGGCGCTGGGGGTGCCGGTGGTTTCCCCGCTCAGGATGGGGATGCGCCAGAGGCGTTCGCCGCGCAGGGCGGCCACGTAGACGACGTCGCGCACGATGGCGATGCCGCTGGGTGATGCCTGGTCGACGGACCATTGACGTTCGGGGTTTTGCATGCCGGCGACGGTGCAGGTGCCTTCGCAGGTGGGCCAGCCGTAGTTGAGGCCGGGTTTGATGAGGTTGAGTTCGTCGTACATGGAGTTGCCGAACTCGGCCTCCCACAGCCGGCCTTGGGAGTCCCAGGCGATGCCTTGCGGGTTGCGGTGGCCGTAGCTGTACACGAGGGTGCCGAACGGGTTGCCCGGCGCTGGGGTGCCGTCGGTTTTCATCCGCAGGATCTTGCCGTTGAGGGAGTTTTTGTCTTGTGCGTTGCTGCCGGTTTGGGCGTCGCCGGTGGTGGCGTAGAGGTAGCCGTCGGGGCCGAACGCGAGCCGGCCGCCGTTGTGGTACCGGTTCTTCGCGATGCCGGTGACGAGGGTGGTGTATCCGGTGAGGGTGCTGCCGTTGTAGGTCATGCGCGCGATGCGGTTGCCCTCGGATGCGGTGTGCATGAGGTACACGAAGTGGTTGGTGGCCCAGTTGGGGTCGAACGCCACGCCGAGCAGTCCGCCCTCACCGTTGGTGGTGACGACGTTGGGGACGGTGCCGACGAGGGTTTTGGCGCCGCCGGTGGTGGCGAGTTTGTACACCCGGAACTGGCCGGCGGCGACCTTGTCGTCGCGTTCGGTGACCAGCGCTGATTGCCCGTCGGGGGCGAAGGCGACACCCCAGGGGATGGTCCAGCCGGTCGAGTAGGTGGCGATGGCCGACGGTACGCCGCCGCTGCACGCGGGTGTGGTGAAGGTGACGGTGTTGCTTGGCGGCGAGGTGTTGCCGGCCAGGTCCCGGGCGACCACGTTGAGGGTGTAGGGGGTGTTGCAGGCGAGGCTGGTGACGGTGGTCGTGGTCGCGGGTGGGGTGCCGTTGACCGAGGTGACCACGGTGGTGCCGATCCGGACGTCGTAGGCGACGACGCCGCGGTTGTCGGTCGATGCGGCCCAGGTGAGGGTCACGCTGCCGGAGGTGAGGTTGGAGTAGGTGAGGCTGGCCGGTGCGGTCGGGGCCTGGGTGTCGGTGCTGGGCAGGGTGGTGCAGATGGCCTGGGCGCTGGACAGCGACACATTGCCGGCGGCGTCGCGGGCGAAGACGGACAGCCGGTATTCGGTGTTGGGGGTGAGCCCGGTCAGGGTTGTGCTGGTGCCGGTGCCGGCGGACTGCGTGAGGAGGTTGCCGTCGTGGTAGATGTCGTAGCCGGTCACGGCGACGTTGTCGGTGGAGGCGCCCCAGGACAGGTTGATGCTGGTGTCGGTGATGTTGGCGCAGCTGGGCTGGCCTGGTGTGGTGGGTGCGGTCGAGTCGCTCTGTCCGGTGACCCGCAGCCGGTCCAGGTTCGGGCCGCCGTTGGCGGTGGTGGCGGTGGCGCGGACGGTGTTGGTGCCGGCGTTGAGGGTGACGGAGATGGTCTGGTCGGCCCAGGTGTCCCAGTCGGCGGTCGCGCCGAAGGATAGGTTGAGGGCGGCGGAGTTGCCGTTGACGGTGATGTCCATCGGCCGGTTGACCGTGGTGCCGTTGGCGTAGCGGAACGTCAGTTGCGCGGTACCCGTCGCCGCCGCGCTCACGGAGAACTCCACGTAGGACCCGGCGATGTTCGTGTAGTCCACGAACCCGGTACCGGTGTAGCCGGTGTGGTTCGAGGCGACCGCGCCTTGCGAGACGGTGGCCGTCTCGGCCTGGTAGTCGGTGGACGCCGCGGCCACGCTGAAATCGACGTAGTCGAGGTTGGCGTAGCCCAGCGCCGTGGTGGCCGCGATCCGGATCTTGTTGGGTCCGGCGTTGACGTTGGCGGTGACCGTTTTGTCGGCCCAGGTGTCCCAGTTGGTGGTCGGGTCGAACGCGGCGGCCGCGGCCACGACGGTGCCGTTGACGCTGATGTCGGCGGGTCGGTTCGCGGTGGTGCCGTTGGAGTAGCGGATGATGAAGGTGCCGGGGCCGGCGTTGGGCGCGGTGACGGTGCATTCGAGGTAGTTGCCGACGGCGTTGTCGCCGTTGGCGAATCCGGTGCCGCTGTAGTTGGCGTGGTTGGTGTCGACGGTGCCCGCCGACATCGTGCAGCCCTCCGCCTCGTACCGGGTCGACGCGGCGCCGGCGGCTGTCGTGATCACCATCGGCAGCACGAGCAGGAGCCCGGCGGCGGCCGACAGACTGGTTCTTCTCATTGATCCTCCCATCGAAGGAGAGCTCAGCGGACGTTGAGGTAGTCGACGTTCGGCCCGCCGTTGGCGGTCGTGGCGGTGAGGCGGACGGTGTTGGCGCCGGCGGCGAGCGTCGCCGTGAGCTCGGCGGTGGCCCACGTGTCCCAGTTCGCGGTCGGCGGGAAGGACACCGTGACCGGCGCCGCACCGTTGACGGTCACCGCCATCGGGCGGGCGGAGGTGGTGCCGTTGGCGAAGCGGACGGTCAGGGTCCGCTGGCCTGCGGCGGCCACCGTCACCGCGCACTCGACGTAGGCGCCGGCAACGTTGTCGCCGTTGACGAATCCGGTCCCGGTGTAGCCCGCGTGGTTGGCCTCCACCGCACCTTGCGACACGGTGCAGTCCTCGGCCTGGTAGTCGACCGGCGCCGGGCCGGCGGCCACCGCGTCGAGGTAGTCCAGGTTGGGGTTGCCGCCGGCGGTGGTGGCGGTGATGCGGACGGTGTTGGTGCCGGCGTGTAGCGGTACGCCGATCGTCTTGACTGCCCAGGTGTCCCAGTTCGCGGTCGGCGGGAACGAGGTGCCGGCCGCGACCACGGTGCCGTTGACGCTGATGTCGGCGGGCCGGTCGGCGGCGGTGCCGTTGGCGTAGCCGACGCTCAGGTTCGCGGTGCCGGCGGCGGCCGCGTCGACCGTGAACTCCACGTAGGACCCGGCGACGTTGTCGCCGTTGACGAACCCGGTGCCGGAGAAGCCCGCGTGGTTGGACTCGACCACGCCCTGGCCGATCGTGGCGGCCTCGGCCTCGTGACGGTTCGGGACGGCGTCGCCGCGCGACACCCGGTACATGACCACGCCGTGGCCGGGCACCGAGGCGCCGATCGAGCCGGTGGTGGTGCTCGTCGCCTTCGACCACAGGTCCTTGAGGCGGTAGCTCGGCGACCCGGCCAGGCCGATCGCGGCGGCGGTGGTGCTCACGGTGGCCGTGGTGGTGTTCTCGTTGAGCAGCACCACCGCGCGGTCGCCGTTGGCGAGCACCTTGTTGTACACCACGACCCCGCCGCCGGCGGAGACGATCGTGCCCTGCCGGCCGAGCGCGTCCTGGTCCACGGCGATCACGTCGGTGTTCTTCAGCGTGGCCAGGGTGGTGCTGGACGCCGAGCGGATGTCGCTGCCGATCAGCAGCGGCGCCGCCATCTCCGCCCAGAGGCTGAAGTGGGTGCGGTACTCGGTGTCGGTCATGCCGCCGTTGCCGACCTCGAGCATGTCGGGGTCGTTCCAGTGCCCGGGGCCGGCGAACTGGGCCAGGTCGTCGTTGGTGTGCACGCGCGAGATCATGCTGGTCCAGTTGTCGCTGATGTCGCCGGTGGTGCGCCACAGGTTGCCGACGTCGGCGCCCCATTCCCAGACCTTGGGCGGGCCGGTGCGGCCCCATTCGCAGATGCTGTACACGATCGGCCGTCCGGTGTTGGCCAGCGCGTCGCGCATCGCCGTGTAGCGGGTCCGGGCGTCGACGTTCTGGTTGTTGCAGTTGTCGTACTTGAGGTAGTCCACGCCCCATGACGCCCACAGGTTCGCGTCCTGCTGCTCGTGGCCGAGGCCGCCGGGGAAGCCGTTGGTGTTGCACGTCTTCGTGCCGGCGCTGGAGTAGATGCCGAACTTCAAGCCCTTGCCGTGGACGTAGTCGGCCAGGTACTTGATGCCGTGCGGGAACCGGGCCGGGTCGGGCACCAGGTTGCCGTTGCCGTCGCGGGACGGCAGCGCCCAGCAGTCGTCGAGGTTGACGTAGGTGTAGCCGGCGTCCTTGAGCCCGGCGGACACGAACTTGTCGGCGATGCCGATGACGAACGCCTCGTTGAACGTGGCCGTGCAGCCGGTGGTGTTCCAGTTGTTGAAGCCCATCGGGGGAGTGCGGGCGAGCCCGTTCTCCAGCGCGACGGCGGGCTGCGGGCGGGCCAGCACGGCGGCGGCCAGCGCCGCCAGCGCCAGCACGGGCAGCGCCGTCAGGAGTCTTCGCATGCTGCTTCCTCGATTCCGGGTGCGTCAGACGGCGGTGGCGACGACGTCGAGGCGGTCCAGGTTCGGCCCGCCGTTGGCGGTGGTGGCGGTGAGCCGCACGGTATTGGTGCCGGCGTTGAGGTTGGCGGTGACGGGCACGTCGGCCCAGGCGGTCCAGTCGCCCGTCGGGTCGAAGGCGACGGCGGAGGCGACCGCGGTGCCGTTGACGGTCAGCGACATCGGGCGGTTGGCGGTCGTGCCGTTGGCGTGGCGGAAGGTCAGCGTCGCCGGTCCGGCGGCGGGGGCGTTGACGGTCCACTGCACCCAGGCGCCGGTGGCGTTCTCGGTGTTGACAAAGCCGGTGCCGGTGAAGCCGGCGTGGTTGCTGTCGACGGTGCCGCCGGAGCGGGAGGCGTTCTCCGCCTCGTAGCGCACCGCCGCGACGGTCGTGGCCTTGTACGCGCGCATGCGGGTCAGCAGCATGTAGGTGTCCTGCAGGGAGCCTGACGCGTCGCCGAGCGAGCGGTAGATGCCCCACTTGGGCCGCACCCGGTCGCCGAGGAAGGTGTCCAGCCCCGACCGGCTGACGTCGATCACCGGCGTCGCGCCGTCGTGCAGTGCCCAGCGCACCACGCCCTTGGCCCCGTCGCCGACGGTCATCTCCAACTCGACGTCGATCCACTTGTTCTGCAGCGGCGCGAGGTCGGCCCGGCCGACGATGACGTCGTCGTTGAAGGCGTGCAGCTGGATCTTCGGTACGTTGTCGACACGCTGCAGCGACGTGGTGAGGATCGGCAGCGAGCCGTCGCCGGGCATCTTCATCTGCATGATGTGGGTGAAGGTGGTGGTTGCCTTGAGGCTGCCCGGGATGTACATCGCGTAGGTCCAGCGCCAGGTCTCGCCGTTGGCGACGACGAGGTCGGCGCCCTGGGCGTGCATGCCCTTGACCTCCTGGCGCTGCCGGTCGGTCATCGAGTCGCGGTCGACCATGTGCATGTTGAACCGGAAGTTGTTGTTCTGGACGAAGATGTGCGGCTGCCCGGCCGGGTGGGAGTTGGCGCGGTCGTCCTCGACGCCTTCGAAGGCGCCCAGGCCGTCGACGCCGGCCTCGGGCGCCCAGCGCTGCTGCCAGCCGGTGGCGGCGGCCGCCGCCGTGACCCTTCCGAACACGGAGCCGACGATCGCCGCCCCCGTGACGGCGATCAGTGTCCTGCGTTGCATGGTGGGGTTCCTTTCCGGATGCGGTGCCCGCGGCGCTCGGGCACCGCATCGCGCGGTTCAGCCGACGGTGATCCGATCGAGGTTCGGGCCGCCGTTGGCGGTGGTGGAGGTGAGCCGGATCAGGTTCGTGCCGGCGTTGAGGTTGGCGGTGAACGTGGTCGTGGCCCAGGTGTCCCAGTTGCCCGTGCCGGCGAACGTCGGCGAGGTGGCCGCCGCCCCGTTGACGGTGATGCTCATCGGCCGGGCCGTGGTCGTGCCGTTGGCGTAGCGGACCGTGACCGGCACCGAGCCCGCGGCCGCCGCCGTCACCGCGCACTCCACGTAGGCCCCGACCTCGTTGGTGCCGTTGACGAAGCCGGTGCCGGTGAAGCCGCTGTGGTCGGCATCGACCGTGCCGTGGAAGACGGTGCAGTTCTCGGCCTGGTAGTCCACGCCCGTGGAGGTGGAGCAGTTCTGGCTGGACGCGGAGTCCGCGTTGACGCGCAGGGCGCCGCCCGCGGTGTTCTGGCTGTTCTTGACGCAGTAGCCGGAGACGGCCTGGAAGCCCATGTCGTACGGACCGCTGGCCGTTCGCTCGGCGGTGAACCCGTCGAAGGTGAGGTTCGCCGCGCCGTTGGCGATGACCGCCGGCCGGCCGTCGCCGGAGGCGAACTCGACCGAGCTGTTCGTCCAGGTGATGTCGTGCGCGTTGTGGACGTACCAGCCGTAGGCCGGGCGGGTGCCGATGCTGTTCGGGTTGTAGTTGTTCGGGTCGTTGCTGGGCACGCCGGTGTCCATGGTGCCGTTGCCGCCGGGCACGGTGATGTGCACGTTGGTGAAGTGCACGTCGGAGATCCGGTTGCCGCCGGACTCGCCCCAGATGGTGGGGCTGAACGACGGGCCGGCGCCGGTGGCGGTGATGTTGTCGTAGGTGATGTTGCTGATGTGGCCGACGCCCGGACTGTTGCCGCAGCGTTTGCGGGTGCCGATCTTCTGCATGATCGGCGACCGCACGCCGGTCATCGTGATGTCGCGGTAGTGCACGTCGCTGATGTTCGCGCCGTCCATGGACACCATGCCGAGGCCGGACTTGTCCGCACCGGTGATGGTGATCCGCTGGAAGTTGTAGTCGGTGAAGTCGCCGCACGTCTCGGAGCCGAACATCAGCGCGTTGCAGCACTGCGCGGACAGGTGCGAGTCGGTGACGGTGACGTGCCCGTTGGGCAGCTTCGCGCCGAGGGCGTAGTCGCTCTTGAACACGAGCGCGTCGTCGTTGGCGGCGATGTCCGCGTTGGTGACGGTGACGTTGGAGGCGCTGATGACGTTCCAGCCGTCACGGTCGCCGGCGGTGTCGATGTGCAGGTGGTCGGAGGTGATGTTGTTGCAGTTGTTGGTGAGGATGGCGAAGTGCCCGCCGCGGCGGAACGTCACGCCGTCGAGCCGCAGCCCGTCGCAGCGGGTCAGCGACAGGATCTTGTCGGCCTCGCCGGAGCCGGGGTTGCCGGTGATGAGATTGCCGGCCCCGTCGATCGTGCCGGAGCCGGTGATGCCGACGTTGGTGAGACGGTCACCGTAGATCATCGCGTTGTGGAAGTGGCTGTGGCCGTAGTCCTGGAAGCTGTCGTTCGGGTTGGACTCGGGCGCATCGTAGGTGTCGGCGCTGGAGCCCTGGATGGTCGAGCCGGCGTCGAGCTGGAGCGTGACGTTGCTCTTGAGGTGGATGGTGTGCTTCGACTTGTAGTTGCCCGACGGGAACTGCACGGTGCCACCGCCGGCGCTGTTGGCCGCGGTGATCGCGGCGTTGATCGCCGGGGTGTCGTCCGTGGAGCCGTCACCGGTCGCGCCGTAGCTGCGCACGTTGTACGTGGCGGCGTACGCCGCGGCCGGCACGCCGAGCATGGCCGCGACGACGGCGAGCACCGCCGCGACGCGAGCGAGTCTGCGCATGTTGTTCCCCGCCTCCTAGGGGGACATGCGGGCGCCCCGGGTCTGGGCGCCCGCGGGCTCAGCCGACTGTGATCTTGTCCAGGTTCGGTCCGCCGTTCGCCGTGGTTGCGGTCAGGCGGATGGTGTTCGCGCCGGCGGTCAACGGCGCTGGGAACGTGACCGTGGTCCAGGTGTCCCAGTCGGCGGTGGCGTTGAACGCCTGCCCGGCCACGACAGTGGTGCCGTTGACTACGAGGTCCATCGGCCGGTTCGTCGTGGTGCCGTTGGCAAACCGGATGGTGACCGGCACGGTGCCCGCCGATGCCGCGTTGACCGCGAACTCGACGTAGGACCCGGTGACGTTGGTGTAGTCGACGAACCCGGTCCCGGTGTAGCCGGTGTGGTTGGTGGCGGCGGTGCCCTGCGAGATCGTGGCGTCCTCGGCCTGGTAGTCCACGGGGGACGTGCCGCCGGACACGGTGCTGTCGAGGTAGTCGATGTTCGGGTTGCCGCCCGCGGTGGTGGCGGTGATGCGGACGGTGTTGGCGCCGGCGTGGACCGGTACGCCGATCGTCTTGACCGCCCAGGTGTCCCAGTTCGCGGTGGGCGGGAACGAGGTGCCGGCCGCGACCACGGTGCCGTTGACGCTGATGTCGGCGGGCCGGTCGGCGGCGGTGCCGTTGGCGTAGCCGATGCTCAGGTTCGCCGTGCCGGCGCCGGCGGCGTCGAGGTTGAACTCCAGGTAGGAGCCGGCGACGTTGTCGCCGTTGACGTACCCGGTGCCGGAGTAGCCGGTGTGCGTGGTCTCCAGCACGCCTTGCGAGATCGTGGCGTCCTCGGCCTCGAGCCGGCCGGGCGGCGGCGGCCCTGCGGCGCCCGCGTAGTCCGAACCGACCCACGCCTCGTCGATGCGCAGCCGGTTGTTGCCCTGGCTGCTCACCTTCTCCAGGCGGACGTGCCGGGCGGTGGTGCGGGGCAGGTCGATGATCTGCACGCCCCGCGCGTTGGGCAGCGTGCCGGACTTGATCTGGGTCCAGGTGCTGCCGTCGTTGGAGGTGTAGACCCGGTAGTCGCGGATGCGGGCCGACCCGGACGCCGGGAACACCGTCGAGTCCTCGCGCTGGTTGATGGCCAGGTACTGGATCGGCTTGGCGGAGCCGAGATCGAAGCGCAGCGAGACGGGCTGGGAAGTGCCGGCGTCCCAATAGGTCAGGTAGTCGCCGTCGGCGGCCGCGGAGGCGGCGTGCCCGCTGGCGGAGGCACTCGCGCTCATCGTGTAGGTCGGCGGCGGGATGATGCCCTCACGGCCGTTGGTGACGACCTTGAAGACGGTGTCGTAGGTGTCCCAGCTCGAGAGGCCGGTCAGGGTCAGGGTGCCGCCGCTCTGGCTGAAGGTGACCGCGCTCCCGGTCCGCAGGTTGGTGACCGACGACACCCGGTAGCCGTTGTCGCGCACGGACAGCGTGCTGCCGGTCGGTCGCTCGGTGACGTGGATGTACTGCAGGTTGGGGTCGGTCTTGCTGATCGTGGTGACGCCGTAGGCGCCGTTGTTCCACGCGCCCGGTTTCAGGCCGCCGTACATGTAGCCGCCGCCCTCGGTGCCGTGCAGCGACGGCCAGATCGGATCGAGGTAGCCGTTGGCGAAGTTGTTGAAGTTCGCTTGGTTGGACGGGAACTTCCCGTTGACCATCGCGGTCTCGGCCATCAGCGACTTCACCGATGAGCCGGCGTTGGTGATCATGCGGCCCAGCGTCAGCTTGTTGTCCACCGCCGAGTTGCTGCCGTCGTACCACCAGGCGCCGGTGGACGGCAGCTTGTAGTCCGCCTCGATCAGCCGCGGCGCCGCCGTGTACACCGCCTGCGGGTAGTCGTAGGACGGCGTCATGCCGGTCTTCTGCTCGTTGCTGATCATGTCCATGATCGGCGTGTCTTCATTGTTGTTGCTGATCGTGTAGTTGGGTCGCTGCTGGTAGATCTGCTGGTAGAGGTTGTGGTCGAGCCAGTACTGGTTGTCGTTGTCGATCCAGAACCCGCCGAGGTCGGGGTAGCGGTTCATCACCTCGAAGAACAGGTCGTAGCTGAACTCCCCGAAGCCGTCGCGGGTGGTCAGGTCCACGTTGTGGCCGGCGTAGGAGGAGAACGCCTTGGAGTCCAGCCAGCTCTGACCGGACGACAGGCCCTCGTTCCACCACTGTGGATCGTCGGTCATGTAGAGGATGGTGCGCATGTTGGCGGCCTTCGCCGCGGCGATGGTCTCGCCGAGGAAGTCGCGGTTGGTCTTGCAGCTGCCCGGAATCGCCGACGGCCACGGCCGGGCGTAGCCGAGCCGGCTGTGGAACGTCGCGAGGACCAGGTACTGCAGGTGCAGCTTCTTGGCCTCGTTGACCCAGTAGTCGGCGTTCCAGCCGCCGTTGGTGACGTCGGCCTCCCACTGGCTGCAGCTGGTGTGCTGCGGTGACGTGCGTTCTCCCCAGTGCAGGAAGAGCCCGCCGATCGAGTCGCGCAGGAACTGCTGGCGCGGGTTCTGCAGGTCGGCGTGTGCCCCGGGCGCGTCCAGCACGAACGCGGTCGCGGCGGCGACGAGCAGCACACCGAGCCATGCGCTGATCCTTCGTCTCACCTCTACCCCTTCCGTGAGCGATAGGTTGGATCAATTAAGTCTCCTTGCTATTTGGCGGAGTCTATATACGGGGCAGAGCCTGACGGAAGCCCCATGCTTCGCCTCAATTGGTCCGATGATTATCGGGCGCTGGCCCTTGACTTGCATCGATCTACATCGGTACGTTGTCTGGCGCGCCCGCCAAGGAGGCGATAGGCGTCCATATATGTGTCACCCGTTCAGTGGGTCGGGAGAGGAGATCCCGCGTGCGTACGTACCTTGCGGCCGCACTCGTCGTGGCGCTGACCGTGGGCGGCACCGCCGTCGCCGGCCCGGCGTCCGCGGCGTCAACGGTCTACGAGGCCGAGCAGGCCACCGTCTTGCACGGCACGGTGGACGCCGACCACACCGGCTACACCGGCACCGGCTTCGTCAACAGCACGAACGAGACCGGCGCCTACGTGGAGTTCGCGGTACACGCCACCGCCGCCGGCAGTGCCGGCCTGACCTTCCGCTATGCCAACGGCACCACCGCCGACCGTCCCGGCGCGGTAAGCCTCAACGGGGTGGTCGCGGCGACGCCTCAGTTCACGAGGACGGCGAACTGGGACACGTGGGCCGCCACGACGGTGACCGTGATGCTGACCGCCGGCACGAACCTCGTGCGGGTGACCAGCACCACCGCCGGCGGCCTGCCCAACCTGGACTCGCTCACGGTCTCCGACGGCACGACCGGCGGCGGTGGCACCGACTGGTCCGACGCCCTCGTCGACTCGACCATGCGGCGGTTCACCCCGTCGAGCGTCGGCGGCTGGAGCTACCCCGTCGCGCTGTACATGATGGGGCAGTACCAGGTGGCGCTGCGCACGACCGACCCGGCCCGCCGGGCCGCGCTCATCGCCTACATCCGCGCCTGGGCGGACCGGTTCGTCGACAGCTCCGGCCACATCTCCAACGGCTTCACCAGCCTCGACAGCATGATGCCCGGCCAGGTCATGATCGCGATGTACCGCGAGACCGGGCTGGCCAAGTACCGCCTGGCCGCCAAGCAGATCCACGACCGGCTCGCGCCCGGCGGCGGGTACCCGACCACGAACGACGGCGGGTTCTGGCACGCCACCAGCTCCAGCCGGGCGCACCAGCTGTGGGCCGACGGCACGTTCATGGCCGACCCGTTCATGGCGCAGTACGGCCACTACGTCGGCGACAGCACCCAGTCCTACGACATCGCCACGAACCAGCTCGTCGTCTACGCAAGCCACCTGCAGCAGCCCAACGGCCTGCTCAAGCACGCCTACGACGAGTCCGCGACGGCGTCCTGGGCGGACCCTTCGACCGGCCTGGCCCCCGAGTACTGGTGCCGCGCCGTCGGCTGGTTCGGCGTCGCTGCCGTCCAGGTGCTCGACCTCATCCCACCCGACCACCCGCGCCGCGCCCGGCTCATCTCGATCCTGCAGAACCTGGTGCGCGGGATGGCCACCTACCAGGACCCGGCCAGCGGCCGCTGGTTCCAGGTGGTCGACAAGGGCAGCCGCGGCGACAACTGGACCGAGACGTCGTGCTCGGCGATGTACACCTACACCGTCGACGCCGCAATCAAGCGCGGCTACGTCCCGGCGTCGTACCAGTCCACTGTGGACGCCGGGCGGACCGGCGAAGTCAACCGGATCTCCCTGCACAGCGACGGCCTGACCTACCTGACGACCATCTCGATCGGCACCAACGTCGGCGACTACGCCTACTACGTCGGCCGCACACAGGCCACGAACGACTTCCACGGTCTCGGCGCCTTCCTGTTCTTCGCCGAGGAGTCGTTCCACTGATGCGGTTCGACCCCGGGCATCGCGTTGACGAACGCGTTCGTCAACGGCTGACGCAACAGTCGGGGAGGCGTCCCGTCGCCGCGGCGCGCGGCGACGGGACGCTGCCGTCACTCGGCGGACGGGCGGCTGTCGATCTGGGTCCGCACGAACTGCTCCAAGCCGGCCACGTGTACCGCTGCCCGCAGCCGGGCCAGCTCGGGATCCCGCGCCCGCAGCGCGGCCAGGATGGCGCGATGCTCGTCGAGCGTGCGCCGCGCCGCGCCGTCGTCGGTCAGCTCCCGCCACAGCCGCGCCCGCATGGTGTGCCCGGACAGCAGCTCGGTCAGCGACGCCAGCACCGGGTTCCCGGACGCCTCCACGATGAGCCGGTGGAAGGCACGGTCGTGTTCGAGCAGCGCGTCGACCTGCCCGTCCTCGACGAGCACCGCGGCCTCGTCGAGGATCTCGGCGAGCCGGGCCAGCTCCGCCTCGCCGAGCCGGACCGCCGCCTGGCTCGTGGCGTGGGACTCCAGGGCCCGCCGGGTCTCCAGCAGGAACAGCTCCGAGCTGTTCTGGTGCAGGTCCATGGTGATCGCCAGCGAACCGAGCAGCAGGCGCGGCTCCAGGCTGGTGACGTAGGTCCCGTCGCCCTGCCGGGAGTCCAGCACGCCGATCATCGTCAGCGACCGCACCGCCTCGCGCAGGGTGCCGCGGGACACGCCGAGCTCCGCGGCCAGCTCCCGCTCGACGGGCAGCTTGTCGCCGGCCCGGAGGCGGCCGTCGAGAATCATCGTCTTGATCGCCCCGACGGTGTCGTCGCTCAGCGCCATGGCGCACAATCGTAGTCTTTTGTCCGACCGGATCCGCGGGTGCGCCCATTGCCCCTCCATCTGTCGAGGTCCTCCTTCACCCGGGCGACGAGCCGGTGCGGCATGCTCGATCGCTGGGTCACGGCTGGGTTGAGCGGGAAGCACGGGTCGGCGCCGCAGACGGTCAGCCCTTGGTGGCACCGCCGGTGAGCCCCTTGACGAAATGCCGTTGCAGGGCGAGGTAGAACGCCAGGACGGGCAGCGTGGCCAGGAACATCAACGCGAACACGGAGCCGAAGTCGGACTGGTACTGGCCGATTGCGCGGTACACGCCGGTGGTGACGGTGGTGCCGCGGCCGGGACCGAGGATGATGAGCGGATCGATGAAGTCGTTCCAGATCCACACGCCGAGAAAGATCATCACGCTGGCGCTGGCCGGTCGCAGCAGCGGGAACACGACGCGCCAGAACACCTGGGCGCGGCCCGCGCCGTCGATGGTGGCGGCTTCCTCGAGCTCGATCGGGATGGTACGGATGAAGCCGGCGAAGACGAACATGCCAAAGGGCAGGTAGTAGCCGACGTTGAACAGGATCAGGCCCTGGACGGTGGCCATCAGGTGCCCGGCGCGCAGCACGTCGGTGATCGGGATGAGGATCACCTGCGGCGGGATCATGAGCCCGGCGAGCAGGACCAGGGTCAGCGCCCTGGCCCAGCGGCTGCGGGTGCGGGCGACGTAGTGGCCGAGCATCGCCGAGAGCACGACGAGGACGAGCACGGAGACCGTGGTGACAATGACGCTGTTGGTGAGGCTGACCCAGAACAGGCGGTCCGGCCGGGTCAGCACGGCGACGATGTTGTCCAGCGTCGGTGGCCGGGGCAGCGACGCCGGGGCGGCGGAGATCTGGTCGCCGGGCTTGAACACGTTGGTCAGCACCAGGTACAGAGGAACGAAGAACACGGTGGTGACGCCGAGTGCGGTGACCGGGCGCAGCCAAGGGATTCGGTCGTTCACAGGTCGATCTCCCTGCCTCGCAGGATCCGCAGGGCGACCGCGGTGGTGACGCACACGATCACGAGCATGGCGATGGCCATCGCGGAGGCGTAGCCGACGTGGTTGGCGTCGAAGCCGGTCTGCAGCACGTTGAACGCGATGGTGGCGGTGGTACCGGCGCCGGGGCCGCCGTTGGTGATCACCTTGATGTAGTCATATGTCTTGAAAGCCGAGATCAGCAACACGACGGTGTTGATGGTCAGCGCGGGGGCCAGCAGCGGCCAGGTGACGGCCCTGAACCGCTGGAATGCGCCGGCGCCGTCGATGGCGGAGGCCTCCTGCAGCTCCACCGGGATGCCCTGCAGCCCGGCCAGGTAGACCACGACGCAGAAGCCCAGCATCTGCCACGAGATGATCGATGCCACCGAGTACAGGGCGTAGTCCGGGTCGGACAACCAGTTGGGTGGCCGGTCGACGCCGAGCGCCCGCAGGGCCTGGTTGAGCGGCCCGTCGGTGTCCAGCAGCCGGGTCCAGATGACGCTGACGACCACCGAGCTGAGGATCATCGGCGTGAAGAACACGCTGCGCATCGCGTTGTAGAACTTGCCGGACCGGTCCAGCAGCAGCGCGACGAGCAGCCCGAGCACGTTGGGCACCATGACGACGATCAGGGTCAGTATCGTGGTGACGCGCAGCGCGGTGAGGAACTGATCGTCGCGCAGCAGCATCCAGTAGTTGTGCGCGCCGACGTACCGGGTGGGCGGGTTGAACGGGTTGGCATTGGTCAGGCTGTAACCGAAGCTCACCGCGATCGGGGCCAGCACGAAGCAGGCGTATACCAGCACACCGGGGGCGCCGAAGCCGGCGAAATGGGCGAGCTCGGCCCGGGCTGGACCGCGCCGGCGCCGAATACGGCGCGGTCCAGGCTCGTGCGCCACCGTCCCCCGCACGGCGGCCGTCCCCGACGGTGTTGCGGTGCGCAAAGGCATCTCAGCTCGCCTTGGCCCACTCGGTGTCGAGGTACGCGGCGGCCTCGGCGGCCGTCTTCCGCCCGCTGATCAGGTCCTGGGCCGCGGCGTCGACCTTGGCGGCCATGCCCGGCAGCAGCCCGTCGTCGGCGGTCTCCCAACGGAAGGTGTGCACCACCGCGTTCTGGGCGACGGCCTGCTGGTAGAGGTCGAAGCCGGCCTTGTACACGGCGCCGACGTCGGCCGGCGGGGTGTAGCCCTTGATGGCCGGGAACAGTCCGTCGGCCTTCACCGAGGCGTCGAGCTGGGTCTTGTCGAGCTGGAAGGCCAGCGCGAACTTCTTGGCCGCGTCCAGGTTCGCCGCCTTGGCGCTGACGATCATGCCGCCGCCGGTGTAGGCGGGCACGACCAGCTTGCCGTCGGCGGTGGGGAAGTTGAACACGCCGATGTCGAACGGGTGCTTGCTGTCGGCGCTGGCGGCGAACCAGTTGCCCATCGGGTACATCGCACCCTTGGCGTCCAGGAACGCCTGCTCGGTGGCGGCGTAGTCCCGCGACACGTCGGACTTGGCGATGTAGCCCTGCTGGGCCAGGTTCGCGAACTTGGCCAGGGCTGCAACGAAGTCCTGGTCGGCGAACTTCACCTGGCCGGCCCGGCGCTTGGTCAGCCAGTCCGGTGTCTTGCCGTACACGTCGACGCTGACGACGCCGGCCAGGATCATCGACGAGGCGAAGGTGTCCTTGCCACCACCCACGACGAACGGCGTCGTGCCCTTGGCCTTGAGCTTCGCGGCCGCGTCGAGCAGTTCGGTCCAGGTCTTCGGCGTGGCGGCGATGCCGGCATCGGTGAACATCTTCTTGTTGTAGTAGATCGGCGGGATGGTCTGGGTGTTGGCCGGGAGCTGAAAGTACTTGCCCTTGATGGGGTTGGCGGTGGGGAAGACGAAGTCCTTGAGCTCATCGGGCTGCCAGGCGTAGAGGTTGCCGGCCTCGGCGAACCCGGCCGGCGAGACGGCGATCATCACGTCGGGGAACTGCCCGGACTGCAGCAGCTGCTTGGCGTAGTCGGTGCGCCCGTCGGCGGTCGGTGCGACCAGCTTGTTGACCTTGATGTCGGGGTACTTGTCGGTGATCCGCTTGATGGCGGCGTCCCAGTAGGCCGGGGTCAGGTTCGGAGTTTCGAAGGTCAGAAAGCTGATGGTCTTCGTCCCGGAACCGCTGTCGGAGCCGCCGACGCTGCAGCCTTGTACCGCGGCGCCGGCGAGCAGTGCAACCGCGGTGCCGAGCGCCTGCCGTCGTGTCACAGATGGCATGTGGGGTGTCCCTTCCGAATGCGCAAGGGGTGCGGGATGAGCAAGCAAAGAGGGTGCGGGACCTCAAATGAACGCGCGTACATTTCCCGGCGAGCGGGACGCTACGCCGCGCGAGCGACGCCGTCAATGAGTCAACAGCGCCGGACGCCGGACGGTTGACGGGATTCGACCGGAGAGCCAATACTGGCGTCCGGCTTTGATGTACGCGTGTTCAGCAGCCTCGAAAGGATGGGCGATGGCCACGAGCGAAGAGGTGGCACGCCTGGCCGGGGTGTCCCGGGCGACGGTTTCGCGCGTGCTGTCCGGCACGGCGAAGGTCAAGGACGCCACCCGGATCCGCGTCGAGGCAGCCGCGGCCCGCCTGGGCTACCAGCCCGACGTGGCCGCGCAGAGCCTGTCCGGGGCCCGATCCAAGACGATCGCGCTGGGCTTCTTCGCCAACGACGTCTGGACCCTGTCGCAACTGACCCGGCCGCAGTACCACTTCCACCTCGACGTGCTGCACCACATCGAGGCGGCGGCCGCCAAGGCCGGCTACGACCTACTCGTGCCCTCGCGCCCGACCAGCGCGGCCAGCGACAGCTACGTGCGGTTGCTGCGGTCCCGGCGAGTGGCCGGCACGATCATGGTCGCCTGCCCCCCGGACGACGTGCGAATCCAGGCCCTGGTCGAGTCGCGGCTGCCGACCGTCTTCGTCGACGCGATCGGCGCCGGCCCGCACGCCACCTACGTGGCCTCGGACAACGCCGACGGCGCCCGGCAGATCACCGAACACCTCCTCGCGCTCGGGCACCGCCGCATCGCCCGGATCACCGGCACCGAGACCGACCCGTCCGGCCGCGACCGGCTCGCCGGCATCCGCGCGGCGCTCGGCGCGGCCGGCATCCCCGAGGACCCCGGCCTCGCCCGCCGGTCGGACTGGTCCACCGAGGGCGCCTACCGCGCCGCGCTCGACCTGCTCGAAACCCGCCGGGACTTCACGGCCGTCATCGCCGAGAGCGACATGATGGCCATCGGCATCCTCCGCGCGCTGCACGAACACGGCCTGCGGGTGCCCGACGACGTATCGATCACCGGGTTCGACGACATCGACCTGGCCGCGTTCACCCAGCCGCCGCTGACCACGGTCCGGCAGGACACCGACGCCATCGGCGCCGCCGCGGTCACCTCGCTGCTCGACATCATCGACGGCGGGACCCCACCACCGATCCTGCTGCCCACCGAGGTCGTCGTCCGCCGCTCGACTGCAGCACCGCGCGCATGACCGCCCCGGCCCGCCCGGCGACGGCAACGCCCTCGCCCATCACCGGCGGACTCGCCGAGGGTGTCTGGTGCCTGTCCACCCCCAACAGCAGTTACGTGCTCGCCGTTGCCGCCGACGGACGCCTCGTGCAGCTGCACTGGGGGGCCCGGCTCTCCCCCGGCGACGGGCCCCGCCTCGGCGAGGCCGCCGCCGTGCCGCCGTACCAGCTGCCGCTGGAGAGCCAGGAGCCGCTGCCGGTCGACGGTGGCCTGCGCTGGGGGCCGCCGTCGCTGCAGATCGCCTTTCCCGGCGGCGTACGGTCCCTCGAGCTGAAGCTCGTCGACGACGTCGTCGCCGCCGAGCCCGGCGCACACCGGCTCGACCTGGTGCTCGCCGACACGCACTTCCCGCTCCAGGTCGTCCTGCACCATCGCGTCCGCGAGGACTCCGACGTCATCGAACGCTGGGTCACACTCCGGCACACCGCAGACAGCGGCGAACCGCTTCGGATCATCCGCGCCGACTCCGGCAACTGGCTCATCCCCCAGCTCGGCGACTACCGCTACAGCGTCGTGAGCGGCGGCTACTACGCCGAGGGCCAGCTGCGGCGCGGGCGGCTGCCCGATGGGGAGTACCGCCTCACCAGCCGCACCGGCATCACCGCGCACCACGCCAACCCCTGGATGATGATCGACGACGGCACGGCCACCGAGGCGCACGGGCCGGTGTGGAGTGTGGCACTCGCGTGGAGCGGCTCCTGGCGCCTCACCGCCCACCGCCAGTTCCAGGGCCGCGCCGCCGTCAGCGCCGGGTTCGGCCACGACGGCCTCAGCTGGCCCCTCGACCCCGGCGCCGAACTGACCACACCACCGATCCTCGGCCTCTACACCGACGGAGGTTTCGGCGCGGCCAGCCGCGGCTGGCACCAGCACGCCCGCACCCACGTGCTGCCCCACCCCGGCGAGGACCGGCCCGTGCTGTACAACTCGTGGGAAGCCGTCGAATTCGACGTCGACGAAACCGCACAGCTCGACCTCGCCCGCCGCGCCGCGGACCTCGGCGTGGAACTGTTCGTCATCGACGACGGCTGGTTCAGCACCCGCACCAGCGACCGTTCCGGCCTCGGCGACTGGTGGCCCAACCCAGGCCGCTTCCCCAACGGGCTGGCCGCCGTCGCCCGGCATGTCCACCAGCTCGGCATGCGGTTCGGCGTCTGGGTCGAACCGGAGATGGTCAACCCCGACAGCGAGCTGTACCGCGCCCACCCGGACTGGGTACTGCACTTCCCGCACCGGCGCCGCGACGAGCTGCGCCGCCAGCTCGTGCTCAACTTCGCCCGCGCCGACGTGCGCGCCTGGGCCCTCGACTGGCTCGACCGGCTCGTCACCGACAACCACGTCGACCACCTCAAGTGGGACATGAACCGCGGCTTCAGCCAGGCCGGCTGGCCCGAACGCGGCGACGCCCAGGACTGGCTGTGGATCGACCACACCCGCGGCGTCTACCAGGTCATCGACCAGTTACGCGCCCGGCACCCGGCCCTGCGCATCGAGTCCTGCGCCGGCGGCGGCGGACGCGTCGACTACGGCATCCTGGCCCGCACCGACCAGGTCTGGCCGTCGGACAACACCGACGCCTACCAACGCCAGTCCATCCAGCACGGGCTGAGCCAGCTCTACCCCGCCATCGTCATGTCGGCCTGGGTCACCGACAAGCCGTACAGCCACGACGAACAACGCAACCAGTACGCCTACCACGTCGCCATGGCCGGCGTCCTGGGCATCGGCGGCAACCTCAACGCCTGGACCGACGGGCGACACGAGCAGGCCCGCCGCAACATCGGCCTCTACAAACAGATCCGCGCGATCGTGCAGCATGGCGCGCAGCACCGCCTCGGCGATCCGCCCGGCGCCGGCCTCACCGCAATCCAGTACCTGCTCGGGGACGAGACCGTCGTCTTCGTCTACCGACCGCGCGCCGAGGTCACGCCCGACCCCGACACCCTCCCCCTCGCCGGCCTCGACCCGGACGCCACCTACACCGACCCGGACACCGGAACCGTCGCCTCGGGCCGGACCCTGATGTCCGCCGGCCTGCCGGTATGCAGCCGACTGCCCGCCGGCGACTGGGCCAGCGCCGTGATCCGCCTCAACCGCACCGGCTGACGCCGAAACCGGTCGCCCGGCGCCGCCCGGCAGTCCCGGTCATCGGACTACTCCACGGCCGCCGGCAGGCTGATCTCGCGCTTGAGGATCTTCCCGGTCGGGCCCTTCGGCAACGCGTCGAGGAGCCAGATCCGGCGGGGGTACTTGTACGCCGCGACCTGGCTCTTGACGTACGCCTGCAGGCTCTCGACGCTCTCGGTGACGCCCGGTCGCAGCACCACCGCAGCGCCGACCTCCTCGCCGAGCGCGGCATCGGGGATGCCGACGACCGCCGCCTCCAGCACGGCGGGGTGCTCGTAGAGGACCTCCTCGATCTCGCGGGGGTAGACGTTGTACCCGCCGCGGATGATGAGTTCCTTCTTGCGGTCGACGATGAAGAGGTACCCCTCGTCGTCGGCCCGGGCCAGGTCGCCGCTGCGGAACCAGCCGTCCGGGATCGCCTCCTCGGTCGCGTCCGGCCGGCGCCAGTAGCCCTTCATCACGTTGTGGCCGCGGATGGCGATCTCGCCGACGGCGCCGGGCGGCACGTCGGCGCCGGTGTCGTCGACCACCCGGATCTCCACGCCGCGGATCGGGGTACCGATGGAACCGGGCTTGCGGGGGCGGTCGGGCTGGTTGAACGAGGCGACCGGGGAGGTCTCGGACAGGCCGTACCCCTCCAGGATGATGCAGTCGAACGTCCTCTCGAACCCGTGCAGCACCTCGACCGGCAGCGCGGCCCCGCCGGAGACGCAGACCCGCAGCGCGTCGTAGCGCGGCCGGCCGGCGACGGCGCCGGCGGCGCCGAGCAGCGCCACGTACATGGTCGGCACGCCCTCGAAGACCGTCACCCGGTCCCGGGCGAGCACGTCGAGCACTATGTCGGGGACGAACCGCGGCACCAGCGTCAGGCAGGCGCCGGCGCTGATCGCGGCGTTGAGGCCGCAGGTCTGGCCGAACGAGTGGAACAGCGGCAGCCCGCCGAAGATGACGTCGTCCGGGCCGAGTCGGAACAGGTCCCGGGCGGCGACCTCGACGTTGGTGGCCAGGTTGGCGTGGGTCAGTTCGGCGCCCTTGGGCTGGCCGGTCGTGCCCGAGGTGTAGAGGATGACGCCGGTGTCGAAGGGGTCACGATCGCAGACACCCAACTCCCGGGGCACCGGCAGGGCCGCGCCGAAGCCGGCCTCCACGATCGTGCAGTCGATGCCGGCCCGCGCCGCGCCGGCGTTCGCCGCGCCCGCACACGCCGCGCCGGCAAAGATCATCCGGGCCTGCGAATCGCCCAGGTAGTAGGCGACCTCACGCTCCTTCAACAGCGGATTCATCGGTACCACGACGGCACCGGCGCGCAGGATCGCGTAGTACACGACCGCGAACTCGGGGACGTTGGGCAGCATCACGGCGATCCGGTCACCCGGCCGCACCTCACGGCCGGCGAGCAGTCCGGTGACGCCGGCGACGCGCCGGTCGAGCTCCCGGTAGGTGAGGACGGTCTCGTGCAGCCGGACCGCGGGGCGGTCGGGGAATGCGCGCGCGCTGCGCACAAGGTTTCCGGCGAGATTCATGGCGGACCTCCGGGCGGCGGTTGAGGTGCCACGATTCTGGCCAGCGTCGGGCCGGCCGAGCCATGTCCCCCGGCACACGGCCCCGAACCGGTCCGTTGTGCCCGCGCACAACGCCGCACCCTCCCCGTCCCGCGCCCGGGCCCGTACGCTGCGTGGATGGCGCACGTACCCGCCTTCCCCGGGCCGACCGTCGCCGCGATCGGCGAGCGGCTGTTCGGCCGGATCGACGAGCTCGCGGACGAGCTGACGGCGGCGATCCGCGCGGCGGAGCCGTTCTACGACGCGGGGAACGTCGTGCCGACCGCCGACCTGCGCAGCTCGATCCACGACAACCTGGTGTACATCCTGAGCCGGCTGGCCGGCCGGGCCACGTCCGACCTCGGGCCGCCGCGGGCGACCGGCCGCCGCCGCGCCGAGCAGGGGGCGCCGCTGCCGGCGATCCTGCACTCGTACCGCGTCGCCGGCACGCACATCTGGTCGGCGATCGTCGAGGAGGGCCTGGGCCTGGACGGCAACGCGGAGGCGCTACTGCCCGCCGCGTCCGAGCTGTGGTCGATCATGGATGAGCTGTCCAGCTCGGTCACCGACGCCTACCGCGAGACGGTGGTCGAGCTGACCCGCAGCCACGCGCAGACCCGCAACGCCATGCTCGACGTGCTGCTGCACGGCGACACCGGCGACGGGTCCCGGCTCTGGGAGAGCGCGGCCGGGCTGCGGCTGCCGCGCCAGGGAGTATTCGTCGTCGCCGCCGCGCACGCCGAGCGGCTCGGCGCGGAGTCGATCCCCCACGCCGAGGAGGCGCTGCGGGCCCGCGACATCGAGTCGGCCTGGCGAGTGGAGATCGACGCGCACGTGGGCGTGGTGGTGCTGACCCCGCGCAACACCATCGACCGGTTGTGTGCCCTCCTCGCCGACCTGGCCGGCGGGCCGGTGGGGGTCAGCGAGCAGTACCACAGTCTGGAGCAGACCCCGACCGCGCTGCGGCAGGCCCGGCTCGCTTACGCCACCGGCGCGCAGACCGAGCGCGGCGTGATTCGCTACGAGCAGGTGCCGATCGCGGTACTCCTGGCGAGCGCGCCGGACGCGGCGGCCAATGTCGCCCACGCGGTCCTCGGGCCGGTCCTCGCCCTGCCGGCGCAGGAGTGCCAGTTGCTGCTGGCGACGCTGCGGGCCTGGTTCGCCGAGGACGGGGCTACGTCGGCGGCGGCCGCGAAGCTGTACCTGCACCGCAACACCGTGCGGTACCGGCTGCGGCGGGTCGAGGAGCTCACCGGTCGCAGCCTGACCCGGCCGAACGGCATCGCGGAGCTGCACCTGGCACTGGAGGCGGCCCGGATCCTGCAGATCCCGATGTGAGGCCTGCGGGAGTCCGAACCGAGGCTAATGGTGCGGCGCTCAGACGGATTTCCGTCGTACATGCGTGCGGCGCCTGGTCGAGGCCGGTCGGCGTCGGCCGGCCCGGCCAGGGTGCAGCGCCGCCGTCGACGGCGAGAGTGACGACGTCGTGCTTCCGCGCGGAATGGCCGCTACTTGCCGGTGGGGATGCGGCCCGGCCAGTCGCGGTACCGGATCTCGCCGCGCATCGCGTCATCGTCCGGCACCAAAGACCGCTCGCTCAGTTCGGCGCCGAAGTAGCGGGCGTGCGGATCGGTGACCACCTGGCGCGGATCGTTCCACGCGGCCAGTGCGTCCCGGAAGAACTCGTCCTCCCGGAACCGCTCCGGCCCGCCGACCTCCACCGTGCCGTTCACCGGTGCCCCCAACGCGACCTTGCTGACCGCCCGGGCCACGTCGTCGCTCGCGATGGGCTGGAAGGACACCGGGGCCACCCGGACCGTGTTGCCGTCCGTGGCCCCGTCGGCGATGCCGCGGACGAACTCGAAGAACTGCGTCGCGTGCACGATCGAGAACGGGATCGACGATGCTTCGATGAGCGCCTCCTGCGCGGCCTTCGCCCGAAAGTAGCCGCTGTCGGAAAGCCGCTCCGTCCCCACCACCGACAGGGCGACGTGATGCCCGACGCCCGCCGCCGCCTCGGCCGCGAGCAAGTTACGGGTGGAGGTCGTGAAGAACTCCATCGCTGGGCCGTCCTCGAACGACGGGGAGTTCGACACGTCGATCACCACGGACGCGCCCACCAGGACGTCGGCGAGCCCTTCGCCGGTGACGGTGTTGACGCCGGTGCTCGGCGCCGCCGCCACCACCTCGTGTTCGTGTTCGCGCAGATTCAGCGCGACCTTGGAGCCGATGAGACCGGTGCCACCGATAATCACGATCTTCATGACATGCCTTCCTGTACGCCGCCGGTATCACCATCGTGCAGGTGGGCTCGGTACTCCGCCTCTTACTCTCAGAGTGGTTGTCCTCGTCGCGAGCAAGCGGAGCCCGGGACTCTCAGGGTCGCGGGGTACCGCGTCCCCGTATCGAACTCGCGGATCATCCTGCGGAGGGACGCGGGGCGCGCAGGTGGGCCCGCTTCTGCAGCTCCTCCTCCTCGACCAGCGTGAGCATCGGCTGGCCCGGCGCGCACAGCATGAACACGACGTACTTGGCCGGCGTGTCCGAAAGG
Organism: Dactylosporangium darangshiense; assembly: GCF_039537565.1. Classification (NCBI taxonomy): domain Bacteria; kingdom Bacillati; phylum Actinomycetota; class Actinomycetes; order Micromonosporales; family Micromonosporaceae; genus Dactylosporangium; species Dactylosporangium darangshiense. The sequence continues at coordinate 165,946 of NZ_BAABAT010000023.1, forward strand.
GCGTTGCCGTTCTGGTAGTGGATCACGTCACCGCCCGGCTCCCAGAACGTCTCACCGGCCCTGATCACCCGCTCCGGCTCACCCTCCAGCTCCCACCGGACCGCGCCTTCGATCACGTAGCCGAAACACGGCCCCGAGTGGCGGTGCGGCGCAGTCCCGGGGTTACCGGGAGGCCACTCGACGAGGATGGTCATCCCCGAGGCACCCTCGGGGATGAACGGCGGCTTGATGTCCTCCAACATCTTGGGTCCGGACGTCGCCGGGCTCTCCTGCCCGGCGGTCCCGCCCACCGACTCGTTGACCGACACTGAACTAAACCTCCGTATGCCTGCCCGGAATGGACAATCTCGCGTCGGGCCCCTTGCTGGGCCGGTGTACCGAGCTGTCGTTCGCCGGTGGTCGTGTCCGTCGATTCGGGCTCACATGACGTGCTTCGCAGTGAAAGACGGCCCGCATCTGTGGCAGGCAGTGCGCCTTCTGCATCGCACCAAGGGCCCAGAACAACGGTACTCGTGGGTCGGTGCTGAGCTCTCCGTTTCACCTACCTGCCGGGGTGTGAGCCGGATCCTCGCCGGGTGGCCGAGGTGGTTCCGGGGGTGATCACCCGTTCGCGGTCGCCGGAGCAGGCTGCATCCGCAGCAGAGTTCGCGGCCGATGATGCCGACCGACGCACCGCACTCGGCGCAGTCGCGTTGCCGCTCGCCCGTCGCCGACAGCCTTCGGCGGCTCGACCGCGGCCGAGCGACTGATCGCAACTGTCCGAATACCTCCTTGTGGGGTGGGCGACATGGACGGCGGTTGTGTCAGTCGGGTCGGTTCAGGGCGTAGATCGCGCTCGGGCCGGCGTCGGAAGGGTCGTCGGAGTCGAGTTTGCGCTCATCGACGAGGGTGAAACCGGCTTTCTCCAGGGCGCGACGAGATGCCACGTTGTCAGCCTGTGGCGCTGCCACGATCACGTCGATGTCCGGATAGTCGGCGAAGACGCGTGGGGTGAAGATGGCGATGGCGGCGGAGCCGATGCCGAGTCCGATGTAGCTGGCCTCGCCGATGAGGTAGTCGATGCCGGCTGCGGCGGGGATGCGGATGGCGTTGTCCCAGTGCGGGTGGTCGGCGTGTCGGTAGGACTGGATGATGCCGATCGGCCGGTGGTGGATCTCGATGATGCATACCTGGGTCGGGGCGGTTGCGTCGATGCAGGGGCCGTACTTGGCCTCGATCTGGGCCGAGGTGATGCCCCACCAGCGGCGCACGTGTGCTGCGTTCAGCCACGTTTGCAGCAGCGGGAAGTCACGTCTGGTCAGCGGCCGGATGGTGATTGCGTCCGACGGGTCTGGCTGGTGACGCACTTCGGTGGGGTGCATGGTGGCTCCTCAGCTGCGTCGGGCGAGGTCGGCGGCGTAGTCGGTCCAGTCGCCGGCGCCGGCGCGTTGCCAGGCGGCGGCCACAGCGATGTGGATGCCGAGCATCCGGGCCAGCCACTTGGCCGGCGGCGTGAACAGAGCCTTCGACACCGTCACCGCGAGCGGCGGGACCGTCATGCATTCATTATGTGCGGTTGCCGTCAATGCGACGGTGCCGCGCCCTCCCCGCCGGCGCCCAACCGGACGCAGCGTGCTCTACCCACCAAGAGAGCAGCGCTCCGCGTTACCGCGGCAGGGGTGCAGCGCCGTGCACCCCTGCCGCAGCCGCTTTACTTCGCGATGAGGAACTCGCGGACGGACAGCGCGCGGCCGACCACTCGGACGTCGCCGAGCCAGCCGTAGAAGCTCTGCTCCACGATGCGGTCATAGTCGTAGGCGCCGAGCATCCAGAACTCGCCGGTCGTGACGATGCCGTTCGCCGGCGTGGACGGGTTGCCGACGACCGGGCAGCCGTCGATGTACATCACCGAGTGCGTGCCGTCGTTGACGACCGCGATGTGCCACCACTGATTCTTCGGCAGCAGGTGGCTCCAGTTGGTGATGATGTCGTTCTGGTTGCGCGGGAAGACGGCCCACTGCGCCGCTCCCCCGCTGTCGAGGTTCAGGGTGCCGGTCGGCTCGCTCGGGTCGGCGCCGGTCTTGCCGGCGTCGCGGCCGCTGCCCATGCGGCTGAGCAGGCCGCACCACGCGTGCGAGCCGTCGTCGAAGTCCGACGGCAGCTTGACGAACGCCTCGATCGTGTAGCCCCGCTCGAACGTCGCCTTGTTCAGCGGCGCGTCGTCGGCGGTGCGCAGGTAGGCGCCGCGGATCGGGTTCTTGCCGCCGAGGAAGTGCAGGCTCGCGTGCGCCGGCTGGTCCGAGTGATGGTCGTTGGAGTAGGTCAGGGCCGCGTCGCCGCCGCCCAGCGACACCCGGGTCAGGTCGTTGCCGTTGCCCGACTGGTCGCGGATCTTGCCCTGCAGCACCGGGGAGCCGTCGGCGGCGCCATCGAACCGCCAGTACGCCAGCGTCCCGGGCACCACCACGGCGCGCGCCGGGCGCGGACCGCGCACCGGCACCGGGTCGAAGCCGTTGAACCGCGCGCCGAAGTCGATCGGCACGCTGAACGCGTTGGCCGGATCGGTGAGTTCGACCTCCAGCCGCTCCAGCTCCGAGCGGCGCTCCTCGGCGATCGACTGCATGTACGGCGAGAAGGTCCGCACGTCGATCGTCTTGCGGGACAGGTCGAAGCGGTACGTGCGGATCATCGCGCCGCCGCCGAAGTAGCGGTCCTGGTAGTTGGTGATGTGGACGTGCACGTCGTGCCCGGCGTTGTTCTTCAGCACCGTGCGCCCAGGCGGCCAGAAATGGCCGTTGAGGGTGAGGAAGATCTGGTCGTTCTTGACGATGAGGTTGTCCCACAGCTGCCGGCCGAAGTCCGACAGGTGCGCCTCGCCCGCGTCGTCGGCAAACGCGATCTCGTGGGTGGTGACGATGACCGGCAGCTTCGGGTGCTTGTCGATGACCGACTGCGCCCAGGCGATGCCCGTGGCCGACGGCCGCCAGTCCAGCGCAAGCACCAGCCACTGCCGTCCCGCGGCGCGGAAGACGTGGTAGGTGTTGTACCCGTCGGGGCTGGCCCCGCCGAACGTGCTGGACCGGGAGAATCGTTGGGGTCCGAACGCTTGCAGGTACGGGGTGTTGCCGCGCTGGTCGTCGGTCCCCGAGTTGATGTCGTGGTTGCCGGCCAGCACGCTGTAGTCCGCGTGGGCCCGGTCGAGCACCTCGAACGACTTGCCGATCGCGGCGAAGTCGCTGACGAGCCCGTTCTGGGTCATGTCGCCGAGGTGCGTGAGGAAGACGATGTTCTCCTCGCGCGAGTTCTCGAGGATCCAGCGCAGCGACGCGTCCAGCGGCGCGGGGTGCACGCGGTCGTTGTCGAAGAGGTACTGCGTGTCCGGCATCACGACGAGCGTGAACCGCTGGTCGTCGCGGTCGGGCCGCCAGCCGGCGCCGCCCGGCAGGTCGTCCGGGTTCGCCGCGGCGGGCAGCGCGGGCAGCCCGCCGAGCGCCAGCCCGCCCCCGCCGGCGAGGCCGGCCGCGGTCAGCAGCCAGCGGCGGCTCACCCCGCCCTGGGGGTGCTCGTGCAGGTCGGCACACTGCGGCGTCTCCGCCATGGCCTGGGCCAGGCAGCGGTCGTGATCGTGGTTGTGGTCGCGCATCGGCACTTCCCATCGCTAGCGGTTGGCCGTGGTCGACCCTGCGGTACCGCCCGGAACGATCCTGGAACGGTCAACCAAGAGCCTGGGAGGAGTCCGTGAACGCCAGTCGGCACCCCGCGACCCGCGTGCCACACTGCGATCGGGGTGTCACGCGGTGTCGGGCGCGGCGACCGTGGGGATCCCGGCGCGGCGGGAGGCACGAGGCTGAGCTGGAGGCGCACCTTACCGACGCCGGGTTTCGCATCCGGATTGACAACCGTTCGTACCGTAAAGACGTGCGTCTGACTCGATCCGTCCTTGCAGGCGTCTTCGCGGGCCTCGCCCTGACCGCCTGTGACGGCAGCAAGGCCACCACTGCCGGCGCCTCCGCCGGCAACGTCGCCGCTGGCTCGGCCGCGGCTCCGACCGGAGGTTCGGGTGGCCGCTCCGCGACGCAGCCGACCTGTGCGATCGCGCCGGCCTCGCTGGTCAATGCCGTGCTCGGTACGGACGTCGGCGACCCCGAGGAGAACGACGGGGCCTTCGCCACCGTCTGTGATTACATAGGCGCGTCGGCCGGCCACATGAGCGTCCGGCTCTTGACCCGTGAGGACGCCGACGCGTTCGCGAAGGTGCGCGCCGGCTTCGAGAGCAGCGTTCAGCCGACCAAGGACTTTCCGGGCCTCGGCGACGAGGCGTTCTCCAGCAGTACCGCAGGCCAGCTCACCAACGCCCTGGCCGTGCGCAAGGGCACCGTCGCGGTCATCGTGTACTCGGGAGCAAGCCTCGACGCCGAGAGGAACCTGATCCAGCAGCTGCTGGCGAAGCTGTAGCGCGCGCACAGCTCATTTACTGACAGCGATATCCCACCCGGTCGTCGGTTCGACCTGCCTGCAAGACGATCGACGTGTCTGACGGCAGCACGGGAGGAGATCCTCCGGGCGGTGAACGCCGGGCTCGACGAGCTGCGACACGAGCGAGGCACGGTGCGTGGTACCGCACCGTGCCTCCCCTCGAAGGCGGGCCGCCCGCTCCGCCGGATGAGATCAGCCTGTGATCGGCTTGGCCGACCGGGCGACCCAGGCCAGCGCCAGGCCGCCGAGCAGGCCGACCGGCGGGAAGGGACCGAGCAGGGCGGCCAGCCCGGCCAGGATGAGCAGGATGCTCGCACCCCTCGAGGTCGCCTTGCGCCGCCAGCCGACGATCGCCAGGCTGACGTAGCCGGCCAGGCAGAGCACCATGCTGGGCAGCAGGGTCAGGTTCAGCAGGAAGGTCTCCTTGCCCGCGTCCTCGAAGACGTCCTCGGGGAGCACGTTCGCGAGGTTGGCGACCATGGTGCCGTAGACCCAGCCCTGGACGCCGACGAAGGCGGCGCCGGCGGCGGCCAGTGACAAGGCCCAGCGGGGCAGCCGGGTCACCCCGGCCAGGCCGGGCAGGGTCACCGCGACGATGACGTACGCCAGCCCGGCGAGCAGGCATTCCACGATGGTGATCGGGGCACGTTGCGCTTCGGCGTTGCTCGCCCCGGCCAGCAGGAACAGCCCGGCGATGTAGCCGGCGCTGCCGAGCGCGCCGACGAGCGCGGCCGCGGTGACGGCGGTACGCATGCCGGAGCCGGTCCGGTCGAGCACTTCGGTTGGGGCGCTGGTGGTCACGGTGGACATCGAAACTCCCGGAGTCGAAGGGACTTGCCGATCACAGGATCTGGCTCCGGTGAGCCCGCCACAGCCGCCGTGGGACGGTCGTCGCCGACCCGTCCCGCGAGGGTCGTCGATGGCGGCCTTCCCCCGTGCGGCGGACGCGCGATGGCGTCTCGTGGGGGAACCGCCGCCGGTGTTGTAGGCCCTATGCTGCGGCGATGGCGGGCGATGATGCGGTACGGCGAGACGCCCTCGTCGACGCTCTGATCGCGGTGACGCTGGGCGTGCTGGTCGTCGTCGAGGTGGCCTCGCCCGCTCCGGGGGTGGCGTACGACTTCCGCGCGCCGAACGCCTGGGCGGTACTGCTCGCACTGGGGGTGACCCTGCCGCTCGCGGTACGCTGCCGGTGCTCGCGCTGACGACCGCCGCGTTGTTCGTCCTCGCAGCCGGTGGCTGGAACACCGGTGACGGCGCGTTCTGCCAGATGATCGCCCTCTACACGGTCGGGTCCTGGGCTCGACGGCCGATCGCGCTCGGCGGGCTGCTGATCACGTACACGGCGATGGCCGGGTTGGTTCTGGTGCGCGCCCCGTACTTCGAGAGCCCCTTGACAGCGGTCAGTTTCGTTGCCGTGACCGTCGCATGGGCGTTCGGCCGGGGCATGCAGGCCCGTCGCCGCGCCCGCGAACGGGCCGTCGCCGTGGCGTTAGAGGCGGAGGCGGCCCGCGCCGTCGCGGCCGAGCGGGCCGTGTTCGGCGAGCGCCTGCGGATCGCCCGTGAGCTGCACGACGTCGTCTCGCACACGCTGTCGGTCATCGCGGTGCAGTCGGCGTTGGCCCGCTACCAGGTCGGCACGACCGGACCGGTGGGATCAGCGCTGGCGGCCATCGAGGACGCGAGCCGCGCGGCGCTCGACGACCTGCGGCGGATGCTCGGCGTTCTCCGCGCGCGGCCGGACCAGGAGGCCCAGCCGCCGGCGGCGACTCCGGCGCCGCCCGGCCCGGGCGGGGAGATCGACGGCGGAGGCGTACGCGAGTCGCTCGTAGATGTCGCGATCGCCGTCGCGCTGGCGGCGTTCGCCGTGGCGGATGCCTTTGTGGACGATCCGTCGGTGGCCGCCGATCCGCGGCCGCCGACGCCTGGCGTGGTCCTGTTGCTGCTCGCCGCGAGCCTGCCGCTGTCGGTTCGCCGCGGGTGGCCGCTGCCGGTGCTGGCGGTGACGTCGGCGGCCGCCTTCACGCTCACCGTTGTGGGCGCGGCCTATGACGTGGCGTCGTTCTGCGCCTACGTGGCCCTGTACACGGTTGCGACCTGGCGGCCGTTCCGGATCGCGGCACTGGGCCTCGGCGTCTTCGCTCTTGCCGAGGCCGGGTTGATCGTGTTGCAGCCGCACGGCTACGACGTCGCGACCGACCTCGCCGGCCTCGGCGCGCTGATTCCCTGGGGGCTGGGGCTGCTGGTGCGGCGCTGGCGGGAGGACCGCCGCCGGGCGCTGCTGCGGGCGCAGGAGGCCGAACGGACCACGGCGGTCGCCGCCGAGCGTTCCGCGTACGCGGAACGCCTGCTCATCGCCGCGGAGTTCCACGACGTTGTCTCGCACACGCTGACCGCGATCGCCGTGCAGTCGGGCGTGGCCCGGCATGCCTTGCGCGAGGGATCGGGCCATCCCGCGGAGGCGGTGCTGACCGCGGTCGAGGAGGCGAGCCGGACGGCCCTGGATGATCTGCGGCGCATGCTCGGCGCATTGGGCACGGAACATGACGGCGGGCTGCGCCCGGCTCCAGGGCTGGCCGAGCTGAGCCTGCTCGCCTCGGCGCATCGAGCGGCGCACGGGCCGATCGAGCTGTCCGTCGACCCCGACGTCCAGTCCACACCGGACAGTCTGCGGCTGACGGCGTACCGGCTGGTGCAGGAGGCCCTGACGAACGTGCGCAAGCATGCCCCCGGGGCTGCCGCCCGCGTGCTGGTGGCGGCCGCACAGGGCGAGGTGATCGTGCAGGTCGACGACGACGGGCCGGGGGCCACGGACCGCGGACCCGGCGGCTACGGGCTGGCCGGCATGCGCGAGCGGGTGGCATTGTTTCGAGGCCACCCGGCGGATCATGGCCGACCCGGCGTGCGCGGCGACGAACGTGGTCATCCTGACCACGTTCGGCCTCGACGAGTACGTGTTCGGCGCGCTGCGGGCCGGTGCGGTCGGGTTCCTGCTCAAGGACACGCCACCGGAGGAGCTGCTCCGGGCAGTGCGGGTCGCGGCGGCCGGAGATGCGCTGCTGTCACCGTCGGTCACCCGACGGCTCGTGGAGGTCTTCGCGACCCTGCCCGACCCGTCCCGGCTCGGCAGCGGGACCTCCCCGATCGACCTGACCGACCGGGAGAACGACGTACTCCGCCTGGTCACGGCGGGCCTGTCCAACGTCGAGATCGCCGACCGGCTGGGCATCGGCCCCGCGACGGTCAAGACCTACGTGAGCCGCCTGCTGGCGAAGGTCGGCGTGGCCGAGCGCATCCACCTGGTGATCTATGCGTACGAGTCGGGGCTGGTGACCCGGTCCTAGGGCCGCGATACATCGGCGCGATCCGTAGCGCTCGCCTCCGGCACTCACCGGGCCGGGATCACGATCGACAGCGAGGTGCCATGGCCGGCGATGCTGGAGATGTCCAGCGTTCCGCCGACCGCCTCGACGCGGTCCCGCAGCCCGATGAGCCCGGTCCCGCGGGCCGGGTCGGCGCCGCCGATGCCGTCGTCGGCGATGGACAGCCGGAGCGTCCCGCTGTCCACGCCAATGTGGACCCGCACGACGGAGGCCGAGGCGTGCTTCGCCGCGTTCGTCAGCGCTTCGCTCACGACGTAGTACGCGGCCACCTCCACGTGCTCCGGCAGTCGTTCGCCGACGCGCATGTCGAGCTCGACCGGGACGGCGGAGCGGCGGGCGAGGGTCTTGAGCGCCGGGCTGAGGCCACTCTCGGACAGGATCGCCGGGTGGATGCCCTGCGAGATCTCCCGCAGGTTCTCAACGACGTCACCGAGACCCTCCACGGTGCGCGACAACCGGGGTTTGAGCCCGTCGGGCACGGCCTCCTCGACGGCGCGCAACTGCAGGCCGAGGGAGACCAGCCGCTGCTGGGCCCCATCGTGCAGGTCGCGTTCGATGCGCCGGCGCGCCTCGTCGGCGGCGGCGACCATCCGCGCCCGGGACGCGACCAGCTCAGCGCGGCTGTCGGCGTTGGCGATGGCCGCGGCGACGAGCTCGGTGAAGGCCGCGATGCGTTCCTCGGTGTCCGGTGGCAGCGGCCGCGACAGCGGGGACGCGACCGCCGTGATGCCCCAAAGACGGCCTTCGACCACCACCGCCGCCAGGACGGCGGTGCGGTAGCCCTGGGCGCGCAGTGCCGCTCGACTGATGCCGTGCGCCGTGCGGTCCGTTGCGGTGGTGTCCACCTCTGCGCTCTCCGTGCGGGCGGCGCGACCGGCACGCAGCACGGCCGTCACCTCGTCATCGTCGTCGAACGGCCAACGCTGGCCTTTCAGCGTCGGCCGGCCGCCGTGGGCGGGCTGGTATGCGGCGACGAACGTGGCCATGCCGTCGGCGTCGTACCGCAGCAGCGCCGTGTGGTAGCCACCGAAAAGTCGGCCGAGTTCGACCACGACCGCGTCGAACACCTCGGCCTGCGACGCACCCCGGGCGACGAGGGTCGCCACCCGCCGCAACGCCGCCTGCTCCAAAGCCAACCGGCGCAAGCCCCCGCGGCTGGCCCTCCGGGCCCGCATGATTGCGAAGCTACCCCCGCGGCCGCCGTATTCACAGCGCCAAGAGCGCCGCGGACCGGGCCGGGAAGGCGGGCTTCGACGTCGAGCCCACGCGTGAGCACACGCCAGCCCGCCCGAACTGGGCACTCGAGGACCCCGCGCAGTCTGTCCGGCGTCTTGAATCTCGCCGTCGTCGGGCATGTCCGCGGATTCGGCTCTGCTGGCCATGATGCGGATCATACCCGCTTGCGTTAGTCAGACTAACGATCTACGTTCGTTAGCGGGACAAACGTTAGGGACATAAACGTTAGTTCCACCGACGGACTTGGAGGCCATCGTGACGACCACAACCCAGGCATTCGGTACCGCGCTCATCGGCCAGACCGAAAAGGCGCTCAACGCGATCCTGGACCGGCAGCTCGCCGGGACCGGCATCACCGAACCCCAGTGGGTGACCCTCACGCTGACCGTGGTCAGCGGCGGGGACATCGACCGGTCCGAGCTCATCCGCCGGGTCGGCGCCGCCACACAGTTCAGCCAGGCGTCGGTTGCCGAACGCATCACCGAGCTGACCGCCGCAGGATTCCTGCGCGACGGCGGCGACGGCCGCGTCCAGGTCACCGACGAAGGGCAGGCGCGCTGGACGCAGGTCCGCACCGCCATCGGCCCGATCACCCAGGGACTGTGGGGCGACCTGCCGGCCGAGGACCTGGCCGCCGCAGGCCGCGTCCTGAGCATCGTCCTGGGCAGGGCCAACGCGGTGCTGGTCGGCCCCTGACCCTTCTTCCTCGACACTCACCACCTGGCACAAGACAACATCGCCGCCCTCCAGCATGAAAGAGGCTGCCATGTCCACCGATACGCTGATCGCCGACCGCATCGAGATCACCGACCTGCTCACCCGCTTCGCACTGCTGCTCGACGAGCAGCGGTGGGAGGACGCCGGCACCGTGTTCACCGACGATGTGACGGTGCACTCCCCGCGCGGAGGCGAACTCCGCGGCATCGACAAGGTCGTCGGCTTCATGCGCCAGAGCGACGTCGAGGGCCAGCACGCCCAGCACACGACCACCGACCTGCTGGTCGACATCGACGGCGACCGGGCGGCCGTCTCGGCGAACTCGCTGGTGTACTACTACCGCGACGGCCAAGCACCCCACTTCACGGGCGGCCTGCGACTGGCCGGCACCGTGGTACGGACGCCGGCGGGCTGGCGATTCCGCGAACAGCGGATCACGCCCGCCTGGACCCGCGAGAACTGACCTCTCGAAGGTCAGGGTCCACGTTCGGCAGCCCGGTCAGCCGTTCGCTTCCGTCCTGATCACCTGGGTCACCGACGAGGCCATGCGGACCGATCCGATGCCGGTCGGGTGGAACGGGTGTGCGTCGTCGAGTCCCTGGATGTCGGCGCCGAGGCTGTCACTGCTCTGCGTGCACAGCGGGGACAGCCGCGGGCTGGCGATGCTGAACCTGTACTTCTGCGCGCCACTGGTGAGCACGTCGTTGAGCGCCTTGTTCCGGCTGGACAGCAACGTGATGCTGGCCGGGTTCAGCCCCTTGACGCCGGCCGGGCCTTTGGCGTCGCTGCAGTCCGCGTCGGAGTTGAACACGTTGTAGGACGTCACGACGATGATCTGCGGCCGGTCCGGCAGGTTGTTGAGCTGTTGCAGCAGGTCACCGTAGTCGCGGTCGAAGGCGGCCAGCCGGTAGTCGAACTCGCCCTGGGTGAGGTTGTCCTGGCAGTTGCCGAAGGCGTAGCAGTACTGCAGGAATTCGCCCCAGTACAGGTCGTTCGGACCGGTCACGACCACGACATACTTCAGCCCCCGCACCTGCTGCAGCCGCCCGACCTGGCTGGGCAGCGCCCGCCCGCCCTGCACCTGCGGACGGAGCAGGCCGTTGGAGATGGAGGCACCGGAGCAGGCCAGGTTCAGCACCCGCGACCCCTGCATTTGGCCGATCTCGTCGGCGAGGGAGTCCGCGCTGCGCCCGCAGGCGGTGTCGTCCGCGGTGGCGTTGGGGACAGGGGCGCCGCCGAGGCGGGCCGCGCGCGAGTCGCCGATCACGGCACCGGCGTAGCCAGTGGTCGTCGGGCCAACGGGCGGCGGCGCGAGATGGTGGGTGCCGACGAGGTCGACGAGGGACCGTACGCCCCGCAACCCCTGCACGGTGCCGGCGTATGCCAGCGTTCCGGCGCCGGCCCAGGCCAGCATGGTGACCGCGACGGCGAGGACCGCCATGCGCAGACCCTCCCTGGCGCCGCGATGCCACAGCTCCGACGTGGACAGGTGCCCGGCCAGTACGCGGCTCTGCCGCCGGAGGGTGGCCAGGATGCGCACATAGGCGGCGACCGCTGTTGCGGTGAGGATGACGACGAGCAGGCCGATCGTGGCCCGCCCGTACCACCGCAGGAACCCGTCGCCGACCGTCGACAGCGCCGCGGCCCGTACCGTGGAGCCGGTCGCCGGGTCAACGGCGGCGGCCGCCTCGACGTTGCGCCGGATCGGCCCCAACGTCAACTGCGGTCGCAGGGGCCCGTAGATGTCCAACGGCGCGACGTCGAGCCGGGTGTTGCCGATCTGCACCACCTCGGCCGGGCCGGACAGCGAAAAGCTCGGCTGGCGCGCGCCCACCGACAGATCCTGGCCGGCGACCGTCAGCTGCTGGGGCGGCGTCAGCGCGATGGTCGCAGGAATGCCGGCGAACAGACAGAACACCATCAGCAACACCGTCGGCAGCGTCCGCGCCTCCCGCAGGACGCCGCGGAGCCCGCGCCGGGGCAACTTGCGCTCGATCTGTGGAACGCGTTCCGTGGCCGCGTCCGGCTCACCGATCGAATCGGCTGCAGGCGTCGGCTCGGCACCGTTCTCGGACATCACGACTTCTCGGTACTCCAGTCTCAGGGACACAACGATCCGGCGGAGCCGGGCCACGCGGGCGCAGCACCCCGCCGGGGCCGCAACTGTACCCGGCTCAGCAGGACGCCAGCATGACGATCGACGGGCTTGAGCAGTGAAGTCTCCAGGCCGCAGACTGTCGTCGCCGCAGTCAGCGTTCGCCGGCTCTCCGCCGGGCGCCGGCCACACTGAAGGTCATGCCGGCGCCGCATCCAGCTAGCGGCAGACGACTTCCAGTGGGGCCACGACGACGCAAGACACGGCGATCACCACACCGATCGCCAGGGTCGCCCGCAGCGTGACCGCCAACCCGCTGCGGTGCCGCCAGGTGGCCGGCAGCGCCTGCTCGATCGCCACCAGCAGCAGCCAACCGAGAACCAGTAAGGGAAGGTACAGATCCCAGGCCGGATCGGTGAAGGCGCTGGCGTTGCCGTTCGCTCCGGCATTCGGGCAATCCGCCGGATCGAACACGGGGCGCAGGTACCCCAGCAAGACCGCCAGGAACAGGCCACCAGCCAGGCACGTCCACAACCCGCCCAGACGACTCGGGCGCGGCACACCGTTTTCCACCAAGGGATGGTAGGACGCGACCAGGGACGATCCCGAACCTGCGGCGTAGAGGTTCGGTGAAGAAAGCCGCAGGTCGCAGGCCAACCTGTGCCGTCGTGCAGTCTCGCCACCGTCGGACCGCCAGTTACATCAGGTCTGCGCACCTTCGGGGTGCTGACGGCAGTGCTCGGCCAGTTGCTCGTGGCGGAACGCGAAGCGGTCGCCGTCGCGGCGCATGACGCCGGTGCCGGAGGCATAGGCAAGGAAGCGTCCGATCCGCCACGGCAGCCGCTGCGCCGCAGCGAGCACCAGCCGCGCGGTAGCCGCAGCGAGCGAGTCGGTGAGCGCCGACCAGCCCACGAGCCAGAAGCCGATCGCCTGGGCGCCGACGAAGCCTAGGAACACTTCGAGCGCCCCGATGACACCTGTCCCGCCGGCGACGGTGGCCAGCCAATGTGAGACGCGGAAGCTGCTGAAGATGTCGGCGCACAACAGGGCATAGGCCAGGACGAGCGCGGCGATGACCGCGCGGGGCCGCAGCACGAGCGCGGCACGCAACGCCGGGTGCTCGCGCCCGAGGCCGGCCAGCCGGCGGCCACCCGCCACGGCGGCGCCGAGCAGCAGGCCCGCCGCGACCGCCGACGGCAGGCCGGGGGCGAGGACGAGCGGGGCCGCCGCTCCCGCTCCGACCGTGATGATGAGCATCGCGACAGCCATGGCGCCGTACATGGAGTACATGGCGGCGCGCCCCTCCCCGGTCGAGAAGGCCTGCTGACGGAGGCGGTACCGTTCGGTGACCGCACCCGCGGCCGCATGCTGATGGACCGTGTCGGTCCGGGCCGTCCGCTCCGGATGGTCCTGCTGTTCGGCCACCATCGCCCGGTACAGCAGCGTGGTGAGGCCGATCGCGACCACACCCGCGGCAACGGTCATGCCCACCCAGCCCGGCGGCGCGGCGGCCCGCAGCACGGCGAGCACGGCGGCGGCGAGGGCCCCGGCCGCCGCTCCCGCAACGAGGCCGCCGGTCGCGCCGATGAGCGGCACGCGGCGCAGCGGCGATCGGTCCCACATCAGCTCGCGGCGGGCCGCCCACACCCCAGCGCCGCCCAGCACGGCGGCGAGGGCCGCGACCCCGGCCAGCCACGGCAGCGGGGTCATGCCGAGCCCGGCGCCGAACAGGCCGGCGCCGACGCCGATGACGAGGGCCGGCAGGAGCGCGCCGGCGAACGGCTGGGCGACGTCGCGGCCCAGCGCCTCCGGCCAGGAGTACCCGCCCCAGGGCCGGTCCGCCGCGGCCACCGTGCCGAGCCACCGCCGCAGCCGGGCCGGGGGCGCGGGGCGGCCCGGCGGGTACGCGCGGCCGGACAGCGCGACCGTGAGGTACCGCTCCAGCAGCAGCGACCGTCCACCGCCCGAGGCGCCCACGCGGCCGGCCCGCGCCTGCGCGGCCAGCAAGGCCAGCAACAGCGGAGAGTCGACCAGCTCCCGCAGCCGCGCATCGGCCCGCCAGGCCTCGCTCAGGCCCCCGAGGTCGTCCGCGCGCTCCAGCAGAGCGTCCACATCGGACCGGACCAGCGGCTCGATCTCGACCGCGCCCTGGGCGTCCAGCCCGGGCCGCAACCGCTCGTACTCGGCGGTCCGGCACGTCACCGCCATCGCCAGCGGCCCGCGCTCGCGCTGCACCGCGGCCAGGATAGCGAGAAACCCCTCGCGCAGCCGCTGCGGCATCTCGTCGAGCCCGTCGAAGAGCAGCACCACCTCGTCGTCCTGCAGCCACTGGGCGGCCAGCGGCCGCGGAATCCCGTTGTGCCGCGCCATCTCGGCCACGCACCAGCGCGTAAACGTCGCCGGGCCGGCCCGGCCGGGCACGTCCCGCCAACCGCCCAGCCCGAGCAGCACAGGCACGGCGTCGCCGTCCAGCAGCCGCCGGGCCAGATCGAGCAGCAGGGTCGACTTGCCGGCGCCGGGCCCGCCGAGCACGAGCAGGCTGCGGTCGGAGCGCTCGAACGCCTCCCGCACGTCGCCGGGAGGCCCCTCGGCGGCCGCAGCGGGCAGCAGGTCCGGCGAGGGTCGCACGGCGTCCGGGCGCACGGCCAGCCGGGGCGGGATCCAGGGCACGTCGGCCAGCGCCCGGGCCAGCTCGCCGTCGACCCGCGCCCGGAGCCGTTGCAGCACCCGTTCGCGCTGGGTTTCGCGGTGGTACCGGCTGTAGCCCACGCCGCCGAGTCCCCGCCCGTCGCCGAGGTAGCGCCAGGCCGGCACGCCGACCGCGACCAGCGCCAGCGCGGCGACCGCGTACCAGGCGAAGGGCCGCAGCCCCGACAGCCCAGGCGGCGCCGACCCACCGGTGGCGACGTTCACCGTGACGGGCAGCAGCACGAGTACCACCAACGCCTCGACGGCGACGAGCACAAGCCCGGGACGGCGCATGCCGGTCACGGTAGCCCAGCGGCGCGACCCCTGGAATCGTCTGCGACGGCGTGGTCCGGGCACACCCGCACGGCGGCGGCAACGGCCGGAACTGCCACCGGCAGGCTCGCCTCTCCGACGATTTCGGGGGTCTGAGTGCGCGATCGTCGCCACCTGAGTCCGCGGCGGGCCGCGCCCCGAGGTGGGGCCGTGTGAGACTAGGGCCTGTCTCGTGGATCAGCGCGGCCTAGGATCTCACCAAAGGGTGCCGGCGGTGCGGATGGTGTCGAGCAGGACCCAGACGGCGTAGCTCGCCGTCAGCAGCGCGACGGCCGCCCCGGCGAA